>JAFIFL010000035.1 GCA_020832055.1 Gammaproteobacteria bacterium
CGCCGATCTGGATGAGGTAGGGCGAAGGCAGCGCCCTCAGCTTCGGCAGAGCGGATCGAGATCGGCCCAATCGCTTCGCGATTAGGGCCTTCCCACAGCGCGCTGGTCTCCTGTGGACTGGTCATGGACCGGCGTCTTCAGCAGGCGAGCGGCCACCGGGAAACCCGAACTCCAGCTGTTCGGCGGGTGCATGGCGACTGCGAAAGGACACCCCGACCCCGAGGAGCCGCACCGGTCGCCCCACGCGCTCCCAGGCGGATTCCAGCAACTCGACGTAGACTTCGGGGCTGGGCGCTTCCGAGGCCCGCTCGGCGGTGGTGGTCGTGAAGTCATTGAAGCGGACCTTCACGAAGCAGCTGCGGATGCGTTCGTCCGGATCCACCTTTGCCAAACGCTGCCTGAGGCGGACTTCGAGATCAGCGAGGGCATGCTGGCAGGCTTTCAGGGTCGGCTTGTCGTCGGCGAAAGTCTGCTCCACGGAGACGGATTTGCGGCCGCTGCGAGGCCGAACTTCGCGGCGGTCTTCGCCGAGGGCGAGCTCGCGCAAACGTGCGGCGGCATTGCCGCAACGCTGGTGCAGCGTCACGGCGTCGATGGCCCGCAGGTCGGCGCAGGTGGTCACACCGAGTTCCGCCAGCCGTGCCGTCATGGCAGGCCCCACGCCGGGCAGTCGGCGCACCGGCAGCGCTGCCACGAAGGCGTCCACGTCCTCGGGCCGCACCACGAACTGGCCGTCGGGTTTGTTCCAGTCGCTGGCCACCTTGGCGAGGAACTTGTTGGGCGCGATGCCGGCGGAGATGGTGATGCCGAGTTCCCGCCTCACGGAGTTGCGGATGGCCCGGGCAATGAGCGTGGCACTGCCGTTGAGCAGTTCACTGCCCGTGACATCGAGAAAGGCCTCGTCGAGGGATAACGGCTCGATGGTGTCAGTGAAACGCCGGAAGATGGCGAACACACTGGCGGACACCTCGCGATACCTGTCCATGTCGGGGCGCAGCAATACCAGATCGGGGCAGGCCCGAACCGCCTGATTCGACGGCATGGCTGAATGCACGCCGAAGCGGCGGGCTTCGTAGTTGCAGGTGGCGATCACGCCACGTTTGTCCGGCGCGCCGCCCACGGCCACCGGTTTGCCTGCCAGGTCGGGCCGGTCGCGGACCTCCACCGCAGCGTAGAAGCAATCGCAGTCGCAGTGAATGATCTTGCGTTGCATCCCCGGCTGTCCTCAAGCGTCCGAACGCGGGCGTTGGCTGGCGTCCTGCCGCAGCTCCCCGCCGGCTCGTCGCGTTGCGCAGTCGCGACCCTCTGCTAAGATGTTCGCTTCGTGTCCGTGACCTGCCATCCAGGCGCTCGCGGTCGGTGGCAGTATCTGAATGGCAAGGGGGAGAGCTCTAAGTGGGTCCATTGGCCGGTTATCGCATCATCGAACTCGCGGGCATTGGCCCTGGGCCGTTCTGCGGCATGATGTTGTCCGACATGGGAGCGGAAGTCATCCGCGTGGAGCGGCCGGCGAAGGATGCCCGGCGCCCGCGTGATGTTCTCGCCCGCAATCGCAAATCGCTGGCCGTGGATCTCAAGCGTCCCGAAGGCGTGGAAACCGTGCTGCGCCTGTGTGAAGGCGCGGATGCGCTGTTCGAAGGTTTTCGGCCCGGCGTCACCGAGCGCCTGGGCCTCGGGCCTGAGGACTGCATGGGCCGCAACCCGAAACTGGTCTATGGACGCATGACGGGCTGGGGCCAGGACGGGCCCATGGCCCAGGCGGCCGGTCACGACATCAATTACATTGGCCTTTCCGGTGCCCTGCACGCCATCGGTCGCGCGGGGGAGCGCCCGGTCCCACCGCTGAATCTGGTGGGTGATTTCGGTGGCGGTGGCATGTACCTGGCATTCGGCCTGGTATGCGGCCTGCTCGAAGCCCAGCGTTCAGGCAAGGGGCAAGTGGTGGACGCGTCCATGGTGGACGGTTCGGCATCCCTGATGTCCATGTTCTTCTCCTTCGCGGCCCAGGGTGCCTTCAAGCCCGAGCGGGGCACCAACCTGCTCGATGGCGGCGCGCACTTTTACGATACCTATGAGACCAGCGACGGCAAGCACATCTGCATCGGGTCCATCGAGCCGCAGTTCTATGCGCTGCTGGTGGAGAAGGCCGGGCTTGACCGGGAGGCATTTGCACCGCAGATGAACCCGGAAGGCTGGCCGGGCCTGAAGAGCAGGCTCGCCGAGGTGTTCAAGAGCAAGAGCCGCGACGAGTGGTGCGAGATCATGGAAGGTACCGATGTCTGCTTCGCTCCGGTACTGTCCATCTTCGAGGCGCCTGAACATCCGCACAATGTGGCGCGCAAGACGTTCGTCGAAGTGGAAGGCCTGGTGCAGCCGGCGCCAGCGCCGCGCTTCAGCAGGACGGAACCCGGGATTCGGAATGCCGCGCGCGTTCCGGGCGAAGACTCCGAGGACGTGCTCAGGACCTTTGATTTCTCGGATGCGGAGATCGACGCCCTGTTCACGGCAGGTGCAGTTGTGAAGTCAAGCTGACGGCCGGCCCTGCGGGGCCGGTGGTGCCGGACGCCACGCATCCGTTTCGTTCCGCCGGAATATCCGGGACAACGGCGAGGTGCATGCGATGAGCGTAGAACTACTGGACACACCGCGATTTCACGGCTTCAGGGTGCGCCGGCAGATTGCCGGCAAGACCTACCAGGAATACTTCTCGCTCAAGGCCGAAGGCAAGCGCCTGCGTGGCCCGAGACGGGCGGCGATACGCGAGCAGGCGGAACTTCGTGATGCCGAGCTCGAGCGGTTGCAGTCAGCCGCCCGGGAGAAGGCGGCCCGGGAAGTGGATATCGATGCCAAGGGCCATGTCCGCGGCATTCTATTCCGCCTCAAACGGGAAAAGAGCGGCACCCGTACGCCGGTGTTTCAGATAGGCATCATGTCTGCGCGAGAGGGCAAGATCGTGAACACGACGGTGTCCATCAATCGGCATGGTCTCGATGATGCGTGGCAGCGGGCCATCGACTTTTATGTGGAGCACAAGAAGATCAGCAAGCGTTCCCGAGCCTATCGCGAGCTGCAGGGCGCGAAGCCTGGCGAAGCCCAGCTCAACAGCATGATCCGGCAGGCCGGGCGAGGCCGGCGATGACGGTCGAAGGAGCCGCGGCGAGGCATTCGGGTGAGTCGCTGCAGCCGTCTCCGGTGGTTCCGGCGGACGGCGTGCGGGTCATCCGTGGCAGCCCCGTCGAAGCCTGGCGGCTTGCCGGGCAGATCGCTGAGTTCGGTGGTGAGGCCGAGACCCATGGCCTGGAGATCTACCGTCGCCGCCTGGCGGGTGCCAGTGCGCTGGTGCTGATCGCTGCGGTCGGTGATCGCCCGGTGGGGTTCAAAGCCGGCTACGACCGGTTTCAGGATGGCAGCTGGTACAGCTGGATGGGCGGCGTGCTCGAACCCTGGCGTGGCCAGGGCATTGCCCAGCGTCTGCTGGAGGCCCAGGAAGCCTGGGTGCGCAAACAGGGTTATCGCCTCCTGTACGTCAAGACCCGCAATCAGCACAAACGCATGATCGCGTTCCTCGCCATGAACGGCTACGACATCCTGCGGCTGGAAGAGAAGTCCGCACCCGAGGACTCAAGAATCCTGTTCGGGAAGGTCATGACCCCTGCCTGAGACTGTCACCGAGGCCTCCTGGGCCAGCCGGCGTCCCTGAACGCGCAGGAACGTGGCACTCGCAAAGAACAATCCCAGTGCAAATCCCACCTCGGCGATCCCCGCCCACTGCTGTGCCGGATCCATCAGCGTCCACATGCCGAGAGCAAAGTAGATCAGAGCCAGCAGCGACAGTACGCCGAAAGCGGTGCGCTGCCAGCGCAGGGCGGCTGGCACGCAGACGAGCAGGGGCGCGGTCTGCAGCAGCAGGAGGGCCAGTCCGCCGGGCCAGAACGGGATGGCGTCCGGCGCCAGGCGTGGCAGACCGTAGACCGCCAGCAGGCTGCCGATGCAGAAGAGGGTGAGGAAATGGGCAACGCGCTCTGCCGTGGGGATGGGGCTGGTTCCGCGGCTCATGGTGTCGATCCCGAACGCAGCCGAAGGGCTACCGAAGCGAGGCGCCTGCCCTGGGCACGGCAGAGCGTTGCTTCGTCTGCGCTGAGGGCGGCGTGATCGAGTCCGGCGTGATGGCTGGCACCGTAGGGAGTGCCGCCGTGGGCCGTGCGGTGGAGGGCCGTTTCCGTATAGGGCAGGCCGACGATCAGCATGCCGTGGTGCAGCAAAGGCAGCATCATGCTTAGCAAAGTGGTCTCCTGGCCGCCATGGAGGCTGCCGGTGGATGTGAACACCGCGGCCGGTTTGCCGGCCAGCGCGCCCTCCAGCCACAGCCCGCTGCTGCCATCGAGGAAGTGTTTCAGCGGCGCGGCCATGTTGCCGAAACGGGTGGGGCTGCCGAGAGCGAGTCCGTCGCACCCGGCCAGCTCTTCGAGGCTGCAGTACAGCGCACCGTCATCGGGGATGGTGGGTGCGGCGACCTCGGTGACCGGCGCCACCCGGGGTACTGTCCGCAGGAGCGCCTGCCCACCGCCTGCCTCCACCCCTCGGGCGATCTGTCTGGCCATGGCCAGGGTGCTGCCGTGAACGCTGTAGTAGAGCACCAGAATTGTCGGTGGCGAGAGGGCATCGCTTGGGGTCACAGAATCTCCAGTACCTGTTCCGGGGGGCGGCCGAGGGCGGCACGATGGCCGTGAATCACCACCGGCCGTTCGATCAGGATCGGGTGTTCGACCATTGCGGCGATGAGTTCATCGGCGCCAGCGTCGGCCAGCCCGAGGTCCTTGTAGGGCTGCTCGCTGCGCCGGATCAAGGCTCGCGCTTCGATACCGAGCTTTTCGATGACCCCGCGCAGCTCCGCCGCAGTCGGCGGCTGTTCGAGATAGTGGACGACCGCAGGTTCGATGCCGCGCTGTTCGAGCAGCGCCAGAGTCGCCCGGCTTTTGGAACAGCGCGGGTTGTGCCAGATGACGACGTTCGACATGCTTCGCTCTAGTCCATGGCCGGCGGGCTGCAGAGTCTAACGCGGAACCACGGCCGATATCCCGGCTGCCGCCGCTTGTCCGTCACTCGTCCCGGGTTCTCGTTGTGGAGTCATCATGAAGCTCGTCCGTTCCCGCCTTGTGTTCCTGTTGGGGCTGATAGTGCTGCTCGCGGCGTGCGCCGACGATTCCCGATCGCCTCAGGATCCGGCGAACGCGGCTGCTGACGGGATCGAGCTGCTCGATGGCTCGACGCTGCCGCTGGCGGATTTCGAAGGCCGCTGGGTGTTCGTGAACTACTGGGCAGAGTGGTGTGCGCCCTGCCGGGAGGAGATCCCGGAGCTGAATGCCCTGCAGGAGGAGGCGGGTGATCGTGTCCTGGTGCTCGGCGTCAACTTCGACCAACTGCCGGTGGAGGTGATGGGGCCCCAGGCGGAGAAGCTCGGCATCCGTTTCGCTGTTGCCGCGGAGGACCCGCGTGATCTGCTCGGCATCACGCTGCCGGAGGTGCTGCCGAGCACCTATGTGTTCGATCCCCAGGGCAATCAGGCCGGCGTCCTGCTCGGCCCCCAGGACCTCGATCAGCTGCGGGCTGTCATGCAGGAAGGTTGAGCTGTGCCTGATCGGGATCGGTATCGGGATCCAGATACCGATCCCGAGGAGATCAATCCTCGACAATCGGACGCGTATCAATCGCAGTAGGTGAGTCCGGCCTGATAACAGGCGGCCAGCAGGTGACGGACCTCGCCGGTATCCCGGGTTCGCCAGCGCGCGTTCCAGGCCCTGAACACCCGATCCGGATAGCTGAAGTCCCGAATGTTGCCGTGATAGCGCGTCAGCGCCCTGACGGCGTCGCCGGATTCCCGCTGCAGATAGTGGGCGAGAATGGTCATGCCGTAGCGGATGTTGGTCTCGACTTCCGTCAGGTTGTCCTCGCTGCGGCCGATCTCATGCTTCCAGAACGGCATCACCTGCATCAGGCCCTGGGCGCCGGCGGACGAGATGGCGAAGCGGTCGAAGCTGCTTTCCACCTCGATGACGGCCATGGCCAGCTCCGGATCGATGCCGTGACGGGCGGCTTCCTGCCACACCTGGGCCAGCAGCTTCAGTCGGGCATCGGGGTCCCGCAGGAAGCGGGCGAGCCGCGGCTCCACCGTGGCCAGCCATACCTCGGCATCGAAGCGGTCCCGATCATCGTCATCGGCGCTCATGACGGCGGCCAGTTCGGCGCGAATGGCCCGCCGTTCGTCCTCGTCGGGCTCGATGGGCGCCGCCAGGGCAGCAGTGAGCAGCCCCCCGAACCCGAGCACGGCGAGCAGCGCCTTCATCTGCGCACTGTGGCTTCGAGGAACGCGCTGACCTCTGCAAGGGGAATCTGTCGCGACTCCTCGTCCCGGCGCCCGCGATACTCCAGTTCGTCGGCCTTCAGGCCCCGGTCGCCGACGACGATGCGGTGGGGGATGCCGATCAGTTCGAGATCGGCGAATTTCACGCCCGGGCGCTCGTCGCGGTCGTCGATGAGGACGTCGATGCCTGCCTCGCGGCACTGCTCATAGAGCCGCTCCGCGACTTCGCGCACTCTTGGCGAGCGTTCCTGATTGAGTGGCACGATGGCCAGTTGAAAGGGGGCCACGGCTTGTGGCCAGACGATTCCCTGCTGGTCATGGCACTGTTCGATGATGGCGGCCACGAGCCGGGTCACGCCGAAGCCGTAGCAGCCCATGAGCAGCGGGGCGCTGACACCGTCCTGGTTCTGGATGCGTGCGTTCATGGCTTCGGAGTACTTGGTTCCGAGCTTGAAGATGTGACCGACCTCGATGCCGCGGCGGATCACCAGCTTGCCCTGACCATCCGGACTCGGATCGCCGGCCAGGACGTTGCGCAGATCCGCCGTGCGCACGCGCTGACCATCGATGGGCAGATCCCGGGGCCAGTTGACCCCCGTCAGATGGTAGCCGTCTTCGTTGGCGCCGCACACGGCGGTTTCGAGTGCTGCAGCCGAGTGATCGAGGATCACCGGCACATCCAGGCCGAGGGGGCCGATGCTCCCGGCCTCGCAGCCGGCGACCGCACGCAGGCTGCCGGCACTAGCGAAGGTCAGCGGGCTGGCCACGTCGGGCAGGGCTGCCGCCTTGACGGTGTTGAGTTCATGATCACCGCGCAGCACCAGGGCGACGACGCCGTCGATGCCCTCGACGAGGAGGGTCTTGACGGTGGCTGCGGGCGGCGTGCCAAGCCGTGTTGCCACTTCCTCGATGCTGTGGGCGCCCGGCGTGGCGACCCGCTCGGGGGCGCCCTGCAGGAGGGTGGTCGCAGGCTCCGGCGCCGGCGCCGGGGCCAGTTCGACGTTGGCGGCGTAGGTGTCGGCGTCGTTGATGGCGAGCTGATCCTCGCCGGCATCGGCGAGGACGTGGAACTCGTGGGATTCGGCGCCACCGATCTCGCCGGTGTCGGCCAGCACCGGCCGAAAGTCGAGTCCGATGCGCTCGAGTACCCGCGTGTAGCAGGCATGCATGGCCTGATAGGTCTCATCGAGGCTGGCGGCATCAAGGTGGAAGGAATAGGCATCCTTCATCACGAACTCCCGCGCCCGCATGACGCCGAAGCGAGGCCGGATCTCGTCCCGGAACTTGGTCTGGATCTGATAGACGTTCAACGGCAGTTGGCGGTAGCTCTTCAACTCGTTGCGGATGAGGTCGGTGACCACTTCCTCGTGGGTCGGGCCGAAACAGTAGCGCCGGCCCTGGCGATCCTCGAAGCGCAGCAGCAGGTGACCGTAGTCCTCCCAGCGTTCGCTCTCCTCCCACAGTTCCGCCGGTTGCACCGCAGGCATCAGAATCTCCTGGGCGCCCACGCGTTCGAGTTCCTCGCGCAGAATGGACTCGATCCGGCGCACCACCTTCAGTCCCAGGGGCAGCCAGTTGTAGATGCCGGCACCGACGCGGCGGATCAATCCGGCACGCAGCATGAGCTGGTGGCTGGGAATCTCCGCATCGGCGGGATTTTCCTTGGCGGTGGTGAACAGGAACTGGGAAAGGCGCATGTTGGGATCCGTCAGGAACTTCAGTGGTCGTCACGGCCGATGGTACAGCCATCCGTGAGCTGGATTGGGGCGCATGATCGGGATCCGCCACCCCGAAAACAAGACGCCCGGAACCTTGTCGGGTTCCGGGCGTCAGGTATCCGCCGGGTTTGCGATCGGGTTGCCCCGACCTTGCGCCTGATTACTGCGCCATTTCCTTGAGCTTCTTCAGCGGCGTGACTTTCACCCGGACGGAGGCCGGCTTGGCCGGGACGTCCATGGTTTCGCCCGGCTTGAACGGATTGGGCACACCCTTGCGGGCGCGCTGAGCCGGCTTCTTGACGGTCTTGATCTTCAGCAGGCCGGGCAGGCTGAACTCGCCCGGTCCGCGCTTCTTGATGTGGCGATCGATGACGCTCTCGAGTTCGTCCATCACGGCGCCGACCTGTTTGCGGCTGAGGCCCGTGTTGGTGGCGATCTCGGAGAGAATGGCCGTCTTGGTCATCTTTTCCTTGACCGCTGTCTTGGCGGGTGCGGCCTTCGCAGCGGGCGCTTTCTTCGCCGCCGCAGCCTTCGGTGCAGCCGGCTTGCGTGCCGCAGGTTTGGCAGCGGCCGGTTTCTTGCTTGCTGGAGCTTTGGTTGCAGCCATGCGTGGATCCCTTCAGCTGGTGTGATGTCGGCCGGTCTGTGGCCGGCCGCTAGACAGCTTCGCCCCATCCCCTGAAGCAACATGCTGCCGCCGACTTTATAGCCCAAGGATTAACGGGGCGGCAAGAGCCATGCGTCGAAAAACACTGAAAAAACAGTGTTTTTGACCCCCGGAAGGCGTTTCCGTCGGGTTTTGTGAGGCATTTCTCCATCTTCGGTCGAAAGGCGGCGTGTTTCGATGCCGTCGCATGGATCGTCATCGGACCCGCCTGCCCCGGCGCCATGGTTCGTTTGGGTGCCTCGCTTCCGGGTCACCGCAGCGCCTCCCTCGTGCCGGCTTGCTTCGGTGGAGGACCCGAGTAAGATCGCGGCGGCGTTTCGCGTCGGGCGGACAAGCTTTGCACAGGGGCTTGAATCAGAGGTGCTGCGCCCCCACGGTTGACGCCGGACCCTGCGCCCGGGAGGCGCTTTCGAGGAAGGGAAGACGATGCCGATCTACGAGTATCAGTGCGACAGCTGCGGTGCCAGCTTCGAGGCCATCCAGAAGTTCAGCGATGCGCCGCTGGTCGAATGCCGGAAGTGTGGGGCGCAGGGCGTGCGCAAGCTGCTGTCCGCACCGTCCTTCCGCCTCAAGGGCGGTGGCTGGTACGAAACGGACTTCAAGAAGGGCAACCAGCGCAATGTGGTCAAGAAGGACACTGACGGCGGCGGTTCCTCGGGCGGCTCTGACTCCAGCGGCGGCAGCGGCAGCAAGAGTGACAGTGCCGGCAAGAGCGACAGCTCCGCGAAGCCTTCCTCAGGCAGCGATTCGGGCAGCAAGTCCGGCGGTTCCGGGTCGGCCTCGGCCGCTTGAGTCCTGCTTTCGTCCGCCTGACCTGACGCTCGCCGGCCTCCCGCCGGCGAGACAAGGCAGGACTTTGTGGTAGCATCGCCGCCGCTCGCGCGGCACCCGCACCGTTCTCCCAAGTCCGCCAGACTCCTTCGGCCCTGGGACGATCATCCGTGAGGCCGCGCGCTTCCGGTTCATCGTTTTTCGGGATCGCCAATGGTCATGCGCAGTCACTACTGTGGTCAGCTCCGTGCCGCGCACGTGGGTGAAGAAGTCCAGCTCTGCGGCTGGGTGCAACGTCGGCGTGATCACGGCGGCGTCATTTTTCTCGATCTTCGCGATCGGGAGGGCATCGCCCAGGTCGTCTTCGATCCCGATACCGAAGCGAGCTTCGCGCTGGCCGACCGGGTTCGCAGCGAGTACGTGCTGAAGATCACGGGCCGGGTGCGTGCGCGTCCGGACGGCACGGTCAACCCGGACATGGTGACCGGCGAGATCGAAGTGCTCGGTCACGACATCGAACTGCTCAATCCCTCCGAGACGCCGCCGTTCCAGCTCGACGCCTGGTCCGATGCCGGCGAGGACGTGCGCCTGAAGTTCCGCTATCTGGACCTGCGCCGGCCGGAAATGCAGGCGCGGTTGGCACTGCGCGCCAGGGCCGTGAGTGCCATTCGCCGCTACTACGAGGACTTTGGTTTCATCGACGTGGAGACGCCGGTGCTGACCCGGGCCACGCCCGAGGGCGCCCGGGACTATCTGGTGCCGAGCCGGACCCATCCGGGCAGCTTCTTTGCCCTCCCGCAGTCGCCGCAACTCTTCAAGCAGCTGCTGATGATCGGTGGGCTTGATCGCTACTACCAGATCGCCCGCTGTTTCCGCGACGAGGATCTGCGCGCCGACCGCCAGCCCGAGTTCACCCAGCTCGACGTGGAGCTGTCGTTCACCGACGAAGAAGAGGTGATGACGCTCACCGAGAACATGCTCAGAAAGCTGTTCGCGGATGTGCTCGACGTGCAGCTGCCGGAGTTCCCCCGGCTGACCTGGCACGACGCCATGTCCCGCTACGGTTCCGACAAGCCCGATCTGCGCAACCCCCTGGAGCTGGTGGACGTGGCCGACCTGATGGCCGGCGTGGAGTTCAAGGTCTTCGCCGGCCCCGCCAAGGATCCGGGTGGCCGGGTGGCTGCGCTGCGCGCCCCGGGCGGAGCGGTGCTGTCGCGCAAGGTCATCGACGACTACACCGGTTTCGTCGCCCAGTACGGTGCCCGCGGACTGGCCTACATCAAGGTCAACGACCGCAGCGCCGGCGTCGAGGGCCTGCAGTCGCCCATCATCAAGTTCCTGCCGGCTGAGGTCATCGAGGCGCTGCTCGACCGGGTCGGAGCCGCGGATGGCGATCTGGTGTTCTTCGGCGCCGACACCTTTGATGTGGTCTGCGAATCCCTGGGCGCGCTGCGCAATCGGCTGGCGCGGGATCTGGGCCTCATCGGTGCAGGCTTCGCACCCTGCTGGGTGACGCGCTTCCCCATGTTCGAGCGCAGCCGCGAAGGTCAGCTCACACCTTTGCACCATCCGTTCACGGCGCCGGCCTGCTCGCCGGAGGATCTGCTCGCCGACCCCGCCAAGGCCCTCTCCCGGGCCTACGACGTGGTGCTCAATGGCTACGAACTTGGCGGCGGCAGCATCCGGATCCACCGCGAGGACATGCAGCGGGCGGTGTTCGAGATCTTAAAGCTCGGCCAGGAGGCGGACGTGCGCTTCGGCTTCCTGCTCGATGCCCTGCGCTACGGCTGCCCGCCCCACGGCGGCATTGCGCTGGGCATCGATCGTCTGGTCATGCTCATGGCCGGCGCCGGAGCCATCCGTGACGTCATTGCGTTCCCCAAGACTCAGACGGCATCCTGTCTCATGACGTCGGCACCGAGCACGGTGGACGCGCATCAGCTGCGCGATCTGCACATCAGGTTGCGCGAGGCGGTTGTGAAGGATGGCCAGGAAGGCAGCGGGAAAGCCTGAGCGGGCACTGCCTAAAGGCGACAGTTCGGGAGACGGACGGACATGGCCGGCCATAGCAAGTGGGCCAACATCAAGCACCGCAAGGCGCGTCAGGACGCCTCGCGCGCCAAGCTCTGGACCAAGCTCATCCGCGAGATCACCGTGGCCGCCCGCCAGGGCGGCGGCGAAGTGGCGGACAACCCGCGCCTGCGTGCCGCAGTGGACAAGGCCATGGGCGCGAACATGCCCAAGGACACCATCGATCGCGCCATCGCCCGGGGTGCCGGCGGCGGCGAGGGGGATCAGGTCGAGGAACTCACCTACGAGGGCTACGGCCCCGGCGGCGTGGCGATCTACGTCGAGGTCATGACCGACAACCGCAACCGGACCGTGGCGGAAGTCCGCCACGCCTTCAGCAAGCACGGCGGCAATCTCGGCACCGACGGCTCGGTGGCTTATCTCTTCGACAAGCAGGGCGTGATCAGCTTCGCCCCCGGCGCCGACGAGGAAGCCATTCTCGAAGCCGCCCTGGAAACCGGTGCCGAAGACGTCCGCAGCAACGACG
This sequence comes from Gammaproteobacteria bacterium, assembly GCA_020832055.1. Lineage (GTDB taxonomy): Bacteria > Pseudomonadota > Gammaproteobacteria > Pseudomonadales > Azotimanducaceae > SLTB01. Next base: position 12,075 of record JAFIFL010000035.1, read on the forward strand.
ACGAATCCATCACCGTGGTCACCACGCCGGAGACCTTCGGCTCCGTTCGCGATGCCCTGGTGGAGCGTGGCCTCGAACCGGACGACGCGGAAGTGAGCTGGGTGCCTGAAGTCTGGACGCCCGTCGATGCGGAAACGTCGGAGACCGTGGTCAAGCTCATCGAGGCGCTGGAAGATCTCGACGACGTCCAGGCCGTCCACTCCAATGGCGACTTCGACTACGCCCTGATCAACCGCTGACCTGACAGCAGCGATCTCGACGAGGCCCAGCGAAGGCAGCGACATCAGCTCCGGCAGACGGCTTCGAGATCGGCCCATCCGCCTGCGGCGGACAGGGCTCGCAGCCATCTTCGTCACGTGGCCGCAGCGTAACAAACGAGCCACCTCGTAGCCGTTTGCCGAAGCCGTTCCCGGCGCATTGACGAGAGCTCCCGGCTCAGCCCAATCCAGCCCCCGCTCCGGTTAGAATGGCGCAGTGGGGTTCGTGCAGCGTGGCGCGTTCCTCGGACCGGAGGATGGAGCGAACATGGCCACAGCAGCGGCGAAGCCGCCCCCCCCCCCCCCCAACCAGTACCAGAAAGTTCACAAATAACACCCCGTGCTCTACGTGGATTTCCGGGGTGTCGCCCCGCACAGGGTGCTGCTCGGGCCCAATGGCAGCGGCAAATCGACGGTCTTCGATCTCTTCGCGTTCCTCAAAGAGTGCTTCGACTATGGCTTGAGACGGGCCTGGGACCGCCGTGGACGCTTGCGCGAGTTGCGAACCCGTGGATCCGACGGCCCCATCGTCATCGAGATCAAGTACCGCGAGCCTGGTTATCCCCTGATCACCTACCATCTGGCGGTGGACGAACGCCGCGGCAGTCCGGTGGTCGTCGAGGAGTGGTTGCGCTGGAAGCGTGGCAGTCATGGCCAGCCTTTCCGGTTCCTCGAATACAAGGAAGGCCTCGGTCGGGCCATCAGCGGCGAGAAACCGGACGCTCAGGAAAAGCGGGTCGAGATTCCGCTGAAGTCGCCCGATCTGCTGGCAGTGAACGCCCTCGGTCAGTTCGCCGACCACCCTCGTGTCGCGGCCTTGCGTGATTTCGTCACCGGTTGGTACGTGTCCTACCTTTCGGCGGAAAGTGCGCGCGGACAGCCGGAAGCCGGCCCCCAGGAGCGCCTCACCAAGGATGGCGACAACCTTGCCAACGTCATCCAGTATCTGGCCGAGCAGCATCCTGACCAACTCGAGCGCATCTTCCACATCCTGCGGCAGCGGGTACCCAGGATCGAACGGGTGATTCCCGACACCATGCCCGATGGCCGATTGCTGTTGCAGATCAAGGATGCGCCCTTCAGCGACCCGGTACTGGCGAAATTCGCCTCCGATGGCACGCTGAAGATGCTGGCCTACCTGGTGATGCTTTACGACCCGCAACCGCCACCATTCATCGGCATCGAAGAGCCGGAGAACTTCCTGCATCCGCGTCTGCTGCCGGAGCTGGCTGAAGAGTGTCGAGCAGCCAGCGAGCGCACCCAACTCCTGGCGACCACCCATTCCCCCTTCCTGCTCAATGCCCTGCGGCCGGAGGAGGTGCGCGTGCTTTGGAGGGACGAGGAAGGCTACACGCGCAGTGAGCGCGCGCTGGACCTGCCAGGTGTGCCGGAGTTCGTCGACGAGGGCGCTTTGCTCGGCCATCTTTGGATGGAAGGACAACTCGGCGTGGGTGATCCCCTGGTCAACGCGGGTGCGCCCACTCGGCCGGGGCCGCGGCGACGGCGCGCATGACGGCAAGCCACGTGGTGTTTTTGGTGGAGGAGCCTTCCATGGAGGCCTTTCTACGCGCTTTCCTGCCTCGTGTGCTGGATGCGTCCACGACCTACGAAGTCCATGCCTTCCAGGGCAAGGGCGACCTGTTGGCGAAATTGGCGCGTCGACTCCGGGCCTACGCCCGCTGGTTGCCGGAAGACTGGCGGATCATGGTCATTGTCGATCGTGACCAGGAAGATTGCCGTAGTCTGAAGACGCGGCTGGAAACCATCGCAGCGGCTGCCGGTTTGACCACCAGATCGTCAGCTCCAGGCACGTGGCAGGTCGTCAATCGCATCGCCATCGAGGAACTCGAGGCCTGGTATTTCGGCGATTGGCAGGCGGTGCGGGTGGTCTACCCCAATGTGCCAGCTTCCGTTCCGACCAAGACCGCCTATCGCGACTCCGATGCCATTCGGGGCGGCACCTGGGAGCACTTCGAGCGCATCCTCAAGCGTCATGGCTACCATCGGTCTGGATTGCCGAAGACCGCTGTGGCGAGAGCCATGGGGGCTGAGATTCAGCCTGCGCGTAATCGATCAGAGAGCTTTCAGAAGTTTCATCAGGCAGTGATCGAAGCAACCTGCTGAGGTGCATCGACAGCGCGAACGAACGTTCCTGGCAAACTCCCGCAGAACGGACCGCAGCTGGCTATGAGCGCCCACTGCGTACGCGGATGCGCCTCCCAGGCTAGAATGTCCCCATGACCATCATTCTCGGCATCGATCCCGGATCCCGGGTGACCGGATACGGGCTCGTGCGCGTGACGGGCAACCGTCAGCAGCATGTAGCCAGTGGCAGTATTCGTACCGGAAGCGGGGAACTCCCGGCCCGCCTCGAGCGCATCCACGCCGGGCTCGCTGCCGTCATCGCGGAGCACGCCCCCGCCCAGTGCGCCATCGAGAAGGTCTTCGTCCATCGCAGCAACGAGTCGGCGCTGAAGCTGGGGCATGCCCGCGGTGTCGCGCTGCTGACGGCCGTGCTGGCCGGTCTCGATGTGGCCGAGTATGGCGCCACCACCATCAAGCAGGCGCTGGTCGGTACCGGACGGGCGGACAAGGACCAGGTGACGCACATGGTGAAGGCGTTGCTCGGCCTGCACGAGAAGCTCGAGCCGGATGCAGCTGATGCCCTGGCCATTGCCATCTGTCATGCCCACAGCAGTGCCTCGCCGCTGCTGGCGGCAGGCGCGCGGCGCTCCCGCGGACGCTCGCGACGCCTGCGGGCCTTGCCGGAGAAGTGACGTCTTGATCGGACATCTGCGTGGAACATTACTCGAGCGTCGGCCACCGACTTTGATCGTCGAGGCCGGCGGGGTGGGTTACGAGGTGGAAGCGCCGCTGTCGGCGTTCTATGACCTGCCTGTCGACGGTAGCGAGGTGACGCTGCACATCCATATGGTGGTGCGCGAAGACGCCCAGCTGCTGTTCGGCTTCCGCCATCGATCCGAGCGGGATCTGTTCCGCAGCCTGATCCGGGTCAATGGCGTCGGCCCCAAGCTGGCGCTGACCCTGCTGTCCGGTATCGAGCCGCGGGAATTCGTCCGCTGTGTGCAGGAGGGCGACGTGGCCACCCTGGTGCGGCTGCCCGGCGTCGGCCGCAAGACGGCCGAACGGCTGGTGGTGGAGATGCGCGACCGCCTCGCAGCCATCTTCGGCGAGATGCTGCCGCCGGAGCTGGATGCCGAGTCAGGGACGGCTCCGCCTCAGGCGTCCCCCTCCCGGGTCACCGAAGAGGCGGAAGGCGCACTGATCACTCTGGGCTACAAGCCCACCGAGGCGGCCAAGGCCATCCATGGCGCCTACCAAGATGGCATGACCACCGAGGAGGTGATCCGCAGCGCTCTGCGCCGGATGGTGGGTTCTTGAACGTCAGTGGGCAATATTTGGCGTGGTCATCAGCCCTTGCGTATGATCCGCCGGAATCCTCGCCCCTCCAATCGGCCTGACCTTCATGATCGACAGCGACCGGATCGTGACCGCTGCGGCTTCGCCGCAGGATGCCGCCCTCGACCGGGCGTTGCGGCCGTTGCGGTTGGTGGAGTACATCGGTCAGCCGGCGGTCCGGGAGCAGATGGAGATCTTCATCCAGGCGGCCCGGCAGCGGAGTGAGTCCCTGGACCACACGCTGATCTTCGGCCCGCCGGGGCTGGGCAAGACCACCCTGGCGCACATCATCGCCAACGAGATGGGCGTGGCACTGAAGTCCACCTCCGGGCCCGTTTTGGAGCGTCCGGGCGACCTGGCTGCCCTGCTCACCAATCTCGATCCCGGCGACGTGCTGTTCGTCGACGAGATCCATCGGCTGTCGCCGATCGTCGAGGAGATCCTCTATCCGGCCATGGAGGACTACCAGCTCGACATCATGATCGGTGAGGGGCCGGCGGCACGCTCCATCAAGCTCGATCTGCCGAACTTCACCCTGGTGGGGGCCACCACCCGGGCCGGTCTGTTGACTTCGCCCCTGCGCGATCGTTTCGGCATCGTGCAACGCTTGGAGTTCTATGCTGTCGAAGACCTGACGCGCATCGTCTCCCGGTCGGCGGAGAAGCTCGGCATCGAGGCCAATGAGGCCGGAGCCGGTGAGATCGCCCGTCGCGCCCGCGGCACGCCGCGGATTGCCAATCGGCTGCTGCGGCGGGCCCGGGACTACGCCGAGGTGAAGGGCGATGGCCGCATCGACCGGGACGTGGCGAATGCAGCGCTGGACATGCTCAAGGTGGATGGCGACGGTCTCGACGCCATGGACCGGCGCCTGCTTTTGACCATGCTCGACAAGTTCGACGGTGGGCCCGTGGGTATCGACAGTCTGGCGGCAGCCATCAGTGAGGAGCGGGGCACCATCGAGGACGTCATCGAACCCTATCTGATCCAGCAGGGATTCGTGGCGCGCACGCCCCGGGGGCGCATGGCCACCCGGCTGGCCTGGCAGCATTTCGGCCTGCGTCCCCCTGCCGGGTCGACCCAGCACGAAATTGATCTGGATGCCGATCAACCCTGACGGCAGCGAGAAGTTGCACCTGCTCCTGCCTGGACGGGTGTGCGCAACGGGAGTCTGTGCATGACGGAAAGCTTGTCGGTCTGGGCATTGATCATGGATGCCTCCCTGCTGGTTCAGGCAGTGATGGCGCTGCTGGTGCTGGCCTCGGTGGTGTCCTGGGTGGTGATCTTTCAGCGCCTGATCCTGCTGCGCAATGCGAGGGTGGAACTGGCGGCCTTCGAGGACGAATTCTGGTCCGGGGCCGACCTGCGGCAGATCTATCGGGACATAGCCGAGCGCGAGGACAAGCGCATCGGTTCCGGCGGGGAGCAGTTGTTCGTGGCTGGCTTCCGGGAGTTCACCCGCCTGTCGAGGAGTCGCGGGGCGGACAACGAGATGGTGATGCAGGGCGTCCAGCGTGCCATGCGGGTGGCCCTGGTGCGCGAGGAGGAGCGCGTCGCCAGTCATCTGCCGCTGCTGGCGACCATTGGTTCCACCAGCCCCTATGTGGGCCTGTTCGGAACGGTGTGGGGCATCATGAATTCCTTCCGTCAGCTTGCTACGGTGAGTCAGGCCTCCCTGGCGACCGTGGCGCCGGGCATATCCGAAGCCCTCATCGCCACCGCCATGGGCCTGTTTGCGGCCATTCCGGCCGTCATCGCCTACAACCGTTTTGCGGCGGAGGTGGATGTGCTCATGAACCGCTACGACAGCTTTGCCGAGGAGTTCTCGAGCATCCTGCACCGTAGCCTGGCGGCCGGAGGTGTCGCCAAGTGATTCGCGGTCGCGGCCAGCGGCGTCGGCCGATGTCGGAGATCAATGTCGTCCCCTACATTGACGTCATGCTGGTACTGCTGGTGATCTTCATGGCAACGGCGCCATTGCTGATGCAGGGCGTGGAGATCGCGCTGCCCCAGGCGGACAACACGCCACTGCCGAAAGCTCAGCAGGAGGACCCGCTGATCGTCTCAGTGCGTGCCGATGCGTCGATCTGGGTGAACTTCGGGTCCCCGGAAGCCGCCACCGGCGGCGGCACCCGGATCTCCGCCGGTGCACTCGGCGAGCAGGCGGCACAGATTGCCCGCACGCGACCGGACCTGCCGGTGTTCGTCCGTGCCGACACCGCGCTTCCCTACGGCCGGGTCATCGAGGTCATGAGCATCCTGCAGCGCGCCGGCATCGCCGATGTGGGTCTGGTCACCGATCCGGTGGATCTGTCGAGGGTCGAGGAGTGAACGCAGAGGTGGGGCGCACGCCGCTGCCTCGCGTGTACTGGACGCAGTACGGGGTGCCCCTGCTGCTGGCCATGATCGTGCACCTGATCGCCGCGCTGGCGCTGATGGAGGGGTGGGGCAGTGTCCGCGAACCGGACAGGGTGCTGTTCCGGGAAAGTATTTCGGCTCACCTGTTGACCATCGAGGCGGCGGCACCGGATCCTGCGCCTGTGACCGAGACCCGGCGCCAGGTCGAACCGACACCGCGTCCGGCGCCGGCAGAGCAGCGTCCCCTGCCCACCGAGGCGGCGCCGGCCCGACCGGAGCCCGAGGCGCCGCGCATCGTGACACCAGACGTCGCGCCGCGTCCGGTTCCCGAACCGACACCCGACCGGCGCTGGCAGGAAGAGCAGGCCGAAGTGTTCACCCGGGCCTTGGATGCCGAGGCCGAGCGCATGGCTGCGGCCCAGGCCGAAGCGGCTTCCGCGAGCTACATCGGTGCCATCATTCGCCAGATCGAGCGCCACTGGTCACGGCCGCCGAGTGCGCGGCGTGGGATGCAGGTGGAACTCCTGATCAACCTGGTGCCCACCGGCGAACTGGTCAGCATCAGCATCGTGCGCTCCAGTGGCAATGCGGCCTTCGACCGTTCCGCGGAACTGGCGGTGAGCCAGGCGGCCCCGTTCCAGGTACCGGACAATCCGAGCCTTTTCGAGCAGCGCTTTCGGCAACTGCGCCTGCTGTTCACACCAGAGGATCTGAGAAACCGATGAATCGTCCAAGCTTGCTGCTCATTGGGCTGTTGTGCCTGCTGCTGGTCGCCAACGCGTCGGCGCGCAGGCCCGAGCTCACCATCGAGATCACCCGTGGCATGGACAATCCCGTCCCGGTGGCGGTGGTTCCCTTCGGCTGGCGGGAACTCGATCCGCCGCCGCAGGACATCGCCGACATCGCCCGCTTCAATCTCGCCCGTACTGGGCAGTTCGCCATGATCGCGCCCGTGGACATGCTCAGCCTGCCGTCCCGGGAGCAGGACCTGCACTTCCGCGACTTTCGCATTCAGGGCGTGTTCTACGTGGTGATCGGCAGCCTCGAACGCAGCGGCGACGGCTATCGGGTCAACTACGCCCTGTTCGACGTGTACCGGGAACGGCGGGTGGTGCAGGGCAGTCTCGAAGGTGGCGAGTCCGAACTGCGGGACATGGCCCACGAGATCTCGGACATCGTCTACGAGCAGCTCACCGGCCTGCGCGGAGCGTTTGCCACCAAGCTGCTGTACGTGGTGGCCCAGAACATCGCCACCGCCAATGAAGAGTTCCGCCTGGAGATGGCGGATGCCGACGGTGGCCGGCCGATGACGCTGCTGCGCTCGCGGGAGCCGATTCTTTCTGCGGACTGGTCGCCGGATGGCAAGTCCGTGGTCTATGTCTCCTTCGAGACCGGCAAGCCCGCCATCTTCATTCATGAGATCGCCACCGGCAGGCGTGAGAAGATCACCGACTTCGACGGCCTCAACGGCGCGCCGGCGCTGTCGCCGGACGGGCGGCAGGTGGCGCTCGTGCTGTCCATGGGGGGGCAGCCGGACATCTACCTGCTCGATCTCGAAACCCGCCGCTTGCGGCAGATCACCCGCCATTTCGCCATCGACACCGAGCCGAGCTGGACGCCGGACGGGCGGGCGCTGGTGTTCACGTCCAATCGCGGCGGGCAACCGCAGATCTATCGCATCACCCTCGACGGGGGTGTCATCGAGCGGCTGACCTTCGAGGGTGACTACAACGCCCGCGCCCGCATGCTGCCCGATGGTCGGCAGATGGTTTTCGTCCACCGCCGCCGGGGTACGTTCCATATCGCCATCATGGATCTGGAAAGTGGCGACATCAGGGTGCTCACGGAAACTTCCCTGGACGAATCGCCGAGCGTTGCGCCGAACGGATCCATGGTGATATACGCGACCCGCGAGCAAGGGCGCGGTATACTGGCAGTGGTGTCTATCGATGGCAGGGTGCGCTACCGGCTGCCCTCCAGCGAAGGCGATGTGCGGGAGCCGTCCTGGTCCCCGTTTCTGAATGACTAGCCTCATGCCTATAAATCGAGAAGCATGCAGGCCTGTCGGGCGCTCGAGTCCGGGCAAACCTCGATGTGAGGCGGCGCCGGGCTCAATTTGGGAGCATTACGAGAAATGAACACCGGCTTCACGCGAAGTCTCATGGCTGCACTGCTGGCGCTGGCCCTCCTGGCAGGATGCCAGACGACGGCAGAACCCGAGCCACCGCCGCCCGTCGAGCCCGTGACGGAGCCACGGACCCAGCCCAGCCCGCCGCCCACGGTGACCGCGGAGGGCCGGCAGCACCGCGTAGACAGGCAGGGCGAACTCCTCAGCGAAGATGGCCAGCCCATCAGTCGGGTGTTTTACTTCGACTTCGATCGCGCCGAGCTCAAGCCCGAGGCCCGTACCCAGCTCACCCAGCACGCCCGCTATCTGCGCGAGAATGGCTCCGCTAACGTGATCATCTACGGCCATACCGACGAGCGGGGTACCCGAGAGTACAACCTCGCCCTCGGCGAGCGACGTGGCGCTGCGGTGCGCAGCTACCTGCAGTCGCTCGGGGTGGCCAACCGGCAGATGAGCGTGGTCAGCTACGGTGAAGAGCGGCCGGTGAACCCGGCCTCCAATGAATCGGCCTGGGCACAGAATCGTCGTGCAGAACTGGTCTATCAGTAACCGGACCATCGTGACCCCCCGGGGGGTGGGCCCCCCCCCGCGCCCGTTCCGGGCGCTCCCCCCCGAGAGTATTTCGGGCAAGAAAATGCATCGATGCGCCCGCGGGTGCGCCAGATGGCGCTTGGGTTCGTGGCGCTGGTGCTGGCGGGCTGCGCCGCGGGGCCGCAGGGGGCGGCGCGGCTGGCGCCCGATCCCGAGGTCACGGCCATGCCCGCGCCGCGCTTCGGCCCGCCGCGCCCCTATGCGCCCGCGCGCACCAACACCGAGATCGCGCACGATATCCTGGAGTTGGGCTTTGTGCTGGAAAGCGGGCGGGAGATCCCGCAGTTCTCGCGCTTCGAGGGGCCGGTGGGGGTGGCGCTGAGCGGGGATGTGCCGCCGGGCGCGCGGCGCGAGACCGAGCGGCTGCTGGAGCGGATGCGGCGCGAGGCGGGGTTGCGGGTCACGCTGGTCGCGCGGGCCCCGGCGCAGGTGACGGTGGAATTTGTCCCGGCCCGGCAGTTGCGCGCGGCGGTGCCGCAGGCGGCCTGTTTCGTGGTGCCGAATGTGTCGGACTGGGCCGGGTTCCGCGCGGCGCGGCGTTCCGGGGCGCTGGACTGGACAGCGGTGGCCGAGCGGACCCGGGTCGGGGTGTTCATCCCTTCGGACGTGGCGCCGCAGGAGATCCGCGACTGTCTGCACGAGGAGATCGCGCAGGCCATGGGGCCGTTGAATGATCTGTACCGGCTGCCCGATTCGGTGTTCAACGACGACAATTTCCAGACCGTGCTGACCGGGTTCGACATGCTGGCGTTGCGGGTCTGGCACGCGCCCGAGCTGCGCAGCGGGATGAGCCGCGCGCAGGTGGCCGAGCGGCTGCCCGCGATCCTGGCGCGCGAGAACCCGCGCGGGGAGCGGCCGTTCCGGGGGCAGTTGCCCGAGCGCAGCCCGCGGGCATGGATCGATGCGGTGGAAACGGCGCTGGGGCGCGGGGGCAGCATGGCGGCGCGGCGCAATGCCGCGGCGAGCGCGCTGGCCATCGCCTCGGCCCGGGGCTGGGAGGATGCGCGCATGGGCTTCAGCCTGTTTCTGGCGGCGCGTTTTGCGCCGCCCTCGGCGGGCGAGACGGCGCTGGCGGCGCTGATGCGGGCGCAGCGGATCTTTCGCGGGCTGCCCGGCGGCGAGATCCATGCCGCGCATATGGACATGCATGTGGCCACGCAGGCGCTGGCGGCGGGGCAGATCGATCTGGTCCTGTCGCTGACCGAGCGTGCGCTGGAGCCTGCGCGGCGCAGCGAGAACGCGGCCTTCACCGCGATCCTGATGCTGCTGCGCGCCGAGGCGCTGGAGCGACGCGGGCGCGATGGCGAGGCGGCCGCGCTGCGCGGATCGGCGGTGCCGCTGGCGGCCTGGGGTTTCGGGCGCGCGGATGTGGTGGAGCGGCGCATTGCCGAGATCGCCGCGCTGCGATAGGCGCGGTGTGGCATGGGCGCAAGGGCGCGGGAATGATGGAGGCTTTCGGATGATCGTGATTCTGGGCGTGATCCTGGGCGTGGTGCTGGGTGTGCGCCAGGCCGGGCGGATGGACGGGCAGCGGCTGGACAAGCTGCAATACGGCGCCGTCTACGGGATCATCGGGGCGCTGCTTGGACTGGCGCTGACCGTGGCCATCGAATACGCGCTCTGACCGCGATGTTCCTGCCGTTCTTCGATCAGTTGCGGTCCCATGGCGTGCCGGTCAGCCTGCGCGAATTCCTGGGCTTTCTGGAAGGCATGCAGGCCGGGCTGGTCACCTATGACGCGGAGGGGTTCTATTACCTGGCGCGCACGGCGATGGTGAAGGACGAGCGCCACATCGACCGGTTCGACCGCGCCTTTGCCGCCGCCTTCCGGGGGCTGGAGGCGATCCCGGCGGAGGCGGTGCTGGGGGCGCTGGACCTGCCGCGCGACTGGCTGGAAAAGCTGGCCGAGAAGCACCTGAGCGCGGCCGAGAAGGCGGAGATCGAAGCGCTGGGCGGGTTCGACAAGCTGATGGAAACGCTCAAGGAGCGGCTGGCCGCGCAGAAGGGGCGCCACCAGGGGGGCAGCAAGTGGATCGGCACTGCCGGAACCTCGCCCTTCGGGGCCTATGGCTACAACCCCGAGGGCGTGCGGATCGGGCAGGATGAAAGCCGCCACCAGCGCGCGGTCAAGGTCTGGGACAAGCGCGAATTCCGCGATTTCGATGACACCCGCGCGCTGGGCACGCGCAATCTCAAGATGGCGCTGAAGCGGCTGCGGCGCTGGGCGCGCGATGGCGCCGAGGAAGAGCTGGACCTTGACGGGACCATCCGCGCCACCGCCGAACAGGGTTGGCTGGATGTGAAAACCCGGCCCGAGCGGCAGAACGCGGTCAAGGTGCTGCTGTTTCTGGACGTTGGCGGATCGATGGACCCGCATGTGCGCGCGGTGGAAGAGTTGTTCAGCGCCGCCCGCGCCGAGTTCCGCCATCTGGAGCATTTCTACTTCCACAACTGTCTGTATGAATTCGTCTGGCGCGACAATGCCCGGCGCTGGTCGGCGCGGCAGCCGACATGGGAATTGCTGCGCACCTATGGCGCGGACTGGAAATGCATCTTCGTCGGCGACGCGGCGATGTCGCCCTATGAGGTGGCAGTGCCGGGGGGCGCGAACGAGCACTGGAACGAGGAGGCCGGGCAGGTCTGGCTGGAGCGAGTGCGGGCGCATTGGCCGGACACGCTCTGGATCAACCCGGTGCCGGAGCGGTTCTGGCCGCACACGCAGTCCACCGCGATGATCCGCGCGATCTTCGAGGACCGCATGGTGCCGATGACGCTGGACGGGATCAGCCGCGGGGTGAAGCTTCTGGGGCGATGAGCGGCCTCTGACGTGCCGTCGGCCACAGTCCGGGCACGCGGGGGGGCGGACCTTGCGGCGCGCGCGGTTCGAGGGGGCATTCTGCCCCCTCTGCGCGCGTGCCGCGCGCATTCAC
>JAFIFL010000344.1 GCA_020832055.1 Gammaproteobacteria bacterium
CGCAGACTCCCTCCCAGTGAACAGCATCGTCTGCTTCACGTTCCCTCAACGGGCGACCTGGGAGGTCTCCAATATGCACAAACCCAGTCGACGGACCCTTCGCGATGCCATCAGCCGGACGGTACGCGCTGCCACCCTGGCCGGCACGCTGACGCTGGCGTCCATTGCAGGCGCCAACCATGACACCGGCGGCAGCTATTACACCTGGGTGGAAGTCGATTCCGTACAACCGCGCTACGGCGAGCATTACGTCAACGAGACCGTCGAGCGCTGCCAACAGGTCGGTCAGCCGACATACGCCGGAGTTCATGCTTCGGGGTCATCGCGGCACCCACACGGTCATTCCCCGTCACCTGGCCGCTCCCGGCAGAGCCATCACCGCGATGGTTCCCATCCGAGTGCTGGAGATGTCGTCGCCGCCACCGTGCTCGGCGGCGTCATCGGCGGCGTCGTCGGCAACAAGATCGGCAGTGGCAGAGGCAAGAAACCCCTGACGGTGGCGGGTGCGGTGATTGGCGCAACCGCTGCGAACGGCGCGGTACAGCGATCCCACCAAAGAAATACGACTCATCACGGTGGATCTCAGCACCAGCAGATCAGTCGACGCTGTGAGGTGGTGACCGAACCGAGGCGGGTGTCCTACATCGATGGCTACGACGTCACCTACCGTTATCACGGTCAACGCTTTACCCGTGTCATGCACGAACATCCAGGCGATCGCATGCGGGTGCGCATCGACGTCGAACCCATCATTTGACCGAGGAGCGATGTCATGAGTACCCGCAAAGGATCGATGCTGCTTGCGCTCGTACTCGTCGCCGTGGCGGTGACGAGTTTAGGACCGGCTCCCGCCACCGCGAGCTCGGGGCCGGTCGTACGACTGTTTCCGACCAATGTTCTCGAGGACATCCGGGCCACGACCGCAGTGGCCGAGGCCATGGAGAACAGCCTCCAGGACATCATCAGGCGGATGGACATGCAGCAGCAGCTGTATAAGGAGAGCCTCTGCGAAGGGGCCGACGGTGATCAGGGCTGCGAGCGCATCGCGCGGCAGATCGGCGCAACCTACCTGCAGATGCTGGATGTCATGAGCGAACGGCTGCCGCAGATGGAAGCTTCGGTGGCCAGCACCCGCGACAGCCTGGAGCGCAGGCTGCGGGACGAACTCGGATTGCGGACCACGCCAACCTCGCTGCAGGACAGTCTGGTCGGCCAGTCGCCGACCATCGCGGCCGAGTCGCAGCCGGCGCTGCGCGGCCGTTCGGGCGTTCGCCTTTCCGATCGCTTCAAGCAGTACCAGGAGCTGGTGACTACCGGCAGGAACGGTCAGAGCCAGTCCCTGGCGGTCGTCGCCTCGGACATCTACCTGGACATGGCCGATGCATCGCTGCTGATCGCGGCGACCCGGCAGGAGATCGCTCGCACCGCACTCATGGAGCAGCTCAACCAGTCCTTTGGCGCGATCACTCCCGAGATGGCCAAGGTCGTCAGTGGCGTGAAGCAGATCCTGTTCGGTGAAGTCGTTGGCGATGGTCCAATTGCCGCGCCACCGAATGCCATCGGCGAACCCGATTACGTCAGCCCACTGGCCATGTGAACCCCTGCACGAGGATTCTTGCCGATGAACGCACTACTGATGAACGCACTACGAACGTTTCTGTTGCTGATGGTCGCCCACGTGCTGGTCGGCTGCGCCGCTGAGGCTACCGATGCCTGCCGGGGCCAGCTCGGCGGCACCCTCGATGGAGCCATGGCGGACGCGGAGTCGCGCCTCGCCCATGGCTGCGAGTACGAGTTCGACCGCTATTTCGGTGAGCTGTTGACCATTGCTGAAGCCAATCCTGACCGCCGCAATGCGCAGCACTTCAGTGAGTTCCTCCTCCGGCAGGCAGCAACCGGGGCCATCAGCCGGCGGACGGCCGAAGGCCTCTACAACCGCTATTTCAACATCAAGTTCGTCTCGCTGCAGGGCGATTACAACACCTGCTCCCAGACCTGCCCGGTCCGTGCACGTGTGCTGTCGGCCATGCAGACCGAACTGAAGGACAAGGAGCTCGGCCTGCTGCGCGTGAGCAGCGATACCGCCAGCTTCTATCGCGCCGACCACCTGTACAACGAAGCCGAGCTGGTCCTGGAGGCGACCTGCAGGGCCTGTGAAGCCGGAAGGCGATGATGCGACGAACGGCCCCGGGATTCCTGTCCGGCGCTCTTCTCGGCGCCGTTCTCGCGGCGCTGGCCCTGCTGGCTGCGGAGGCCATCGGACCGGCTGTGCCGGCAGCTGAAGTCGCGGCGGGACTCGATGCCCTGCGAACCTGGGTCGCCGTCAATCTGGGCCACTCGCTTGGCCCGTTCGCCGTCGTGCTGGCGCTGTTTGCGTTCAACCTGATCCGGCTCGAAGGTCTTCTGGCGGGCGATCCCGGTGAGCAGCAGGTCGTGAAACTCGATCAGCTCTCGGACGTTTGGGTCCAGTTGTTCATCGGCATCGGCGTCATCTTTACCGCGGTGGGCATGCGCAGCGCGTTGTTGACCGCGCTCGGTGATGGCAGCGATGCGCTGGCAGACAGCGCCGGCTCGATTCTGAAGCGACTGGTGGATGGCGGCATCCTGCTCGCGCTGACGACCACCATCGTTGGCGCCATCGGCGGCTACCTGATGCGTCTGGTGAAGACCTTGTGCGTGGGCGCGGCGCTGCACACCTTCTACAACGACCGCGCAGGGGCCGAAACGCGGGAGCTCATCGAGACCGCGAGGCGCCTCGAACAGCGCCTGACGGAGGAGGGCGCAGCGTGATGCGTGGGCGACGTCCCTGGCCGGTGGAAGACGACGGTCTGCAGTCCGACGTCATGCGCTTCATGGCCATCATAGCGTTCTGCCTGGT
>JAFIFL010000345.1 GCA_020832055.1 Gammaproteobacteria bacterium
TTTTCGAACAGACACAGCACCCGCATTTCCACGCTCTCGCGCTGGGGAGCCTGCGGTCCGGCATGGGGGTCGCGGAAGGCGGAGTGCGGCGTCCAGAACGGTCGATCCGCCTCCACGCAGGCGCTGTCGTAGGTGCGGAACACCAGCACCTCCTCGCGCCGCATCCCCGGATAGGTGTACCAGTGATGGGCCTCCGGCGGCTGCGGCGCCCGCACGCCGAAGGTTTCGAACTCCAGATGCAGACCGCCATACTCGGCCACCACGAAGGGCAGCAGGTCAGCCCGCGGTACGCTGCGCGCATCGCAGATGGCCAGCGGGTAGTCCGGCCGCTCGGCGCCGAGATTGCACCAGAACTGCAGCAGCAGCACCCGCCGCGCCAGCATCACGTCCGTCTGACTGAGACCGGCAGCCGCCAGCAACGGCTGGATGTAGGCCGCGTAAGGGCGCGCCGGATCCTCCAGCATGTAGCGGTAGTCATCAGTGAAGTCCGAGTGCACGAAAGTGATCGGCGCGTAGTCGGTCACTTTCTCGGCCATCCCCGGACTGCGCACGATGGGTGGATACAGCAGGGTCCGGTCGCAGCCGGAGAGCTCGCGGGCCAGGGTCTGCACGGCGGGGCCGTGGCTTGCCGCGAGGGCAGCGGGGTCGAGCGCTGACATCGGGGGGATCGCAGCCTCGAGCAGCGTGAAGCCACAATCCTCGAAAGGCAGATCGCGTTCACGGGCGTCGAAGATCGGCACTTCGACAGGTGTGGTCCCCTCGGCGCCCACGGCATCGAGGGTGTAGTTCAGCACAGCGTGGCAGTAGGGTTCGCTCTGGCTTCGCATCAGTCCCTCCGTTCTCCGACTCGGCACCCTGGCAGGACGCCGGGCCGCGACGAACGAGTCGCCGTCATGTCAGGCCCAGCGCGGATCGATGGGGCAGACCGGCGGCATGGCAGCCTCGATGATTTCGGCCGCCTGAAGGCAGACATCCTCACGCCAGCGATCCGCATAGATCTGCACGCCCCGAGGCAAACCGCCTTCGATACCACAGGGTACGCAGACCGCAGGAATGCCCAGCAGGTTGCCGGGGGTGATGAATCGCAGCGTACCGGTCAGCAGCGCCATGCCGGTCTCCGGATCGAGGTCCACATCGTGGGCGAAGGGCAGTCCGGTCCAGGTGGGGCCGATCACTACCGGGTGCTGCGCGAAATAGATCGACCAGAGCCGGGACAGCCGCGAGCGTTCCGCATTGACCACGGCACCGGGGACGGCTTCGGGGTCGAAGCGTTCGAACAACTGCCGCAGACCGACAGCGAGTTCCGGACTGATCACCTGCTCCATCAGCGGCATGGTGACGACGAGATCCTGGGCCAGGGTCCGGCCCCAGATCTCGTTGACGGTCTCGATCTCGGGTGGCGCATCCTCACTGACCTCCCAGCCGGCGGCGGTCAGCGCGCGGCCGGCCTCGCGCACAGCGGCGACGGTCGCCGGCTCGATGGGGCCACCGGGGAGTTCCGTGACCAGCACCGCCCGTCTGGCCACCGCCGCACCCGCGAGCGGCACATCGACGGAGACCGGATCGCGGATGTCGCGCCCGGCCAGAATCGTCAGCGCCAGGCGGAGATCCGCCACAGAGCGGGCCATGGGGCCCTCGACAAGCATGGCCTGGAACGCCATGCCGCCATCCTGGGGCGGCATGGACATGTAGTGGGGAATGCGGCCTGTGCTCGGCTTCAGCGACGCGATGCCGTTGCAGTAGGCCGGATTGCGCAGGGAGCCACCGATGTCATTGCCGAGGCCGATGCAGGACATGCCCGTGGCCAGGGCCGCGCCCTCACCGCCACTGGAGCCCCCCGCCACCCGCTCCCGGTCCCAGGGATTGAAGGTCCGGCCATGCAGCGGATTGACCGTGCTGATCCGCAAACCGAACTCCGGCAGATTGGTGCGTGCCAGGGCAATGGCGCCGGCAGCCTTCATCCGTTCCACAACCGGTGCATCGACGCTGGCCACGGCTTGCGCCAGCGCCGGGACGCCCTGGGTGGTGGGCGTTCCGGCCAGATCGATGTTTTCCTTGATGGTGAACGGCACGCCGTGCAGCGGACCGGCCGGTTCGCTGCGATCGGCGGCGTCCGCTGCGGCCAGCGCCGATTCCGCCAGCACCTGCGTCACCGCATGGATGCTGCCGTTGACCGCTGCAATGCGTTCGAGGTGTGCCGTCACGACCTCGCGGCTGCTGACTTCCCGGGATCGGATCAGCGCCGCCAGTTCCGAGGCACTGCGGCGCCATAGCGCGTCGTGATTCGAGCTCATGCCGGTTCTCCCCTCACCTGTCATGGTTGATGTCCTGTCGTTCACGGCCCGCAGCTCAGAACTGATCCTCCGCGAGGGCCATGACCACTGTGCTGCCACTCGTGATGCGCTGCTCCAGGGTCGCCGCCATGGGCAGCAGCCGGGCATGGAAGAAATCGCCCGTGGCCACCTTGCCCTGCAGCAGGTCGACGTCGGCACCGTCGGCTTCGAGGCCGGCTTCGGCCACGCCGACCATCCAGGCCCAGAGCCAGCCATACCCGAGCAGGCCGGTGAGTTCCAGATAGTCGCAGGCGGCGCTGCCGGCCACGGCGGGATCCTCGGCGCTGTGCTCGACGATGAAGGCCGTGCTGCGCCGGAATGCTTCGAGCGCGACCTGAAGTCCCGGCCGCAGGCGCTCCGGGCAGGGGCCATCGGCGAGGAAGGCCGCGACCCGGTCGGCAAACAGCCCGGCCATGCGTCCGCCGTCGCGGGCCGTCTTGCGGTCGGTGAGATCCATGGCCTGAATGCCATTGGTGCCTTCGTAGATCTGGGCGATGCGCGCGTCGCGCACGAACTGTTCGAGGCCCCACTCCGTGAC
>JAFIFL010000036.1 GCA_020832055.1 Gammaproteobacteria bacterium
ATCGAGATCGCTGCTGCGCTGCGCTGCGCAGCTTCCCACAAGGCTTGTCGCTCGAATCCGGCGTTGCGCCAATCGAGTCAGGAGCGGTATTCCGCGTTGATCTTGACGTAGTCGTAGGACAGATCGGTGGTCCAGACGGTTTCGGTGACGTCACCGCGGCCGAGATCGGCGCGGATCAGGATCTCCGGCCGGGCCATGACCCGGGCGCCGTCGGCTTCTTTGTAGCCCGGTGCCACGCCGCCTTCCACGGCGATGCAAACGTCGTCGAGGAAGAGACTCACGCCGGTGACGTCGAGATCGTCGATGCCGGCACGGCCGATGGCCGCCAGCAGTCGGCCCCAGTTGGGGTCGCCGGCGAACAACGCGGTCTTCACCAACGGGGAATGAGCAATGGCATAGGCCGCCGCCAGGGCTTCCTGGCTGCTTTTCGCACCCTCGATGCGCACGGTCACGAAGCGGGTGGCTCCCTCGCCGTCACGAACGATGGCATGGGCCAGATCGATGCACAGCGCTGTCAGCGCAGTACCGAAGGCCTGCGCTTCGGCGCTGTCGGGATCGTTGATCGGCGCGCCGCCGGCTGCGCCCGTGGCGACCAGGGTCACGGCATCATTGGTGGACGTGTCGCCATCCACGGTGATGCGGTTGAAGCTGCTCTCGACCGCCTCGCGCAGCAGGTGATCGAGAACCGGCTGGGCAATGGCCGCATCCGTGGCCAGGAAGGCCAGCATGGTGGCCATGTCCGGCCGGATCATGCCGGCACCCTTGCTGATGCCGGTCAGCACCCACGAATCGCCCCGCAGGGAGGCCCCTTTGGCTGCGGTATCCGTGGTCATGATGCCGTGCGCGGCGTCCTTCCAGCCATCCTCCGCGAGGGCTGCAAACACGGCAGGCAGTCCGGCCACGATGCGCTCCGCCGGCAGCGGCTCCCCGATGACACCGGTGGAATAGGGCAGCACTGCCTCGGTGTCGACGCCGCCGATCACGGCGGCCGCGGCACAGCAGGCCAGGGCCGACGTCAGTCCGCCGGCACCGGTTCCAGCGTTGGCATTGCCGGTGTTGATGAGCAGATAACGCGGTGCGGCGGCAGCCAGATGGCGCTCAGCCACCTGCACCGGGGCGGCGCGAAAGCGGTTGCGGGTGAACATCGCCGCCACGGTGGCGCCTGCAGCGAGCTCGAACAGGACCAGATCGCGACGTCCGGGCTTGCGGACCCCTGCGGACACGGTCGCGCAGCGGATTCCCGCCACCGGCAGCAATTCCGGTAGCGGCGGCAGATTCACAGGCATGGTCTGGTTTCCGGGTCAGGGTCCGTTCGATTGCGGGCACCGAGGCCCGCGTGATTCTTCAATGTCGTGCCTGAAGCGCGCTACTTGCGGCCATGGCACTGCTTGTACTTTTTGCCCGACCCGCAAGGGCAGGGTTCGTTGCGACCGACCTTGCGCTCCTCGCGGACGAAAGTCTCCGGCGGCTTCAAGCTGCTGCGGCCGCTGGCGGCCACCGTGGCGTCGGTCTCGAGGGCATTGGCGTCGGCGTGGGAGAAATCCGACCGGCGGATCTCTGCCTCCCGACGCTGGCGTTCCTCCTCCTCGATCTCTTCAGCCTTGCGGAACTGAGCCCGGGACAGCATGCGCACCACATCCCGGCGCACCGAGTAGAGCAGGTTCTGGAACAGCTCGAAGGACTCGCGCTTGAACTCCTGCTTGGGCTGTTTCTGGGCGTAGGCGCGCAGGTGGATACCCTGGCGCAGGTGGTCCATGTTCTGGAGGTGGTCCTTCCAAAGGTGATCGAGGGTGAGCAGCATCATCTGCTTCTCGAAGCGGCGCAGCATCTCGGACCCGAGTGCAGCCTCCTTCTCGGCGTATTCCTTCTCGATGTTCGAAAGGATGCGCTCGCGCAGGGTTTCCTCGTAGAGGTCGGGCTCCGCGTCGAGCCACTCGCGAATCGGCTGGCGGGAGTTGAATTCCACGAGCAGGGCTTCCTCGAGCCCTTCGAGGTTCCACTGCTCTTCCACGGACTGCGGCGGGATGTAGTCGCTGATGACGTCATCGACCACCTCCTCGCGCATGGCGGCGATGGTCTCGGAGATGTCATCCGCCTGCATGATCTCGTTGCGCTGGGCATAGATGACCTGACGCTGGTCATTGGACACGTCATCGTATTCGAGCAGGTTCTTGCGGATGTCGAAGTTGTGGCCTTCCACCTTGCGCTGGGCGCGCTCGATGGCATTGGTGACCATGCGATGCTCGATGGCCTCACCCTGCTCCATGCCGAGGGAATTCATGATCTTGCGGATGCGGTCGGAGGCGAAGATCCGCATCAGGGAATCTTCCATCGACAGGTAGAAGCGGGTGGAACCCGGGTCCCCCTGCCGGCCCGAACGGCCCCGAAGCTGGTTGTCGATGCGCCGGGACTCATGGCGCTCGGTGCCGATCACCCGCAGGCCGCCTGCTGCAATAACTGTATCGTGGCGCTCGTGCCACTGGGCCTTCAGTCGCTCGACTTCCTTCTCATCGACATCGCCGAGCTTGGCCAGCTCCGCTTCCCAGTTGCCGCCGAGGACGATGTCGGTACCGCGACCGGCCATGTTGGTGGCCACGGTCACGGCCCCGGGACGCCCCGCCTGGGCAATGATCTCCGCCTCCTGCTCGTGGAACTTGGCGTTGAGGACGCTGTGCTCGATGCCCCGGCGCTTCATTTCCGCCGACAGGCGCTCCGAGGACTCGATGGACGCCGTACCCACCAGCACCGGCTGGCCCCGTTTGCGGCAATCCTCGATGTCCTCGACGATGGCATCGTATTTCTCGTCCATGGTGAGGAAGACGAGATCGTTGGCGTCATCGCGGATCATGGGCTTGTTGGTGGGGATGACCACCACGTTGAGCCCGTAGATCTGGTTGAATTCGAAGGCTTCGGTGTCCGCCGTGCCGGTCATGCCGGCCAGCTTCTCGTAGATGCGGAAGAAATTCTGGAACGTGGTGGAAGCCAGGGTCTGGGATTCGAGCTGGACCTTCACCCCTTCCTTCGCCTCGATGGCGCCGTGCAGGCCGTCGGACCAGCGCCGGCCGGGCATGGTGCGTCCGGTGTGTTCGTCGACGATCACCACCTGATCGTCCTGGACGATGTAGTGCACGTCACGCTTGTAGATGAAGTGGGCGCGCAGAGCGGCATTGACGTGATGAAGAAGGCCGAGGTTGCCGGGCGCGTAGAGACTGCCCTCCTTCATCAGGCCTGCCTCCTGCAGCGCGTGCTCGATCTTCTCGTGACCGCTTTCGAGCAGTTCCACCTGCCGGTTCTTCTCGTCGATGGCGAAGTCGCCTTCGTCCTCGCCCTCGGGCTCGATGCCGGCCGGCGTTTCACGGGCGTGGAGCTTCGGCACGAGCTTGTTGATGGCACGATAGAGTTCGGAGGAATCGTCGGCAGCGCCGGAAATGATCAGCGGCGTGCGCGCCTCGTCGATGAGAATGGAATCCACCTCGTCGACGATGGCGAAGTGGAGATCGCGCTGCACCCGGTCCTCGGGCGTGAACGCCATGTTGTCACGCAGGTAGTCGAAGCCGAACTCGTTGTTGGTGCCGTAGGTGATGTCAGCCTGGTAGGCCTCGCGCTTCTCTGCGGTCTGCTGGCCCGGGACCACCACGCCCACCGTCATGCCGAGGGCTTCGTAAATGGGCTGCATCCAGCCGGCATCCCGGCGGGCCAGATAATCGTTCACCGTGACCAGGTGCACACCCCGGCCCGTCAGCGCATTGAGGTAGATGGCCAGGGTGGCCACCAGGGTCTTGCCCTCGCCGGTACGCATCTCGGCAATGTTGCCTTCGTGCAGGGCGATGCCGCCGAGCAACTGGGTGTCGAAGTGGCGCATCCCCAGCGTCCGTTTAGACGCCTCGCGCACCGCAGCGAAGGCCTCCGGCAGCAGGGCATCAAGGGACTCGCCAGCCTCCAGTCGCTCGCGGAGCTTCGGCGTCAGGGCAGCGAGTTCGGCATCGGAGAGTGCAGCCGTCTTGTCCTCCAGCGCATTGACGCGGGCGACAGTGCGGCCCATGCGCTTGAGTTCACGACTGTTCTTCGATGGGACGATCTTTCGAAAGAGGCTGGCGATCATGGTCTATACGCGGGTCAGCCCTGCTGCGGACCGGCCCCGGCGCGAAGTCTCCTGAAGTTGAGTCATGGGGGTCCCCGAAGGGCGCCCGGACTGCAGCTGACGGGCCGCTCAGTCGCTCCGGGCGACATAGCGGGCGGGGTCAACGCTTCTGCCGTCCTTGAGCACCTCGAAGTGTACATGAGGCCCGGTGGCACGGCCCGAAGAACCCACAGTGGCGATGACATCGCCCTTGCGGACCACGTCACCCACCGCCACCCGGTTTTCGCTGGAGTGCGCGTAACGCGTACTGTACCCGTTACCGTGATTGATCTCGACCAGATTACCGTAGGCACCCCTGCGCCCGGAGAATACCACCACGCCGCCTGCCACCGCGCGCACCTTGCTGCCCTTGGGCGCAGCAAAATCGAGGCCACCGTGCCAGGCCATCTGGCCGGTGAAGGGATCCACCCGCCGACCGAATCCGGAGGACTGCCAGCCCTTGTCCACAGGGCGACCCGTGAGCTCGAGATCAGCGAAGAACTGACGGTCGTGGATCAGGCCATTGAGCATGTCGAGCTGCTGCTGGCGGGTAAGGATCTGCTCGGAAAGGTGTTCGACCATGGCCACGAAGTCCGGCACCGCCACCGGAACAGGGTTCTCGAGTTCCGATTCTTCCGGGCCGCCGAAGGCAGGTGGCTGGCTGAAATCGAACTCGTCCTGATCGAGATCCGCTGCCACCATCATGCGCTTGCCCACCGCTTCCATGCGCACCAGCCGCCCCTGCAGGTCGGCAAAGCGCCGGGTCAGCGCGCCCACCATGCGATCCGACTCGCGCCGGATCGTGGCCAACTCCTGCTGCTGCTCCGCAAGCGTCGCCTGCCATTCGGCTGCGACGACCGGGTCCACCGCTTCGGTTTGCCAGGCCTGCAGCCCCATGCCGCAAAGCAGCGCCAGGCCCAGCGCCGCCGTACCGCGACCCATGAGGCCGGCCATGGTGAACTTCAGCCGCCACTCGCTTCCATCGCGGGCATCTAAGAGAATGACTGCAAGACGCTCTCGGCGCAGCCAGACGAGCCACTGGTTCATCTGCTCACGCCAACGCTTCACGCTCGGAGGCTCCCATGGCGGATCGACCCGATCGCGGCCCGCGAGGCCTGCCCGACCAGATGAAGCCCGGCCGTTCCATGCTCGGGCGGGTCGTACGTCAGGCTGAACGTCTGATTCGACTCGATCGCGAACTGCGCCGGCTGCTGCCGGAAAGTCTGCGCGACCATGTCACCGTCGCTGGTCTGGATACTGGCCATCTCAGTCTGCTCGCCTCCAGTTCCGCACGCGCCACTCAACTCCGCTACCAGCAGCACCTGCTCAAGGCGCGCCTCGCGGAACTGACCGGCGAGCCGGTTCAACACATCAGTGTGGCCGTAAGACCCCGTTCCATGTCACCCCCCGGGACATCCCCTGAGAATACGCTGTCTGAACCCATCGGAATCCCCGCCGATGCTGCCGCCCACTTCGCCGCCATGGCTCGCGAAGAGTCCGATCCTGAGCTCAAAAAGGCCCTCGAACGCTTGGCCGAGCGCGCCCTCTGACCCGACTATGGCAAAGGAATCAGGGTTTTGCTACCCAAACATCGATCAGTCCGGAAGACCGGAGCATCAGACCGCCAGGGCCGGCCGTGAGCCGTAACTGATCGGCGAAACCTCTGGATGCTCGAACGTAACCATCTCGAAACACTCCGGCTGGGCCAGCACGGCCTGACGCAGGGTGTGATTGAGCGTATGCCCGGACCGATAGCCACGGAATTCGCCGATGAGGCTCGCGCCGAGCAGGTACAGATCGCCGATGGCATCAAGAATCTTGTGCTTGACGAACTCGTCTTCGTGACGAAGACCGCCTTCATTGAGAATGCGTTCGTGGTCGACGACCACGGCATTGTCGAGACTGCCGCCGCGGGCCAGATTCATGGCCCGGAGCTTGTCGAAGTCCTGCAGGAAGCCGAAGGTGCGCGCCCGCGCCACTTCGCGGACGAACGACGCCGTGGAGAAATCGACGCTGGCGTGGCGGCTGTGGCGGGCCATCACCGGATGGGCATAGATCAGATCAAAGGACACTTTGAAGCCGTCGAAGGGCAGCAGCGTGGCCCGCGCCTCGCCGTCGGCCACCTCGATCGGGCGCCGGACGCGCAGAAAGCGTTTCGCCGCCTGCTGTTCCTCGACCCCTGCTGACTGCAGCAGGAAGACGAAGGGTGCCGCACTGCCGTCCATGATCGGCACCTCCGGCGCACTCACCTCCACATAGGCGTTGTCGATACCCAGTCCAGCGAAGGCCGCCATCAGGTGCTCGACGGTAGAGATGCGGACACCATCCCTGACCAGGGTCGTGGCCAGGGTGGTGTCACCCACGAACTCCGCGCGGGCCGGTATCGCCACCACCTCATCGAGATCGGAGCGAAAGAACACGATGCCGGTGTTGACCGGAGCGGGACGGAGGCAAAGGAAGACCTTCTCCCCCGTGTGGAGCCCGACCCCGGTCGCTCGGATGACGTTCTTCAGCGTTCGTTGTCTGATCATTGCGGTCTACGATTCCCCCAAGCTTGCGCGCCAAGTCCCCCGACTTGCGGGCCAAGGCTAACAGAGCCCTCGACGGCCAACCATGGAGAGGCGGTCGAGGTTTGTTTCATTACGTTTCCGCCGCCGGTGCGCCGGGGGCAGCTGCGCTGCGGCATTCAGTCCGCCTGCCGGCGCAGGAAGGCCGGGACATCGAGATAGTCGAGGTCCGCCTTCTCGGCCGGTCGCCGTCCGGATTCCACCGCCGCACTGCCCTGGGCATGCCGCCGCCGCATGACCGTCGGTCGGTCGTAGTCGACGCTGCCGTCGGGTGCGGTGGCCTGGGGCCCGTTGTCCACCACCACGCGTGGTTGATGACCACCGAGACCGGTGGCCACCACGGTCACCCGCATTTCGTCGGTCAGCTCCGGATCGATCACCGTGCCCACCACCACCGTGGCCGACTCCGAGGCGAACTGTTCCACCGTTTCGCCGACTTCGGAGAATTCGCCGATGGACATGTTGGGACCGGCGGTGACATTGACGAGAATGCCGCGAGCACCGTTGAGATCCACGTCCTCGAGCAGCGGCGAGCGGATCGCCGCTTCGGCGGCTTCCCGGGCCCGATGTTCGCCCGAAGCCCGGCCGGTACCCATCATGGCCATGCCCATTTCCGACATCACCGTGCGGACGTCGGCAAAGTCGACGTTGATCATGCCGGGGCGGATGATGAGATCGGCAATGCCCTGGACTGCGCCGAGCAGCACGTCATTGGCCGCTGCGAACGCATCGAGCATGCTGGTCTGCTGGCCGAGTACCGCGAGCAGCTTCTCGTTGGGAATGGTGATCAGCGAATCCACGTGGTGCTGCAGTTCGGCAATGCCACGCTCCGCCGCCTGCATCCGCCGCTCGAAGCGGAAGGGCTTGGTGACCACGGCCACCGTCAGGATCTCCATCTCACGGGCCACTTCCGCAATCACGGGCGCACCGCCGGTGCCGGTACCGCCGCCCATGCCGGCGGTGATGAACACCATGTCGGCACCCTCGAGCACCTCGGCAATGCGATCGCGATCCTCCATGGCGGCCTGCCGGCCGATCTCCGGATTGGCCCCGGCCCCGAGCCCCTTGGTCATGTTGCCGCCGAGTTGGAGCACGGTTCGCGCACTCAAACTCTTCAGCGCCTGGGCATCCGTGTTGGCGACGATGAACTCGACGCCCTCCACGTTGCGGTTGATCATGTGCTGGACGGCGTTACCGCCGCCGCCACCGACACCAATGACCTTGATGACCGCATTCTGCGGCGTGCTATCTACCAGTTCGAACATGTCAGCGTCCTCCACAGACGTTGTAGCGTGTTGGCCCGGGTGCCCGTCCTGAGCCTCCGGCGAATGCCCGCAGCGGACTTCTGCAGCGGGCTGGTGATGAGGCGACACGCTTCATCACCGATTCCTGGCCGACGCCTTCCTGGCGTGAGCCTCACAAATTGTTCTGAAACCAGGCCTTCAGACGGTCGACGAAACTCACCTTGGCATCGCGACGTCCACCGCGAAGCCGGAACTTCTCCTCTTCCATCCGGCCGTAGATCAACAGGCCGACACCGGTCGAGTAGATTGGATTGCGGACGATGTCGGTGAGCCCGTTGACGTTGCGGGGCACACCGATACTCACCGGCTTGTGAAAAATCTCTTCCGCGAGATCCACCACACCCTCGATCTTCGACGAGCCGCCTGTCAGCACGATGCCGGCAGCGATCAGGTCTTCGTAGCCGCTGCGACGCAGTTCCGCCTGCACCAGCGTGAACAGCTCGTCGTAGCGCGGCTCGACCACCTCGGCGAGCATCTGCCGCGAGAGTGATCGCGGCGGCTTGTCGCCCACGCCCGGCACCTTGATGGTCTCGGCGGCACCTGCGAGCTGCGTCAGGGCGCAGGCGTACTTGATCTTGATCTCTTCCGCGTGCGGCGTCGGGGTCCGCAGCGCCATGGCTATGTCGTTGGTCACCTGGTCGCCGGCGATGGGAATCACCGCGGTGTGGCGGATCGCCCCCTCGGTGAACACCGCGATGTCGGTGGTGCCGCCACCGATGTCCACCATGCACACACCGAGTTCCTTCTCGTCCTCGGTGAGTACCGCGTAGCTCGATGCCAGCTGCTCGAGGATCACGTCGCGAACTTCGAGACCGCAGCGGCGGACGCATTTCTCGATGTTCTGCGCAGCATTCACCGCGCAGGTCACCAGATGCACCTTGGCCTCAAGCCGCACGCCCGACATGCCCAGCGGTTCCTTCACCCCTTCCTGGCTGTCGATCAGGTACTCCTGAGGCACGATGTGCAGCACTTTCTGGTCGGCCGGGATGGCCACGGCCTGGGCGGCATCGATGACGCGGTCGACATCCGACTGCATCACTTCCTTGTCGCGGATGGCGACGATGCCGTGGGAGTTGAGACTGCGGATATGGCTGCCGGCGATGCCGGCATAGACGGCATCGATCTGACAGCCGGCCATGAGTTCGGCCTCTTCCACCGCTCGCTGGATGGACTGGACGGTGGATTCGATGTTGACCACCACGCCCTTCTTCAGCCCGCGGGAAGGATGCGATCCGAGCCCGATCACCTCGATGGAGCCGTCAGGGCCGATCTCGCCGACGATGGCCACCACCTTGGAGGTGCCGATGTCGAGACCGACGATGATCTGATTCGTGCTGCTCACCATCGGGTCACAACCCCTCTGCCAACTGTCGTGTGGCCACCGCGCGCCTGACGTCGGCGGACCGCCACGCCACGGCGATGCCATTGTCGTAACGGGTGTCGATGCGCTCGACCTCGGCCAGCCCCTCCGCAAACTGCTGCCGCAGCAGCAGGTCGAGCCGCGCCAGCCGGGCACCGAGTTCACGATGGCCGAACACCAGCAGCGGCCCTTCCCGCAGGCGAACCTCGATGCCGCCTTCTGCGTCCATGTCGAGGGTCTCGATGCGCAGCCCATGGGGCCGCAGGACGTCGGCAATGCGCTGAAAGGTCTGCATGACCTGCTGCGCACTGCCGTCCGGTCCCGCCAACCGTGGCAGGCCATCGAGACCGATGAGCTCCAAAGGCTCGATGATGCGGCCCCGCGCCGACAGCAGGGCGTCGGTGCGCCAGCGCGCCACGGCAGCCTCGGCACGGATGTCCACCCGCAGTCCATCCGGCCAGGACCGCCACAACGCCACACTGTCGACCCAGGATTCGCTTTCCAGCAGATCACGCAGCGCCCGCGTATCCACGCTCAGGACGCCGGCAGGCAGGAACAGCGACACCAGCTCAGTGGCCCGGGCCCGCTCGGCCGTCGTCAGTTCGCCATCGACACGAACGACGCTGACGGGACGATCGAGGGCCTGCCAGCCCTGCCAGCCCAGGACGGCGACCAGCAGCAGCAGCGCGGTACCCAGCAGAGAGCGAAGGATGCCCGGACCCATCAGCCACCTCCCTCGCTGCCGCGAATGAGATCCCGCGCCAGGTTGCCGATGTCGCCGGCACCCTGGGTGATGAGCACGTCGCCGGGCTGCAGCAGATCAGCCAGCACGGCCGTCACCTCATCCACCTGCTCGGCAAAGACGGGGTCCAGCGGCCCGCGCTGACGCAGGCTGCGCGCCAGGGAGCGCCCGTCCGCACCGGCAATGGCAGCTTCACCTGCGGCGTAGACCTCCAGCAGCACGAGCAGGTCGACGCCGGCGAGCACGCGGGTGAAATCGTCGTAGAGATCGCGGGTGCGGCTGTAGCGATGAGGCTGATAGACCATGACCAGACGCCGACCCGGCCAGCAGTCCCGTGCGGTGCGGATCACGGCGGCCACCTCGGTGGGATGGTGGCCGTAGTCGTCCACCAGGGTGATCGCGCGGCCCTGCACCGTCATGTCGCGCACCTCGAAGCGCCGACCGACTCCGGAATAGGAGGCCAGCCCGGCGACGATGGCTGCGTCCGCGATCCCTTCATCGGTGGCGACGGCGATGGCGGCGAGTGCATTGAGCACGTTGTGCCGGCCCGGCAGCGGCATGGTCACAGGCAGCGGGTCGCGGCCCTCGCGCAGGACGGTGAAGCGGCTGCTGCGATCGTGGGTTTCCACCTCTCCGGCGCGGACGGCAGCGTCTTCGGAGAAGCCGTAGGTCACCAGCGGACGGCTGACGTCATCGAGAATGCTGCGGACGTGCTCGTCGTCGATGCAGACCACGGCAAGGCCGTAGAAAGGCAGCCGGTGGAGGAAGTCGACAAAGGCCTGCTTCAGGCGCGCGAAGTCACCACCGTAAGTCCCCATGTGGTCGGCATCGATATTGGTCAGCACCGCCACCATGGGCTGCAGATGCAGGAACGAGGCATCGCTCTCGTCGGCCTCAGCCACCAGGTAACGGCTCGCGCCGAGCCCGGCATTGGCGCCGACGCTGTTGAGCAGGCCACCGATGACAAAGGTGGGATCCTTGCCTGCGGCTGCCAGAATGGCGGTCACCATGCTGGTGGTGGTGGTCTTGCCGTGGGTACCCGCCACCGCAATGCCATGCCGGTATCGCATCAGCTCCCCGAGCATCTCTGCCCGCCGCACCACCGGCACACGACCAGCGTGGGCCGCCACCAGCTCCGGGTTGTCGGCGTGGATGGCACTGGATACCACCACCACGTCTGCGCCTTCGACATTGTCGGCGCGCTGGCCGATGGTCACGCCGGCGCCGAGACGCTCGAGGCGCACCGTGGCATCGCTGCGCTGCAGGTCGCTGCCCGTGACCCGATAGCCCTGGTTGAGCAGCACTTCGGCGATACCACACATGCCGGAGCCGCCGATGCCGACGAAGTGGATGCGGCGAATCCGGCGCATTTCCGGGACAAAGTGCAGTTCGGGGCCGTTGGTCGATTCGATCATGCCGCCACCTCCCGCCGCCTGATGCCGCGCGGCGGGCGTTCGCTCTCCGCGTTCTCCCAGGCCACCCGGACCAGCAGTGCCACCAGAGCGCTGCACACGATCAGGCTGTTGCCGCCGTAGCTCACCAGCGGCAGCGTCAGACCCTTGGTGGGCAGCAAGCCGGTGTTGACGCCGAGACTGACCAAGACCTGGATGCCAAGCAGCAGCGCGGCACCGTAGGCCAGCCCTGCCGCCATGGTGGCGCCGCGACGCTGGGCCATGCGGCCGTGCCACAGGCCGCGCAGCACCAGGGCCATCAGGGCTGCACACAGCAGCAATGCGCCCGCGGCACCGGTCTCTTCGGCGATGACTGCGAAGATGAAGTCGGTATGCGCTTCCGGCAGATAGAAGAGCTTCTGCAGCCCTTCGCCGAGGCCGACGCCGAACCATTCGCCGCGCCCGAACGCAATCAGCGCCTGAGTGAGCTGATAACCACTGCCGAACTGGACGTCGGGGGCCCAGGGATCGAGGAAGGCCTGCAGCCGCGCCACGCGGTAGTCCCGCAGACTCAGCAGCATCCACAGCCCGGCCACCGCCGCCGCCCCGAGCAGGCTCAGATGCAGCATGCGGGCACCGCTCAAGAACAGCAGCGCCACGGCAGCCGCCATGATCACCACGGCCGAGCCGAGATCGGGCTGGGCCACGAGCAGCGCGCAGGGAATCAGCAGCCAGAGCAGCGGCCGCAGCAGGCCGAGCAGGCCGCTGCTGATGGCCTGCTGATGCCGCGCCACGTAACCGGCGAGGTAGACCACGAGCAGGAAACGGACAGGCTCCGAGGGCTGCAGGGAAAAGGGGCCGAAAGCGATCCAGCGCAGGCTGCCGTTCACCTCCCGTCCCAGGCCCGGGACGAACAGCAGCGCGAGCAGCGCGACGGCCAGCAGCAGCGCAACGCGGTCGAAGCGCGCCCAGAACGACGTCGGGAACGCCAGCACCACCAGGAAGGCCAGACCGGCCACGATCAGTGCGATGCCATGGCGCAGGAGATGATGGAAGGCATCACCATGACGGCTGAACGCCAGTTCCATGGAGGCACTGGCCACGGCCACCAGCCCCACGGCCAGCAGTGCGATCCACAGCCAGATCAAGGCACTGTCGAGGCGTACGGCCGTCATGACACCTCCTCGAGTCGCCGGACCGCCGACACGAAGCGTTCACCACGATCCACAAAGGACTCGAACATGTCGAAGCTGGCACAGGCCGGCGCCAGCAGCACTGTGTCACCGGGCTCGGCCAAACCGGCCGCAGCGGCTACGGCAGCGTCCATGTCCACGGCCATCTCGATCCGGCACACCCCTTCCAGAGCCTCCGCAATGAGCGGGGCGTCGACGCCTATCAGGACGGCCGCCTTCACGCAGCGTGCGAACGGTTCCTTCAGCGCGCTGAAATCCGCGCCCTTGCCCAGGCCACCGGCGATGACCACCAGATTGCGCTGCGCCTCTCCCAGCCCGTCAATGGCAGCCACGCAGGCACCGACGTTGGTGGCCTTCGAATCGTCGATGAAGCGCACGCCAGCGACGCAACCAGCCGGCGTGCAGCGATGGGGCAGCGGCTCGAAGGCTCGCACCGCATCGAAGGCCGCCTCCGGTTCGACCCCGAGTACCGCAGCCATGGCCAGGGCGAACAGAACATTGCGTTCGTTGTGGCGTCCGGCCACCGGCAGTTCGGTGACAGGCAGCAGCGGGCGGCCGCGGCCCATCAGCCAGCGGCGGCCATCGGCGCCGGATTCGATGCCCCAGCCTGCTGCCGTGGGCGCGGGTCCACCGAAGACCGGCACGCGCTCGCCGGTGAACTCGTCGCCGGGGATCGTGCGCGGGTCGTCACCGCTGAACACGGCCACCTCGGCCTGACGATAAATCCGCTGCTTGGAGGCCGCGTAGGCCGCGATCGACCCGTATCGGTCCAGATGATCGATGCTGACGTTGAGGATGGCGGCACAGGCCAGCGGCAGGGTCTCGGTGAGATCGAGCTGAAAACTGGACAGTTCGAGGACGTAGCCATCGGCCGGCCGCTGTTCGAGCAGGTCGAGCGCCGGCGTGCCAAGGTTGCCGCCCACGGCCACTTCACGATCGGCAGCGAGCAGGATGGCGCCGAGCAGGCTGGTCACCGTGCTCTTGCCGTTGGTCCCGGTCACCGCTGCCACCGGCCCTGCGGCTTTGCGCGCGAAAAGTTCGATGTCACCGGCTACGTCGATGCCGAGGGCGCGGGCCCTCACCAGCAGCGGATCGTCGGCCGGGACGCCCGGGCTCACGGCCACCAGGGCGGCCTGCGCGAGGACCGTCGCATCGAAGCCGCCGGTGATCACCTGCACGTCCGGCAGTTCCCGCCGCACCCGCTTCGCCTCGGGCGGCTGGACCCGGGTATCCATGGCCACCAGCCGCTGGCCGCAGCCGTGCAGATGGCGCAGCAGGGACACGCCGGTACTGCCGAGCCCGAGGACGACGCTGAACGGTTGCTGAGGCAGGGAGACAGTCATGCTCACCTCAGCTTCAACGTCGACAGGCCGATCAGGACCAGCACCAGCGCGATGATCCAGAAGCGGACGATGACCCGGGGCTCCGGCCAGCCCTTGAGTTCGAAGTGATGGTGAATGGGCGCCATGCGGAAGATGCGGCGACCGGTGAGACGGTAGGACACCACCTGCATGATCACCGACACGGTCTCGAGGACGAACAGGCCGCCCATGATGAACAGCACGATCTCCTGACGGACCACCACGGCCACCAGCCCGAGGGCGGCACCGAGGGCCAGCGCCCCCACATCGCCCATGAAGACCTGGGCCGGGTAGGTGTTGAACCAGAGAAAGCCGAGCCCGGCGCCGATGATCGCACCGCAGAAGATCGCCATCTCGCCGGCACCGGCCACATAGGGAATCTGCAGGTAGTCGGCAAACCCGATGTGGCCCGAGAGGTAGGCCATCAGGCCCAGCGCCCCGGCCACCATCACCGTCGGCATGATCGCCAGCCCATCGAGACCGTCGGTCAGATTCACGGCATTGGACGTGCCGACGATGACGAAATAGGTCGTGACCAGATAAAAGATGCCGAGATCGATGGCCACGGCCTTGAAGAACGGCACGATGAGTTCGGTTTCCACCGGGCTCTGGGCCGAGACGTACAGCAGCAGCGCCACGGCCACGGCCACCACCGACTGCCAGAAGTACTTCCAGCGGGCAGGCAGCCCTTTGGGATTCCGGGCCACCACCTTGCGGTAGTCGTCGACCCAACCGATGGCGCCGAAGGCCAGGGTCACCGCCACCGCCAGCCAGACGAAGCGGTTGCCGAGGTCACCCCACAGCAGGGTGCCGCTGACGATGGCGATGATGATCAGCGCCCCGCCCATGGTCGGCGTGCCGGCCTTCGAGAAGTGGGTCTCTGGACCGTCATCGCGCACCGCCTGACCGATCTGCCGCTCGGTGAGCTGGCGGATCATGTAGGGCCCCACCAGCAGCGAGATGGACAGCGCCGTGAGCACAGCGAGAATGGTCCTGAAAGTCAGGAACTGGAACACACCGAATCCGGTGTGGACCGCCATCAGCATTTCAGTCAGCCAAAGCAGCACCCAGTCCCCTCCTCAACCCTGGCCATGGGCGGGCCCGGCGTGCGCTGGCGCACCCCGGGTCAGCTCAGCTGCGGTTTCGAGATCGCTGTAGTGCACGCGACCCGCCGGTCCATCCTGGTAGTCCTCATGCCCCTTGCCGGCTATCAGCACCACGTCACCCGGGCGCGCCCGGGCCAGGGCCAGCTCGATGGCCCGTCGCCGATCGCGCTCGATGGCCATCGCAGATCCGGCCGGAATCCCCGCGAGAATGTCGCGGACGATGGCGTCGCCATCCTCTGACCGGGGGTTGTCGTCGGTGATCACGACATAGTCGGCGGCGCTGACAGCCTCGCGCCCCATTTCCGGGCGCTTGCCGGGGTCACGTTCACCGCCACAGCCGAAGACGCACAGAACCCGGCCTGCGAAGCACTCATGCAGCGCGGCCAGCGTCTTCGCCAGCGCGTCCGGGGTGTGGGCGTAGTCGACGACGAGGGTGGCGCCACCAGGATGGGCAAAGGGCTGCATGCGTCCGCTCACCGGGGCGACGTCGGCCACCGCGAGTACGTCGGCAAACGGCAGCCCGAGCCCCCCCAGCAGGGTGGCGCAGCCGAGCAGATTGGAGACGGCAAAGTCCCCCAGCAGCCGGGTATGCAGCTCCCCCCGTCCCCAAGGCGATACGACGCTGGCATGGGCGCCGTGCTCGTCGCGCACCAGGGCCGTGAGATGGACTGCCGCTGCGGGGTCACGCAGCGAGAAATCGAGCACATCCAGCGGCGTCGGCACCCGCTCCATCAGCGCACAGCCGTAGGCGTCGTCCCGATTGATGACCGCCACATCGAGGCCGGGCGTCAGGAACAGCTGCCGCTTGCTTTCCGCATAAGCCTCCATGCTGCCGTGATAGTCGAGGTGATCACGGCTCAGATTGGTGAACAGCGCGCCGCTGAAGCTGATGCCGGCCACCCGATTCTGATCGAGGGCGTGGGACGACACTTCCATCGCCACCCATTTGGCGCCGGCGTCGCGCATCCAGGCCAGGGTACGCTGCAGACTGACCGCGTCAGCGGTGGTCAACCCGGTACTGCGCAGCTGCCCGGGGAAACCGTTGCCGAGGGTGCCGCAGATCCCCGCCGAATCCCCGAGGCGCTGCAGCATTTCCGCCAGATGGTGGGTGCAGGACGTCTTGCCGTTGGTACCGGTGACACCGAGCACCTCGAGCGCCCGGGACGGGTCGTCGTAATAGGCCGCAGCCAGATTGCCGGCCACCACGGCCAGATCATCGACCCCCAGGATCGGCACCCCAGCCGCGGCCTCGCGATCCGCTGCCGTCACGGCACCATCCACACAGATCACCGCAGCACCGCGGGCCACGGCCTCCCGGATGAAGGCGCGACCATCGTAGAGGACACCGGGCAGGGCCAGGAACATTTCACCCGGGCGAATCCGTCTGCTGTCCAGCATGATGCCCTGGACGTGAATCCGCAGATGGTCCGCGCCGTCGGAGCCCGCAGCAGGCCGCAGGCTGGCGTCCGCCAACAGGCCTTCGAGGCCGCGGCTCAACGCATTCATGAACCACCCCCCGCCCGCGCCTGCAGCGGCTGTGGCAGATCCGGTGGCTCGCCGAGCAGACGCAGGGCACCGGCCGTGACCCGCCCGAAGACCGGTGCGGCCACCGTGCCACCACCAATTTGCCCGCCCTTGGGTTCGTTGATCACCACCACCGTGGTCACCCGCGGATTGGCCGCCGGGGCGTAGCCGGCGAAGAACGCCACGTGCCGCTCACTGTCGTAACCGCCGCGTCCCATCTTGCGCACGGTGCCGGTCTTGCCGGCCACCTGATAGCCGGGGATACGCGCCCGCACTGCCGTGCCCTGGTCGCGTACCACGCTCTCGAGCATGCGGCTGATGTGCCGGGCCACCTCGGGGTCGAGCACACGCACCGCATCCGGCGGCGCGTCGAGACGTATCAGCGACGGCTCGCGGAACAGACCCTGATTGGCAAACACCGAGTAGGCCTGGGCGAGCTGCAGGGGCGTCACCGCCAGACCATAGCCAAAGGCGAACGTCACCCGATCGATGAGCGGCCAACGGGCCCCTTCAGGCAGCACGCCGGAAGTTTCACCGGGAAACCCGATGCCGGTGATCTGACCGAAGCCGAAGCGTGCGAACGCATCCCGCAGGATGTCGTCATCGAGCCCGAGCGCGATCCGCGCAATCCCGACCTGACTGGAGCGCGCGATGATCTGTTCGAGATCGAGTACACCGCGGTTGTTTGGATCGGTGATCAGCTTGCCACTGACCCGGACATGGCCCGGCGCGGTGTCGACGGTGGCATCGACATCGAAGCGGCCGGACTCCAGCGCCGCTGCCACGGTGATCGGCTTGACAGTGGAGCCCGGCTCGTAGAGATCGGTGACGGCCCGGTTGCGCAGGCGCTCGAAGTGGGAGGTGACCGGGGCATTGGGGTTGTAGGACGGCCAGTTGACCATGGCCAGCACTTCACCCGTGAGGGTATCGAGCACCACCACCGTGCCCGACTCGGCCCGGTGCTCGGTCATCGCCACGGTCAGCTCCCGATAAGCCAGATACTGCAGCCGCAGGTCGATGGACAACTGCAGCGGCTGACCCGGCTCGACGGTGGCCAGATACTCGAGGTCACGCACCACCTTGCCGAAACGGTCACGAATGACGCGCTTGCGGCCGGGGCTGCCTTTCAGCCAGCCCTGGTAGGCCAGCTCGAGCCCCTCGATGCCTGCGTCGTCGATGTTAGTGATGCCCACCACATGAGCCGCCACCTCACCGGCCGGGTAGAACCGCTTGTACTCATCCTGGAGATCCACGCCCGGAACCTCGAGGGCGGCGATGCCCTCGGCGCGTCCCGGCGGAATCTGCCGCCGCAGGTAGACGAAACGACCGGCGCTGCGGGCGACCCGTGCGCGCAGTTCCTCGGCCGTGAAATCGAGCTTCGCAGCCAGGGCTTCCACGCCGGGGTGATCAGGCTCGAATTCACGCGGATCCGCCCACACGGCGAATACCGGCGTACTCACCGCCAAAGGCTCACCGCGGCGGTCGCTGATGACGCCGCGGGCCGGCTGGATCGTCAGCGTGCGCACCGTGCGCAGGTCACCCTGGCGTTTGAGGAAGCTGCGCTCCTCCTCCGCCTGCAGCATCACGACCCGCGCGGCAACGCCACCGGTGATGGCCAGCAGGACCGCTGCTGCCAACAGCAGCCGCCAGGCGCCCGCCACCCCGGTGGGGGGCACAGTGGGGGCTGCAGGCGCCTTGCGGGAACTCATGGCCGCACCAGTCGGATATCGCTGCTCGCCGGGACCTGCATGTCCAGGGACTCCGCCGCCAGGGACTCCACCCGGCCGTAGGCGGAAAAGGTGCTGCGCTCCAGCAGCAGGCGACCCCGCTGCTCCAGCAGTGCGTCGTGCTCCAGCCGTGCCCGCTCGAGCTCACCGAACAGCGAGCGGGTCTGATGGGAGGCATAGACTGCCGCCAGGGAACTCACCAGGATTGCTGCACCCAGAAGCAGCGCGACCCGCGTGGCGGGCCGCAGAAACCAGTCGACGAGCGCGAGCAGCGGATGGTCTGCCTCACGGGTCGTCATGCCGCTTCCTCCAAGCGCTGCGCGACCCGCAGCGTGGCGCTGCGGGCACGGGGATTGGCCTGCACCTCCGCGGCCGTGGGACGGCGGGCGCCACCGATGCGCCTGAGGCGGGCACCGCTCGGATCGCCGGGGATGGGCAGCGAACGCAGGACCGGGTCGCCGCGCTCCTGATCCCGCAGGTAACGCTTGACGATGCGGTCCTCCAGGGAATGAAAGCTGATCACTGCCAGCCGGCCGCCGGGCGCCAGCACGTCCACAGCCGCCGCCAGCCCAGCGACCACCTGATCGAGCTCGCCATTGATGTGCAGGCGGATGGCCAGGAACACCCGGGTGGCCGGATGCTTGTCCCGCTCCCAGGCCGGATGCGCGGCGGACACGATCTCGGCGAGCCGGCCGGTGGTGGTGATGGGTGCCTCCGCCCTCGCCGTCTCGATGCCGCGGGCGATGCGCCGTGCATAGCGTTCCTCGCCGAGCTCCCGGAACACGCGGGTCATCTCGTCCAGCGATGCCCTGGCGATCCAGTCCGCAGCCGGTGCGCCGGCATCCGATCCCATGCGCATGTCCAGAGGGCCGTCGTGCTGAAAACTGAAACCCCGGGTCGGATCGTCCAGCTGCGGCGACGATACGCCGAGATCCATGAGTACACCGTCGACACGGCCCACGAGCCCCAGATCACCCACCACGTTCGCCAGTTCGGCGAAGGGGCCGGCCACCACCTCGACCCGGGCATCCTCCGCCGCCAGCGTCTCGGCCGCAGCAATGGCCTCGGGATCCCGATCCAGCGCCAGCAGACGGCCGCCAGGACCGAGTTTGGCCAGCAGGGCACGCGCATGCCCGCCACGGCCGAAGGTCGCGTCCAGGATGCAGGCGTCAGGCGCTGGGTCGAGCGCTTCCAAGACTTCCTCCAGCATCACCGGTTGATGGGTGTAGACCGGCCCCGTCAAAGCGAAATCGACTGCAGGCCGACGGCAGTCTCTCCGTTGGCCTGCCCGACCTCTTCGAGCATGGCGTCACGCCGTGCAGCCCAGACTTCCTCGGCCCAGATCTCCAGTTTCTTGCCCTGCCCGAGCAGGATCAGTTTCTTCTCGAACTTGCCGTGCTCCCGCAGCGCGGGTGGCAGCAGCAGTCGACCGCTGCCGTCGATCTCCAGATCCATGGCATGACCGACCAGCAGGCGCTGCAGCTTGCGGCTGGTCGGATCCATGTTCGGCAGCGCGTCGATCTGGGCCTGGACCCCTTCCCAGAGATTCAGCGGATAAAGCAGCAGACAGCGTTCGGCAATGTCGATGGTGACCACCACCTGGCCCGCACTGGCTTCCTGGATCAGCTCCCGGTAGCGCACGGGCAAGGCCATGCGCCCTTTCGCATCGAGATTGACGTTGCTGACCCCACGGAAGAGCATTCCGCCCGCTCCAAAATCGCCTTTCGGCACCACCTGTAGACATCAAGCGACACTTTCTGCCACTTTCTCCCACTAAGCGACACTATATGAACGGCAAAATTCCCCTGTCAAGCAAGGTATTTGCGTCATTCCAAGGACTTACGACCGATGCTGGGAGGAAAAATCAAAAAAGCGTGGGAAGGTGATGAATCGGAGCGCGCCCGACCGAAGCAAACATGCACGAAGTCAGGAACTTAAGACTGATAGCTATAAATTGCCCTAGGTCAAGATTCAAAAAGACCTTACGGAACGCCCGTTAAGAACATTTAGATATGACCCATGGGCGAAAGCCAGGGGCCGAGCTGCCTCCTGGCGGAGACAGCCATTTCAAAAACGGAGGAGCCGGCCGATAAGCCGGGTTCTGTCGAGAGCAGCCATTCATCTGCGACGCGTGTCACCACGCGCCTGAAGCAGCCTACCCGGATCCGGTGCGGACAACACCATGAGATCCCTATTCGGCTTTGCTCCGGGTGGGGTTTACCCTGCCACGCATGTTGCCACGCGCGCGGTGCGCTCTTACCGCACCATTTCACCCTTACCACCGGCCGAAGCCGGTTCGGCGGTATATTTTCTGTGGCACTTTCCGTGGACTCGCGTCCCCCAGGCGTTACCTGGCACCCTGTCCTGTGGAGCCCGGACTTTCCTCCCCGCTGCCGAAACAGCGGAGCGGCTGCTTGTCCGACTCCTCCGCAGGCGCATCATGGGGCCGGCAGACCGCCACGGCAAGCCGGGTGTAACCGCTGCCTTTCCGATGCCGCAGGGCAAGACGCACCAGGGGCTTGCCAACCAGGGGCCAGTATACCCTCTCGAAAAAGTCATGGTTGCAGGAAGAGCCGAATAAGGTTCCCATAGGCCAGCGAATGTCGATGGATGGCAACCCCGTGCCCGCACCTCAATCCATCGGCTCCCAGCCATCAGGAGACACGGCCCATGAGCGCATCACGACTGACCCAACCGAGCGATCCGAGTCTGGCCCCGGGCGAGGCCCGCTGCCCCGGGCCGAGCACCCGCGAGATCATCATCAGTGATGGCGACCAGGCGCCGCGTCCGCTCACCGCCGAGGAAACCTACACCTTCCTGGGCCAGGAAGACCTGCCCTTCGAACGCTACACCTCACGAGAACAGTTCGATCTCGAAATGAAGAAGATGTGGAACCGGACCTGGCAGTGGGCCTGTCGGGAGGAGCACCTGAGCAAGGTCGGCGATTACTACGTCTACGACATCGGCCACCACTCCATCGTCGTGCTGCGCTCGGCGCCGGACAAGATCCAGGCCTTCCACAATTCCTGCATGCATCGCGGCATGCAGTTCTTTGATGCCGGCACCCAGGGCCGTGGCAAGCAGTTCCTGCGCTGCCCCTTCCATGGCTGGAGCTGGAACCTGGATGGCAGCCTGAAAGAAGTACCCTGCCGCTGGGATTTCCCTCACGTCAGCGACGAGGAGTTCCAACTGCCCGAGGTGAAGGTGGAGACCTGGGGCGGCTTCGTGTTCATCAATCTCGATCCTGACGCCGGCCCCCTGGCCGAGCAGCTCGAAGTGCTGCCGGAACACTTCAGCGAGTTCGCGATTCCCCTGGAGGATCGCTACGTCGCCCTGCACACGGAGAAGGTGCTGCCCTGCAACTGGAAGATGGGCATGGAGGCCTTCCTGGAGGCCTACCACGTCATTGCGACCCACCCGGAAGGGCTGCGCACTGCCGGCGACGCCAACGCCCAATACGACATCTTCGGCAAGTACACCACCCGCTTCGTGCACACCATCGGTTCGCCGAGCCCCCACCTGCGCGATCAGCCCAGCGAGGAGGAGATCCTCGCGGCCCTGAGCAGCCGCAGGAAGACCGATCTGCCGTCGCTGGCAGCGGGCGAAACCGCCCGGACCGCCTGGGCGAAGCAGATGCGCGAAACCATGGGCCAGGATCTCGACCGCGACCTCAGTGAAGTCAGCGTCAGCCAGATGATGGATTCCATCGAGTACTGGATGTTTCCGAACATGATGCTGTTCCCGGGCATCTCCATCCCGCTGATCTACCGCTTCCGCCCCAACGGCGACGACGTCGACACCTGCATCCACGAAGTGCTGTTCCTGCGGCCGAAGCCCGAACACGGTCCGACGCCGCCGCCTGCCGAGAAAGTGCGCCTCGAGATCGAGGATTCCTACACGACGGTGCCCGACTTCCCGGGCGGTCTCGACTTCGTTCTCGACCAGGACACCGACAACCTCCATCGCCAGCGCGCCGGTGCCAAGGGCGCCGTGAAGCGGGGCGCCACCCTCGGCAACTATCAGGAAGCACGGATCCGTCGCTTCCATGCCACGCTGGACGAATTTCTGCAGTCTTGAGCTGAAGGGGCGCCGGGTGCGCATGCACTCCGGCGCCCCGGCCGGCAGACACGGGCCCGACCGGGAGGCCCATTCGGGGAGGGGAAAATATGCTGTTATCCGGACAGGTGGTGGCCATCACAGGTTCCGCCGTGGGCATCGGCCGCGCGCTGGCCGTGGCCTGCGCGGCGGAAGGTGCCGATCTCGCGCTGCTCGACATCGACGCCCCGGCCAATCTCGAAACGGCGGATGCGGTCAGGGCAACAGGCCGCCGTGCCCTGGCGCTGGACTGTGACATTGCCGACGCAGGAGGGGTCCGGGCGGCCTTCGCGCGCATCCTCGACGAACTCGGCCGGGTGGACGTGCTGTTCAACAATGCCGCCGTCTACATCGACACTTCCCTGACGCGAGGAACCTTCGCCAGCCAGTCCGAGGGCTATGCACGATCCATCGAGATCTGCGCCCTCGGCGGCTACTACTGCACGCTGGCTGCCGTACCGTCCATGCGCGCCAACGGCGGCGGCAACGTCATCAATCTGATCACCGAACACATCAAGGAAGGCCATATGATGGCCGGCCTCGGCTCCAGCGGCTACGATGCCGCCAAGTGGGTGCAATGGCGGCAGACCGAGTCCTGGGCCGTGGAACTCGAACCCTACGGCATCCGGGTCAACGCCTTGGGCCCCGGCGCCACCGACACGCCCATGCTGCGTGCCGTGTCCGTTCCCCATGCGGAGAACGGCATGAAGCCGGAAGACGTGGCCCTCGCCGCACTCAACGTCATCCGCCAGGGCCCCAAGGGTCCCACCGGACAGACCTACATCTTCGGCATTTCCGGCCAGCCACGGGAAGTGGGCCGCCGCGAAGCGGAAGCGATCCTGACTCGCAGTGAAGGTGACAGGATTCCCTGATCCACAAACTGGCGACGCCGCATTCGCTGAACGTCCTCCAGATCGCTGCTGCGCTGCGCTGCGCAGCTTCCCACAGCGATGGCGTGCTGCCACCTTGTGGGAAGGCCCTAATCGCGCAGCGA
Source organism: Gammaproteobacteria bacterium (assembly GCA_020832055.1). GTDB lineage: Bacteria > Pseudomonadota > Gammaproteobacteria > Pseudomonadales > Azotimanducaceae > SLTB01. The sequence goes on from JAFIFL010000036.1 coordinate 23,485, forward strand.
TTGGGCCGATCTCGATGCGCTTTGCCGAAGCTGACGGTGCCGCACTCGCTGAACGCCCTCCACATCGCTGCTGCGCTGCGCTGCGCAGCTTCCCACAGCGATGGCGCGCTGCCACCTTGTGGGAAGGCCCTAATCGCGCAGCGATTGGGCCGATCT
>JAFIFL010000346.1 GCA_020832055.1 Gammaproteobacteria bacterium
CCTCCCTTCGTGCCGCTTTCTTCTGCGCCTGCAGGCGGGCACGTTCCTCGATCGAGATGACCGATTCAGGCTGGGTGCGCTTGAACTGCTTCGCGTAGATCTGCTCGATGAACACTGGCAGCGGTGCCTTCCACGGCTGCTGTTTCGTGTTCGCCAGGGAGCCCAGTTTCTTTGGATTCAGCCCAAGTTCCCGCGCCATCTGCACCTGCGCATGGGACAGGCCATAGCGCTTGCGTGCATCAATCCAGACTTGGAGTTTCTGGTCGATCTTCACGCTTCTCCAGTCCTCCTGCGAAAGCGGAGCTCGCGAGCGCACCCCCGCCAGACGTCAGGTTGCCCGTCGGGCGGCGATGAAGGAGCGCACCATCAACACGAGCAGTCCGCCGCAGAGTGCGAGCATGCCAAGGTTGACCGTCAGCGCGAGGGGGCTCATCTGCGCCGCCCGGATGGCCAGCGCCGCAGCCGGAGCCAGTGCGCCGAGCAGCGCGACGACTGCAGCGACATGCATCAGGTGCCGCCGACCACCCTCGAAGGCCAGCGCAAGGCCGCCGAGAATCGCGAGCACAACGCCCGGGTAAGCCGGCAGCAACGCGGTCTGGCTACCCGACGCGAGGAATGCCCCCAGTCCCAGGACGATCAGCAGCGCGGCGAACACAAGCATTTGTTTGGGAAGGTTAGGCATGGTCGAGTTTCCTGAATGGTTGGCGGCGGCAGTACCCGAAGCGACTCGAGTCGATCCGGCGGCCGAGGTTACTGGGTGTGGTCCTGCAGAAAGCGGCGCAGGGAATCAATGTCGCCCTGATGGGTGCGTTCCGCGCGCAGGTGCCCGGCTGCATCAAACACGTAAAGCCGGATCACCTCCAGGTCGTGTTGTTGAATGAACTTCCTGCCGTCGGGGTGGTGGGGATTGGCGACGAGGAACTCGACCTCCGGTTCGAAGTCGCCGCGGACACGACTGAGATTGTCCATCAGCTCCATGCTGTCAACGAAGTTGTGGTCATGTACCACAACCACGGTGATGCTACCGTCGCCGACCCGCGACAGGTCACTGCTGAACCCACTGGGCATCCGCGAGATCAGAAGGGCCACCACAGCCACGATCACGATGATGATCATGACTCGCCGATACTTTCTCATGTCAGCCTGAACTCGCTGCCAGGTGTTGGGGGATTCCGGTGATCTGGAGATTGTGGCGCAAAAGCTGGTAGAGCACGAGCGGGGTCAGGCTCACGCGAGGTGTCGATCGCAAGAGGACGAAGGCTCAGAGCGTCCAACTTTTCTGGCCTTAAGCTGAAGCCATGATCTGGATACCCGCAAACTCGATATCAGGCACACCCTGAAAGGTGCAAGTGGCCGCGCGAGGTCAGCCCGGAACGATGCCCCTTCCAGCTTCGTTCAGACACCTTGGTCAGCCTCGATCATTGCTACACTTGCGCGCCGAGCGCGCGGCAGGGCCCTAGGCAGCCTTCGAGCATACTGCGCTCAGCCTGTCTCCGAACACCGTCGCCGTTGCGGTTCGGGGGCATCAGAAGCCCCGGGAGACTGTGACATTGCAGCATACGGACCGCGACGAAAGGGCCGAGCAGGCACTGTTCCGCTTGCTGCAGGCATCGGACTGGGACCAGCAGTTCGTTCCGAACAGTTTCCGCCGTGGTCGGCGCTATGCCGCAGACGGCCATGTCGATCCGGAATGGGAAGTGACCTTCACGCCGGCCGGACTCGGTCTCAGTGGCGCTGTCCTCGGTTCCGGTCGTGAGTGGTACGAAGTCCAGGTCGCCGTCCTGCAGCAGCGCGACCGCACGGCCGTACTCGGCACCTGCGAATGTCCGGTCGGGTATCAGTGCAAGCATGTGGTCGCCCTGGTTGCGGACTTCATGTCGACCATGTCGGCAGAGCTGGGGCAGTCGCCGCCCGGCGTTCAGCCGCAAGCTTCCGGCGCGGCCGTGGAACATGGGTGGAAGCACTGGCTCGATCTGCTGGCGCTGGCCCAGCAGGGCCTGGCGCTGGACCGGGTGGAGCCCGACAGAAGGCTCGGACTGTTCATCGACACCGAACTCGGCCATCCCTGGTCCCGGCTGGTGGTGCAGGCGGCCTGGCTGCGTCCCTCGAAGAGCAAGGTGAATCCGCGCCTGGTGGACCCGAAGGAAGTGTATTGGTCCCAGCACCGCCTCTCCCCGGCGCCTGCGGAAGGCTGGGACTCGTGGCTCGAGGAGCAGCTGATGCTGCTGCTCCAGGTCCCCACCCATCTTCGCTACAGTGACTTCCGCGGCAGCTGGTCCAGTCTGTCGCGTCCGTTTCATCCCCGAGTCCTCCATGCCCTGCTCGATGCCGCCGATGGTCCGGCCGTGTTCCACAACAGTCAGAAAGGTCCGCGCTTGCGCCTGGGTCCGCGGCGGGCCCTGCGGACGCGCTGGCAGAGTGATATATCCGGCAGCCAGCGTCTGGTGACTGAGTTCGACGACGGTGTACCGCTCGGTGCCCAGCGTTCACTGGCCCTGGTGGGCGACGAACTCTGGTATCTGGAACCCGATGCCGGGGTCATGGCGCCGGTGGACGGCTCGCCGGAGCTGGCGGCCCTCGCTGGCCACGCACCCCCGTTGCCGGCGGACAAGGCCCCCTGGCTGGCGGAGCAGATGAGCCGCAGGACAGGTCTGCCCGCGGGACTCGAACCGCCCCCGGCGATCGAGACTGAGCATCTGTCCGGCGTGGCGCCGGAACTGGTGCTGACGGTGGGTGTGGTGGTGATGGAGGGGCGTGGTTGGCCGCCGCAGCAGCATGAACTCGGTAGCGCTGTCGTGGCTTTCGACTACGACGGGATCAGCCTGCCGGATGACGGGACG
>JAFIFL010000037.1 GCA_020832055.1 Gammaproteobacteria bacterium
CGTCACCGACCATGACCGTGTCCCCCACCGCAAACGGCTTCTCGCCCAAGAGAAAAAGTCCGCTGATGAGGTTCGACGCCGAGGTCTGGGAGGCAAAGCCGATGGCCACGGTGAGAATCCCGGCCGCGCCGAGCAGCACTCCGAGGTTGAAGCCGAGCTGATGCAGCGCCGTCACCACCACCAGCGCCGTCAGGAACCAGAACACGCCCTTGCGCGCCAGCATGGCGGCCTGGCGATCCTGGTGCGGCAGCAGCAGCCGCTCTGCCGTCCGCGCCGCCATACGCGCCAGCATCAGGCCCACCACGATGACCACCAACGCTTTCGCGATGTCGAAGATCCGATCGACGGCTAACGCGGTTGCCACTTCCATCAGAACAGCTTCCCGTAGAACCGGCCGAGGATGCTCGTGCTGCCGGCCTGCCGCGGCTTGCCCAGTTCCGTCCAGGGTCCGGGTTCATTGGGCACGCTGCTGCCAATACGGATGTCGCCGAGTTCACCTTCGGCATTGCGGGTCGTGCTCAGACTCGATGTCCAGATCCGCCCGTCCGCCGCCGCAAACAGGGGCAGCTGAGGGACCGGCAGTGCCAGCCGATCGAGCAGCCAGCCATCCTTGCCCCGGTTCTCCAGCCGCAGCGGCGTGATGGCGCGCCAGGGTCGGACCGGCACTTCCTCGGCATGGGTCCGGCAACGGGTCCGCGCCGCATAGCAGAGCTCACCTTCATAGGTGGAGCCACCGAACCAGGTCTGCGGCGGCCGCATCAGCGGCAACTCGCACAGCAGCACTTCCTCCTGGCCGGCCCGCAGTTCCACCCACAGCGGCGTGCCGACGTAGACGGTCACGGTGGCTCCCGGGCCGACATTGAACGGCATGCGCGGCCGACTCACCACCGGCCGGTCCGCCAGCCGCGGCAACAGCGTCAGGACGTCGTTCTGGTCGGGAACCTTGTAGTGCACCACGTCGGCGCGGGTGTTCTCGGGCATCCAGGCGATCTCCCGAGCGATCGCAAGCGGCGGGATTTCTTCGTCCTCAGTGCGATGTTCGAAGGCCTGCACCTGCCAGCCGCCCTCCTTGCGGAGCACGAACAGGTCCAGCCCTCCGATGCGCCAATAGCGTGCTGCCTCCACAGGAATCTGATACTGGCCCCACCACACCGTGCGTTCGGCGTCCAATCCCACGCGATCAGCGTCCAATTAGCGTTCCTTGAGCATCTGCCGTCCAACGAGACCGCCCAGCGTACGCACGACCCAGCGCGGTTGCACCTGACTCCAGAAGGTTCCGATGCGGTTGGCCAGTCCGGGCACCCGTACCGCCTCGCCGCGCATGCAGGCCCGATAGCCCTCCCGGGCAACGCTCTCGACGCTCGACAGCAGCATGGGCGGAATGGTCGGCAGGTCCGGATTGATCTGGTTCGCCTGCTGCGCCATGTCCGTATCCGTCAGCCCTGGACAGAGGGTGGTGACGGCCACCCCCGAACCCCGAAGTTCCTCGTTGAGCGCTTCGGACAGCGACAGCACGTAGGCCTTTGTTGCGGCATAGGCCGCGAGCCCGGTCAGGGGCTGAAAAGCGGCCACCGAGGCCACGTTCAGCACCCGTCCCCAGCCCCGCTCCACCATGGGCGTGAGGAACAGGCGGGTGAGCTGGGTCAGGGTCTGGGTATTGAGTTGCAGCATGCGGTAAAGGGCATCGGGGTCGGCCAGTCGAAAGGCGCCCGCCTCGAGCAGGCCGGCATTGTTCACCAGCACGTCCACGCTGAGGTCACGCTGCTTCACCGCCAGCTCGAGCTCGCTCGCCGAGCGCCGCGTCGACAGATCCAGCGGGATATCCACCGCCCGGATACCGTGCAGCGTAGCGAGCTCCGCGGCCAAATCCCGCAGCGCGTCGACGCTGCGCGCCACCAGAATCAGATCATGACCTTGGCTGGCAAACTCCTTCGCCAGGGCCCGGCCGATACCTGCCGAAGCGCCCGTGATGAGAACGGTCTTCGATGTCATGCTGTCACGCCTCCGAGAGCGGATGATTGCCCGCAGGGTTGGCGTCGATCGTGCCGCGCTCGAACGTACCCCCCACTCCGCTGGGCTCGCGACCCTCGACGTGCGATCTTTCCTGGTAAGGCCACCACGGCGATATTCAGGACGCCTTCACAAAACCGGCGTAGCCTGAACACATTATGGTGCAGTGCAAAACAAGCATCGAAACTTTAGAGGCAGGGTGGAAGCATGGTCAACCAATGTCTGCGCAACACCCACTGGCTCACGCTCTGCTTCGTGGTCCTGCTCGCAGGCTGCGTCCAGAACCCGGTCACTGGCGCCCGGGAGCTCGGCTTCATCGGCACGGCCGACGAAGTCGCCATCGGCCGCCAGCACTATGGCCCCACCCAGCAGATGGAAGGCGGGGAGTACGTCCTCGAACCTGCGCTGTCCAACTACGTCGCCGACGTCACCGCCCGCCTCGCGCGGTTGAGCGACCGCGAACTGCCCTATGAGATCGTGGTCCTGAATTCATCGGTGCCCAACGCCTGGGCCCTGCCCGGCGGCAAGATGGCCATCAACCGGGGCCTGCTGCTCGAACTCGAGAGCGAGGCCGAGCTGGCTGCCGTCATCGGCCACGAGATCATTCACGCCGCCGCCCGTCACGGCGCCCGCAACATCGAACGTGGCATGCTGCTCGAAGGCGCCATGCTGATCGCTGCCATGGCGGCCGAAGACACCCAGTATCTGCCCTTCGTGGTGGTCGGCGCCCAGCTCGGTGCGGCGCTCATCACCCAGCGCCACAGCCGCGAGGCTGAACGGGAGGCCGATCTCTACGGTATGCAGCTGATGCACCGTGCCGGCTACGACCCCTACGCCGCCGTCACCCTGCAGGAAACCTTCGTCCGTCTCTCTGAGGACAGACGCAGCAATTGGCTGACCGGACTGTTTGCGAGCCACCCGCCCTCTGCCGAACGGGTCGCGAACAATCGTGCCACCGCCGAACGCCTGGGCAGCAACGGCGAGTTGGGGCGTGACAGTCACCAACAGGCCATCGCCGAACTCAGACGGCGCGCTCCCGCCTTCGAGGCGGCGGACGCGGGCCGCGCGGCGCTGGGCAAAAGAGACTACGCGGCAGCCGAAGCGAAGATCCTCGAGGCCATTGAACTCGAGCCCGCTGAAGCGAGCTTCCACGGCCTGCTCGGCGAACTGCGCCTGCGTCAGAACCGTCCGGAGGCGGCGATCGCAGCCTTCGATCGCGCCCTCGAACGCCACGAAGGCTACTACGGCTACTGGCAGGGCCGCGGCCTGGCCCAGCTTCAGCTCGGCCAGAGACCGGCCGCGCGCAGCGATCTGGAGCGGGGAGCCAGCCTGCTGCCCACCGCCATCGCGATGAACAGCTTAGGCCAGCTGGAACTGGCAGCCGGCCGTCAGCGCGAAGCCCGCGAGTACCTCAACCTCGCCGCAGGCGCCGGCGGTCCGGCAGCCGAGCAGGCCCGCATGACCCTGGCGCGCCTCGATCTGCCCAACCAGCCGGAGCGCTTTTTCAGTACCCGTTCCGGCGTCGACGAACGGGGCCGCCTGATCATCGAAGTCAGCAATCGCTCACCGCTGACCACAGGTGGCGTGGTGGTGGAGGTCCGCCTGCAACAAGAAGATGGCCGTGTCGCCAGCCGCCGGGTGAACGTCCCGGGCCGCCTCCCGGCCAATGAGAGCGTGCGCTTCCAGAGCGGCTTGAATCTGCCGGTCGACACTCCCGCCGAAAGGGTGTCCACCCGCGTCGTCGCTGCACGCGTGGTGGATTGAACGCCTCTATGGAATGAGAGAAATCGCACCTAACTCCTTGACTCAGCTGAAAAGCATTCGTCTAATGGGCCACTGCTAGGCCGGACGTCTTACCACCGAGCCACGCGTAGATCAGCGGACAGGAGCCCGGTCGGTGCCGCATATTCTCGTCGTTGACGACGAAGAGCTCATTCGAGGCTTACTCGAAAGGATCCTCAAGCGGGACGGTTACGAGGTGACGACCGTCGCCGACGGTCCAGGCTTCCTTGCCGCCATGAAGGCCGGCAACATCGATCTGGTGCTGCTCGACGTCCGCCTTGGCCGCGACCACGGCTTCGACCTTGCCCGGGAAGCCAGCAAGACCCATCGCACGCCAATGATCTTCGTCACCGGCGACACCGACATGGCCGACAAGATCACCGGCCTCGAACTCGGCGCCGAAGACTACATCACCAAACCCTTCGACCAGCGCGAGCTGCTCGCCCGCATCAAGGTGGTGCTCAGGCGGCAGGAAGCGGCAGAGGCCCAAAGCCAGGACAAGCGCGAACACCGGCGGCTGGCCTTCGCCGGCTTCACCCTCGACCTCGCCGCCCACGAACTGCGCGCCCCCAAGGGAGCCAGCGTCGAACTCACCGGCATGGAACTCGCCATTCTCGCCTGCCTCGCCCAGCGGCCCAGGGAAGCCCTGAGTCGCGATGACATCTCCCAGGTGGTCAGCGGCCGCATGCGCGACCGCCGCGACCGGACCATCGACGTGGTGGTCTCCAAGCTCAGACGCAAGCTCGAGCAGGCCGCCGTCGGCGAACCCGACCTGATCCAGACCGTCCGCGGCGTGGGCTACAAGTTCATGCCCGAGGTCGAAACGGTCTGATCGACAGGGCTTGCTGCCACGCTGACACTGGCTGCAAACACCAGGCAATCGTTCCCCTTCGCTGCGCTGCGGGAAACTGGTTGCGCGCCATCCCTGGCGCGCCCCGCTACGCGGCGCACTCCGTGCGACGCATTTCGATCCCATCGAAATGCGCCCCCAGGATACTTTTTACGTCCCACCCTATTGAAACCTGCCGAACGCCCCCCAATAAGAGCTCGCCAATTCCATTCCGGGATGCGTGAGGACACCAGCACCATGACTGCCAAGCAGATCATCTTTTCTGAAGAAGCCCGTCGCCGCATGAGTAAGGGCGTCGACACCCTGGCGACCGCCGTCAAGGCCACCCTCGGTCCCCGCGGCCGCAACGTGGTCCTCGACAAGAGCTGGGGCGCACCCACCGTCACCAAAGACGGCGTGTCCGTGGCCAAGGAAATCGAGCTCGCCGACAAATTCGAGAACATGGGCGCCCAGCTGCTCAAGCAGGTGGCCTCCAAGACCTCCGACGAAGCCGGCGACGGCACCACCACCGCCACCGTCATTGCCCACGCCCTGCTGCGCGAAGGCATGAAGGCCGTGGCGGCAGGCATGGACCCAATGAGCCTGAAGCGCGGCATCGACCTCGGCGTCACCGCCATCGTCGCCGAACTCGAGAAAATCTCCCGCCCCTGCACCGAAACCAGTGCCATCGCCCAGGTGGGCACGGTCTCTGCCAACGGTGATACCGCCATCGGCGCCATCCTCGCCGAGGCCATGGAAAAGGTGGGCAAGGAAGGCGTGATCACCGTCGAGGACGGCAGCGGTCTCGAAGACGTCCTGGAAACCGTCGAGGGCATGCAGTTCGACCGCGGCTATCTCTCGCCCTACTTCATCAATCAGGCCGAGCGGCAGATGGCCGAGCTCGAAGAGCCGCTGATCCTCCTCTACGACAAGAAGATCTCCGCCGTCCGCGACCTGCTGCCCCTGCTCGAAGCCGTCGCCCGGGCCGGCAAGCCCCTGGTGGTGATCGCCGAGGACGTGGAGAAGGAAGCCCTGGCCACCCTGGTGGTCAACAAGCTGCGCGGCATCCTCAACGTCGTCGCCATCAAGGCACCCGGCTTCGGCGACCGCCGCAAGGCCATGCTGCAGGACATGGCGGTGCTCACCGGCGGTACCGTGATCGCCGAGGAAACCGGCCTCTCCCTGGAGAAGGCCACCATCGAGCAGCTCGGCCGCGCCCAGCGCGTTCAGGTCACCAAGGAACTCACCACCATCGTCGGCGGCGCCGGGGAAGCCGAGGCCATCAAGGGCCGCGTCGAACAGATCCGCCACGAGATCGAGAAGACCACGTCCGACTACGACCGCGAGAAGCTCCAGGAACGGCTGGCCAAACTGGCCGGCGGCGTGGCCGTGATCAAGGTCGGCGCCGGCTCCGAAGTGGCCATGAAGGAGAAGAAGGCCCGCCTCGAAGACGCCATGCACGCCACCCGCGGCGCCGTTGAAGAGGGCATCGTCCCCGGCGGCGGCGTGGCCCTGCTGCGTGCCTCAAAAGCCCTCGACGGCCTCGAGGGCGACAACGACGATCAGAACACCGGCCTAAAGCTGCTGCGCCGTGCCGTGCAGGAACCACTGCGACAGATCGTCCGCAACGCCGGCCTCGAACCCGATGTCATCGCCCAGGCCGTCATCGAAGGCAAGGACGCCTACGGCTACAACGCGGCCACCGGCGAATGGGGCGACATGATCGAGATGGGCATCCTCGACCCCACCAAAGTCACCCGCCTCGCCCTGCAGCACGCCGCCAGCGTGGTCAGCCTCATGATCACCACCGAAGCCATGATCAGCGAACTCCCCAAACCCAAGAAGAACCACGGTCACGACCACGACCACGATCACGACATGGACTTCTAAGCCCCCACCCCGCAAAACGGCCCGCTCCCCCCGGAGCGGGCCACCCAATACTTGCCACCCACAAAACTTCCAGCTACCCATCTTTCTTCCGTCCCCGCGGTCCTCATCCCCCGCACAGCGCCAACCCACGCCTTCGAGGGCACGTCGCACAAGAACCAGCCACAAGAAACAGCCACCCACAAAATGATGGGAACTTGCTGGACATCCACGCTTTATCCCTCTGTGCCTCGAACCTTCCGCCACTGCGGCCTCCACTTTGTGCGCGATACATGCCATGCGTCAGCAAACGACAGGTTCTGACGCATCCCCCGCGTAGCCTTCTCCGCACCAAGGCAACAACATCCCCCTGATCATCAATTCCAGGAGCCATTTATGCCCGGAAGACGCCGCCGACATCGCCCCCGGATGCGCAACGCAAGCAACAGCCTGACTTCACGGTCGGGGAACCAGCCGCTGATCGCACTGTGGGCCACTCGCATCCTGTTCGATCTCGGTGGCTCGAAGAACGTCGACTTCGGCAACCGCTCTGCAGTTGCCACAGCCTGCCAGGTCGATGCTCCAAGCGATGCTTTCGAGGACGACGACGGCGCCCTGCTCGCACAGTGTCGTCAGCGTCACCAGGAGCTCGATAAGGCCCGCCCCCAGCCGGAGGGCACCTTGCGCCAGAACCTCGATCACCTCGGCGACCGCCTCGGTCTCAATGAGATCGAAAAGCAGATCCTGGCCTTCGCCATTCTCATCGAACAGAACCGCCCCCTGGACGACACCGCCGACATGCTCGGCGGACTGGCCTTCGATCAGGTCGTCACCGTCATCGCAACCCTGCTCGATCAGCCCCATGACGCCACCCGCGCCGCCCTGGCATTCAACGGCCGCCTCGCCCGTTCAGGTCTGTTGACCCTGGAGCGCGGTCAGAATCAGATGCTGCGAGGACATTTCAATCTGCTCGACGAGTTCGCCGGCATCCTTCTAGACCCCACCATCGATCCCCAGCACCTGCTGAGCACCTGGATACTGCCCGGCCAGAAACCCGGACTGACCCTGCGCGACTTCCCCCACCTGCGCGAGGAACTCGACGTCATCTGTCGCTATCTGAAGAGCGCTGCGCGCAGCAACCAGACCGGCGTCAATGTCCTGCTCTACGGCCCTCCCGGTACCGGCAAGACCGAGCTGGCTCGGGTCATTGCCCGCAGGGTCCGCCTGTCGCTCAGCGAGATCAGCACCCGCGAGCGTGACGGTGCTCCCCTGCGTCCCGGCCAGCGACTGAAGGCCTTCCTTCTCGCTCAGGAATTCCTGCGCGGCAGCCAACGCGACGTCACGCTGTTCGACGAGATCGAGGACATCTTTCCCCAGGAATTTTCTGGCCTGTTCGGCCAGGTCAACAGAAGTGATGGCCACAAGGCCTGGATGAATCAGCTGCTGGAGGACAATCCGACCCCGAGCCTCTGGATCAGCAACGAAATCAGCCAGATGGATCCGGCGTACATTCGGCGCTTCGACTACGTCCTGCCGGTCCCCGTGCCGCCTCGCCCCATTCGACAGCGCATCCTGCGCCGGGAGACCGCTGGCCTAGGTGTCTCCGCGAGTTGGATCCAGCGCGCCTCCGCCAATGATCAGCTCAGCCCTGCCCTGATCAATCGCGCCCGCCGCGTGGTCGAGGGGGCCGGCTTTCGCGGCGTCGCGGCTGCCGAGGAAAGCCTGGAGCGGGCGCTGGCCAATACGCTGCAGGCCATGGGGCGTCATGGCGCCGTGCTTGGGCCACCTGCCGGCCGGGTGCCCTACCGGCTGGATATTCTCAATGCCAGCGCAGACCTCGAGCCACTACTCGCGGGTTTACGTCGCCGTCCCATCGCCCGGATCTGCCTCTACGGCCCTCCGGGCACCGGCAAAACAGCTTTCGGCGAGCACGTGGCCGAAGCCATCGGCGCCACCCTGATCATCCGCCGCGCGTCGGACCTGCTCGGCCCCTACGTCGGCCAGACGGAGCAGAAGATCGCAGCCATGTTTGCAGAGGCGGAACAGTGTCATGGCGTGCTACTGCTCGACGAAGCCGACAGCTTCCTGCGCGACCGCAGCCAGCAGCGCCACGGCTGGGAAGTGAGCATGGTCAACGAGGTCCTCACCCGCATGGAGCGATTCCAGGGTGTCTTCATCTGCTCCACCAACCTGATCGACAATCTCGACCCCGCTGCGGCCCGCCGCTTCGACCTCAAGATCCGGCTCGATGCGCTGCGTCCGGCGCAGGCCTTCGAACTGTTCAAGACCGTGGTAGCGGCGGAAGGTTGTCGACTGACGCCTGCGGCGGCGGAAGCGGCATGGGAACGCCTGACTTCCATGGACGGACTGACCCCGGGAGATTTCTCCACGGTACTGCGACGGCTGGATCTCACGCCTGAGGGTGTGCGCGTCGAAGACCTGCTCGAGGGCCTTGCAGAAGAAGTCGCCTTCCGGAACCGCGGCCAGCGCGAACCCATCGGGTTCGCGGCGTGACCAGTGATGACAGGCGAAGTCCAGCCTGAGGGCGAGCGCGCCCGCTACTCATCATCCGCATAAAACGCTGCGGCCTGTCGCACTGAACGCCGGACCTCCTGCCTCAGATCCGGCGGCTCAAGCACCTCGATGCGCTCGCACATGCCCAGCAGCCAAGCCCTGAGTTCCGGCGTCAACCGGACTCGAGCTGACAACAGGAAGGCGTCGCCTTGCGGCTCCAGGGTCTGTTCGTCACCGAGCGGGGTGTCCGACACATGGCGCAAACCCTCTTTGGCCACACGGGCCTTCAGCGTCACCCATTCACCTGACAGCGGAAACGCAAACAGTCGCCCCTCGACGTGGGCATCGAGATCGAAATCCTCGGGGCGTTCCACGGCATGCTCCAGCTTGACGGCCGACACCATGCGGTGCAGCTGGAAACGACCCACATTCCCGTGGCTCAGCACTTTCGCCACGAGCTCGACGATAGACTCGCGGTAAACGAGTCCGAGGGGTGCCAGCTGGTGGCCCCTGATCTCGTCAGTGCTGGCCGCGCGGTATCGCACCGCAAGCTGGCGATCCTCGAACAGGGCTTCATACACGGACTGCAGCACATCCGGATCGATCTCCGCCATCTGCCGCATCTGCGATCGCGACAGGAAGCGGATTTTGCCCAGCCAGTCCGTAAGCGTCTGATCATCCCTGTTGCCGAGAATCTCCTCGGCGTTATAGAGGTAGGGCTTGATATGCTCCATCACCGCAGGCGGCACCGCGTACTGAAGAAATTCCCGCACAAGATGCAGCGTCAGCGCCGTCTGCGCCGACATCCCCAGGACACCGAACGGCTTGCTGCCCGTCCACGACCAGAAAATGGTGTTGCCCTGTTGCTCGCCAGCGATGGCGAACTGGGTGGCGAGATCATTCAGATCCCGCTCCATGGTCCGCTGAGTCACCTCTATTCCATGCTCCCTGGCGAGCGCCTCACGAACCGCGGTCGTACTGATCGCACCGACACTGCTGCGCGGCAGCATCCGCAATACATGCAGCCGCCGCAAAATGGGCGTCGCCTGCGCCCTTTCGACTTCTTCCCTCGCGATATCGTCATCGGGATCCGACATATCCGACTCTGCCTCCCTGCCCACTCAGACTTTAGCCGCCCACGCGACAGGATCTGACGCATCCCGCCGCTAATCTCACCGCTCCAATGCAACAGTATCGGAGTCCGGCCATGCCGTCGCAGCCCCGAACCCCCGTGCCCACTGATGATACGGATCCCGAGCCCGGATACGAGGCCATGGCCAGGCTCTGGGCACTGCGGATGATGGTGCACCTCGGCCTGTGGGACTCCGCTGCCTTCGGTGCGGAGGCACTGTTGCGTACCGCCGGCATCACCTGGGGGGAGCGACAGCAACTCCTGCACCTGCTCGCCGAGTGCCGCATCGAGCTCCGCGAACTGGAAGAACAGGGTCGACGCCCAGCCCTGCGTGGCCCGCTGCGCCGCCATCTTGCCCGCCTGCGCCACCGTCTCGGGCTCTCGTCGCCAGAACGCCTGCTGCTCGCCTTCCTCGTTGCCGCTGAAGACGACCCGGGGCTCGCCGACGGCATCCAGCGGATCGGACCATTGAACATGCACGAGGCGCAGACAGCCCTCAGCGCCATCCTCGGCGTAAAACCAAAGGTGATGCGCAGGCTGCTCCACCCTGCCGGGAAACTCATCCGCAGCGAGCTGCTGCAGACGCATGCGCCGCGGTCAGCAACCCTGACCGAACACTTCGCGTTGCAGGGCTGGCTCTTCCAGGCTCTCCGAACGCCCGAATCATCACCTGCCGATCTCCTGGCCGGGTGCTGCCGCGAGGCTGGCAGCGCCAAGCACAGCCTTGATGATTTTCCCGAACTTGAAACTGAGCTGGCCTTCGCGCAGCGCCTGCTCCGAACCGCGCTCGAGAAGCGGAACGCAGGCGTCAACATCCTCATCCACGGCCCAGCGGGAAGCGGTCGAACCGCGCTTTGCCTGGCATTGAGTGCAGCGCTGTCGGTCCCGCTCTACAGCATTCCCGCCAGCGAAGAGGACGGCTTTCCGCTGCGCGACGGCGAACGCCTACAGCGTCTTGCCCGGGCCCAGGCGGCCCTCGCCGGCGGCGCGCCGGCACTGATCCTCTTCGACAACATCGCCAACCTGCCCCCGGAAGCCAACCTTCCGGCCTTCGTCGCCGCCCCGAAGCCCCACACCTGCAGGGCGTGGGCGCTGGAAATGCTGCAAGCGCCTCCGGTTCCCACGCTTTGGGTCTGCGAGCATCTTGACAGCGTCGACCCCCAGCAACTCCAGCGCTTCGACATGATCCTGCCGGTATCGCCACTTCACGGCGTTCAGCGCCGACGCTGCGTGGAGACCGCCTTCGCGGGCAGCGGTGCGCCAGCCCACTGGCTCGATCGCATTGCACCGGAAATCGGCCATTCCCCGGCCCTCGCCGCCCAGGCGCGACGCCTGTACGACCTCGGATGCCCCAGCAATGCGGCCGAAGAACTCGCCGAGGTAGAACACAGCCTCGACCACACCCTCGCTGCGCTGGGCCAGCCGTCGCTGCGCCGCAGCCACACAGCCACGCCAATCTACCGACCCGAGCACCTCAACACCGACTGCAACCTCGGCGAACTCATCCAGGGTCTGCAGCGGCATCCCCACGCCCGCCTGTGCTGCTACGGCCCACCGGGTACCGGCAAGACGGCCTTCGCCCGCTACGTTGCCGATGCCCTCGGCCGGCCGCTGCTGGCGCACCGGGCTTCCGACCTGCTCAGCCGCTGGGTCGGCACCTCAGAACGTCGCGTCGCCGCCATGTTCCGGGAGGCCAGCCGCCAGCATGCCGTGCTGATGCTCGACGAAGTCGACAGCCTGCTGAGCACGCGGGAGAACCTGCGGCACAGCTGGGAGGTGTCCCTGGTCAACGAGATTCTGAGCCAGATGGAATCCTTCGACGGCATCTTCCTGTGCGCCACCAACCGGATTGCCCAGCTCGATCCGGCCGCGGCTCGGCGTTTCGACCTGAAAATCCGCTTCGCAGCGCTGCGCCCCAAGCAGGCGGAGTTCATGTTCGCCAGCATTCTCGAGCAGCACCAGCAGACCAGTTCCCATACCAGCTGCCAGCAAGGCGCTGGGCAGCTAGACGGACTGACCCTGGGCGACTTCGCTGCCGTCCTGCGGCGACTCGCGCTCACAGCTGAGGGTGTGACCCCGGAAGCGCTGCGCAAGGGGCTCGAAGAGGAACTCGCGTTCCGCCAAGGGAGTACTCAACCCATCGGCTTCGCAGCCTGACCACACGCACCAAGGAGGACAGATCATGGCCAACTGGGTCGCTATCGCGCAGGGACAGGCCCGCTACAAGGGTATTCCGATCATGGCCGGCGAGGGCAAGCTCGTCAGCGAAGGCCCCTGGGACGTGGTCGTCGAACTGCGTCACCAGACTCAGCGTGCCGTTATGGCCCGCTTCGACCGAAGCCGCGGCAACTGGTCCTTCAGCGTCCCGGATTGAGGACCGCCGAGGCCTTGGAATCGCTCCGGAACATGGGCTTGCCGGAGCCTGAGAAAGTGACACGCACAGCGCAGAACCATCCATCGCCAAGGAGCGCGAGATGCCTACCGACACGGAACACGACATGATCACTCTGAGGGCGTACCTGGCTCGAGAAAGTGAGCCCTTGCCGCAGTGGTTGAGCCAGTTCGACCGGGACACTGCTTTCGATCGTCGCGACTTTTTTCAATGCCGCGTCGTCTACTACCCCGGCTCCGGCTTCGACGGCCACCCGGTGGCCACCTTCGGCTCCACCTACAGCGCACACTGCTTTCTCTACGTGGACTATGGGATCCCGAAATCAGATCTCCTCGAACAACTCGACAGCGCCGAGCGCCGGTTTCGCGGCTATCACTCGTTGCTGCGACGTGAGTTGCAGGAGTCCGACCTCGCCCCATCGGGATGGCAGCCACATATCACGCCAGCCGATTTTCATGCACACCGTAACGTGATGGATCCCCGAGGTTGGGGTGGCGTTCCGCCCTACGCCTTCCTCGAAATTCTCGAACGGGACGAGGGCCTGACAGATGTCCATGGCCCGGAGCGACTGGCCATTATCTTCCTCTACGCCGATGGCATCGCGACCTACGACGCCTTGTTCTGTCAACGCGACAGCGGACCTCCTCCCTACGCCCTGCTGCTCCAGGACTACGGATTCGGCGGCAACTACAGTCGCTTCGGCGCCCGCCATCTCATGGAACGCATCGCCATCAACAGCGGTCGATGGCCCCAACGATTGCTCGTCGCGAAGAACACCGACGCCTGGCAGGGTTACCGGCTGGTCGCTGACGTGGAAGGCGAGGTGGCGAGCGGAAATTACCGGTGCTTGTGGGAGCGAGACATATCGCAGGAGTAAGTGCAGATCCATCCGCCCTTTCGCCACCAAAGCGACAGAAAGTGACGCATGCCTGCCCTATAGTTGAGATATGCCCGGAATCGCTTAGCCTGCATGTCGCTTCAGATAGCGTTCGGCCGGGTCCCCGAGACTCGGCTCGACAAGCAAGGATGCTGCAGAGTCCAGACCAGGGCCAACACCCACTGAAAGGAAGCAGAAGCTCCGATGCCCCAAGACACCCCCATCCAGCCCGGATTCATCGTCCTCTACGGCAACCGGCTCGAGGATCTGCGCGAGGTCACCCTGACCTGGCTGGCGCGACATCCCCTGGCGCCGCTGGAAGACGACGTTCTGCTGGTGCAGAGCAATGGCATCGCCGAGTGGCTGCAGCTATCCATGGCAGCTTACCCGGACGAGGGTGATCTGAGCGGCTGGGGCATCGCCTTCGGCATCGAGACCCTGCTGCCCGCTCAGTTCCAGTGGCAGGCCTACCAGAGCATCCTGGCCACCGCCGACCAGGAGTTGCCGAAGCAATCGCTATTCGACAAGCAGCGCCTGCGCTGGCGGCTCATGCAACTGCTGCCGGAGCAGCTCGGTCATCCTGCATTCGCGCCTCTCGCGCACTACCTTGGGGACGATACTGACCAGCGCAAGCGCTTCCAGCTCGCCCAGCGACTGGCCGATCTCTATGACCAGTATCAGGTCTATCGCGCCGACTGGCTCAACGCCTGGGCCAACGGCCGGAACAGCTGCCCCCAACAGTTCGGCGGCGCTGGAGAGCTGCCAGACGACCAACTCTGGCAGGCTGAGCTATGGCGGACGATTCTTGGCACTGCACCCAGCGCACTCCAGGGCAGCCACCGGGCAGCCATCCATCAGGCGTTCATGGCGCAGGTCCAAAAACTAACGTACGAGCAGCGCCCCGCCGCTCTGCCACGGCGGGTGGTGGTGTTCGGAGTTTCCGCGCTGCCCCAGCAAACCCTGCAGGTTCTGGGCGCCATTGCCCACCTGACACAAGTGGTCATCTGCCTCGTTAATCCCTGCCGGCACTACTGGGGCGACATCGTCGAGGACCGCATCCTGCTGCGCAATCAGGTCAAGCGCCTCGCACGAAAGGATGGCATGCCCGATGAACGCGACGCAGTTGAACTCCACCTGCACGGCCATCCGCTGCTGGCGGCCTGGGGCAAACAGGGCCGTGATTACATCCACATGGTGGACGAGCACGACGACCCCGGCACCTATCGCGACGACTTCGAGGCCGAACGGCTCAGCATCGACCTCTATCAGGACCCGGACGCCAGTCACCTGCTAGGCCAGCTACAGGCCGACATCTTGGACCTGACACCACTGGATCGCACTGGCCAGCGGCGAGGCGTGAGCAACGACGACGACAGCATCGTCTTCCATATCGCCCACAGCCGGCAGCGAGAGGTGGAAATTCTCCACGATCAACTGCTCGCCGCCTTCGAGGCCGACCCCACCCTGCGCCCCCGCGACATCATGGTGATGGTTCCAGACATTCACGCCTTCGCGCCAGCCATTCAGGCGGTCTTCGGCCAGTTCGACGTCGACGACCCACGCCGGATTCCGTTTCACGTCACCGATCAGCTGCAACGCCATCAGGAACCCATGGTCATTGCCCTGGAGACCCTGCTGAGACTGCCGCAATTGCGATTTCAGGTGAGCGAGGTGATGGACCTGCTCCACGTTCCCGCCATCCGCCATCGTTTCGGCATAGACGAGGCCGATCTGCCGACGCTGAAGCGCTGGGTGGGCAACGCCAACATCCGCTGGGGGCTCAATGAGCAGCAGCGCGCCGAGCTCGAACTGGGAGATGCCGGGGAACGCAACAGCTGGAAGTTCGGACTCGATCGCATGCTCCTCGGCTACGCCGTCGGCGAGCCGGAACTCGACGCCGAGGACTGGTCGGAGATCGTCCCTTTTGGTGAGGTGGCCGGCCTCAATGCTGCCCTCGCAGGCCCTCTCGACAGACTCCTGGAAACACTGTCCAAGCACCGCACTCGACTGCAGGACTCCTGGCGCCCCGCCGAGTGGGTCGTGTTCCTGCAAGCCCTCATAGAGGACTTCTTCCTTGCCAGCGACCTCCATGAGGGGCGCCTCCTGGGCCAGCTTCAGGATAGCCTCGATGCCTGGCTTGCAGAGTGCGAGGTTGCCGGTTTCGACCAGGCGCTGCCGTTGGCCGTCGTACGCGACAATTGGCTCGACAGCCTCGATGCCCCCCGGCTCAGCCAACGCTTCTTCGGAGGCGCGGTGACCTTCGCCACTTTGATGCCCATGCGCGCCATTCCTTTCCGCCAGATCTGCCTGCTGGGCATGACCGATGCTGACTACCCGCGTCAGAGCGTGCGTCAGGACTTCGACCTGATGTCACAGCCGGGACACTATCGCCCGGGTGATCGTTCCCGACGGGAAGATGATCGCTACCTGTTTCTCGAAGCGCTGCTGTCGGCGCGAGACAGGCTCTACATCAGCTGGACCGGTCGCAACGTGCGCGACAACAGCAGCATCACCCCCAGTGTGCTGGTGGATCAGCTTCGCGATCACATTGGTTCCGGCTGGCATCTCGAAACCGCAGGCACCGAGAGGGCAGCGGCGCCCAGAGTGGAGAATCAGAAGGCCGGTGTGGAACTGCTCACCGCGCTCACCACCGTGCATCCACTTCAGCCCTTCAGCCCCGACTACTTCCGCCCGGAGTCCGCCGCAGCCACGTCTACCGATCTTGCTGCAAGGCGTCGTTTCACCTACGCCCGGGAGTGGGAGGCCGTAGCCGCGAACAGCGCCGACGGCAGCTCAGAGGCAGCGGCGTTCGCACGCCCCCTGCTGCCATGGTGCCCCGAACACCCGATCAAACTGATGCACCTGCGACAGCTCTTGCGCAGCCCCGCCAATGTGCTGTTCCGGGAGCGCCTGAAGATCCGCTTCCCGGACGACTCTTCCGACGTCGATTCCGATACCGAGCCTTTCGCGATTTCAGACGCTCTCGACAGATGGCAGATGATCGACGCGCTGTTGAAGCCCATCAGCCGGCGGCTATTCATGTCACCTGAAACGGAAACATCAAAGTTGCTCAAGCGACTCAATTGCCAGCGCCTGCGCGCGGGCACCTATCCCGCCGCAGCCTTTGGCAAGATCGATGCTCAAGCCTTGGAAGAAGATATCCGCGACAGCCTTGAGCGGCTGGGTGACAGACTCCGGGAGTACCCAATCGCGGAGACCCCGTCCCCCGCCGCAAGTCACAGCATCGAGCAGCGGAAAGGCAACGAGCCTATCCGTCTCGCGCTGGAGGACGAGCTCGATCAGGTCCGCTGTAATGCAGCGGGACAACGCGCTCGTATCGTTGTAGAAGCCAGCAAGCTGACCTCAGGCAAGAAGGACGAAACCCGATGGACGGTACTGGCGCGCCACTGGCCCGCTCACTTGGCTCTGCAGCTCAGCCATCCGGACACGCCCACCCACATCGTCGGTCCGGAGAACGATCTCAGCCTGGCCGGTCTGGCAGCTGAGGACGCCCGATCACTGCTCGACGATTTGCTCGAGGGCTGGCTGCAAGCCGCCCAGCGCCCCATACCGCTGAACGATGGTCTAGGCTGCGATATCGCAGAGAAGTACTTCGATATCGTCCGCAAGGATCCGGGCGCGGACGCAAGGGCCCGGGCCGATCGTGACGAGCTGCTCAAGTCATACGACGATGACAAGATCGATAAGCTGCTGAAGCGGAACCCGGCCATCGCGCGCATCTGTCGCGATGGCGAGGAGCTGCTGGCGTGGCCCACGCTGATCGATGATGCCCTGGCCCTCTACCTGCCGCTGATCGAGCACGTCGAGAGCACCCCAGATCTGGAGCAAGACCAATGACCCTGCCCTTGACCCAGACGCTGCCACTGCAGGGCAGCCAGCTCATCGAGGCCAGCGCCGGCACTGGCAAGACCTTCACCATCGCCCTGCTCTACGTGCGCCTCGTGCTCGGACCAGTACCCAGGCAGGAGGGTGGACCTGATCCGGTGGCCCAGATCCCACGGCCGCTGCTGCCACCGGAAATTCTGGTGACCACCTTCACCGTCGCCGCCGCCGAGGAGTTGAAGGAGCGCATCCGCAAGCGTCTGGTGGAAGCCTCAAGCGCCTTTCTTGAACAGGGCGACCCGGATGCACTGCTGGGCAGCCTTTGCGCCGAATACCCCAAAGACCACTGGCCCGAGTACGCCCGCATACTGGAACTGGCGGCCCAGTGGATGGATCAGGCGGCGATCTCCACCATCCATAGCTGGGCGCAGAAGGTGCTCCGAAGTCATGCCTTCGACAGCGGGAATCTGTTCGACCACACCCTGGTCACCGACGTCCAAACCCTTCAGCGCACGGCCGTCGAGGACTACTGGCGCAAGCACTGCTATCCGTTGGAGCGCAACGAAGCGGAGCTGCTTCGACAGCTGTTCCAATCGCCGGCCAAACTGTTGGAGGCGATGAAGCCAGCCCTTCACCGGCCGCAAGCACCCATCACCTTTCTGGGAAAGGTGGTCGATGCTCTGGCTCCGAAGACGGCAATCGCCATCCAATTCGAAACCGAAACAACCACGCAACAGCACCTCGAGAAGGCACGGGCATGTTTCCGCAAGCACAAGACTGACCTGCTCACTGTCATGCACGCGCTGCGGCCCCGCCTGAACGGCCACCACTACCGTGGCAAGCTCAAGCCGATTGAGCGATTCGAAACCTGGCTCACTACCATCGACCTCTGGGCGAGCGGCGACGATGCCGCAGGTGCGGACGCGCTCAACAATCTCGGATTCAGACGGCAGACCACCAAGAAAGGTGAGCCGCACGCGGATCACGAGTTTTTTCATTTGCTGGACCATTGGCTCGACGCACGAGAACAGCAGGTGCTTGGTTTGCAGCGTGTGAGGGCCGAGATCATCGCTCACGCCCGCAATTGGGTTCTCGATCACATCAATCGCGCCCTGAACACCAACGCCGAGCTGGGCTTCGACGATCTGCTCAAGCGCCTCGATTCCGCGCTGCGCGGCGAGCGCGGCGACCATCTGGCCGCGGCTCTGCGCCATCAGTATCCCGTCGCCATGATCGACGAATTCCAGGACACCGACCCGGTGCAGTACGGCATTTTCAATGCGATCTACGATGTCGGGCAGACCCATGACGATCGAGCCCTGATCCTGATCGGCGACCCCAAGCAAGCCATTTACCGATTCCGCGGTGCGGACATCTACACCTATCTCGCCGCCAAACGTTCAGCCGGGAAGAATCTGCACCATCTCGGCAAGAACTTCCGCGCCACCCGAGCCATGGTCGAAGCAGTCAATCATCTCTTCAACCAGGCCGAAGCCCACGCCGACGGCGCCTTCAAAGTCCCAAAGCAGGCCGGTGACAAGGACCGACCGCTGCCATTCCTTCCCGCCGATGCCAACGGACTCGAGGAGGCTCTTCAACTCTGCGGAGAAACCCCAACAGCCCTGACTGCCTGGTGGTGGAACGAGGCCGTCAGGGTCAAGCCTTATCGCCGCACCATGGCCGCGCACGCCGCCGAGCAGATCAGCCTTTGGTTGTCGAGCGCAGAGAGCGGCTTCACCAAAAACCAGACCTTCACCCGCCTGCAACCGAAAGACATCGCCATCCTGGTCCGCGATCACAACGATGCTCGCGCCATCCGCGGCGCCCTGCGTGAACGCGGCCTCGCCAGCGTCTACCTCTCTGATCGCGACTCCGTGTTCGGCTCCAGCGAAGCCCGTGACTTCCTTTACTGGCTGCGCGCCTGCGCAGAGCCCGAAGACGATGCCGGCGTGCGGCTGGCTCTGGGAAGCCGCAGTCTAGGGCTCGACCTGGGGGCGCTGGACGAACTCCGTGAGAACGAACTCACCTGGGAGGCCCACCAGGAGCGCTTCATCCAACTGCGGGACCTATGGCAACGCGACGGTGTCCTGCCGATGGTCCGACAGCTCATGCACAGCTACGCCGTCGCCGAACACCTGCAGCGGCTACCGCACAGTGATCGCGCCATCACTAATCTGCTGCATCTGGCCGAGTGGGCCCAGCAGGCGAGCAGCACCCTCGATGGCGAGCAGGCCCTGATCCGGGAGCTGGAAGCCCAGATCGCCGATCCTGCCGGCGAGGAACACATCATCCGCCTGGAGAGCGAGGCCAACCTGATCCAGGTGGTCACCGTGCACAAATCCAAGGGGCTGGAATATCCCATCGTCATCGCCCCTTTCGCCGCCTCCTGGCGCGATACTTCTCGGGACAAGGAAGCGCTGCACCGGAATGACGAAACATTGCATGTAGAAGTGGGCAAGCGCAGGAACAAAGAAGAGCGCGAGCAGGACGCGAAAAGAGACCAAGGCAATCCAAACGGAAGAGATCCCCACACCGAAGCAGCTGCAGAGGCAATGCGGGAAGACCTGCGCCTGCTCTACGTGACCGTCACCCGGGCCTGCCACGCCTGTTTCCTCGGTGTTGCACCCATCGCTCCCGGCGGCAAGACCATCAAGAACGAACACAGCGCCCTCGGCTACCTGCTTGCCGGTGTTGCCGAATACAAGACTCCGGGCGATTTGCTGAAGCGGCTTGATGGCCTCGCAAAGGATTGCCCATCCATCCAGGTCAGCTGGATCGATGATCCTCTGCCTTGCACCAAGGTAAAGCTGGAAGAACAGGCGCTGACGCTGACGTCCGCCCGTACCGCCGGGGACCTCCACTTCGAGTCCTGGTGGATTGCCAGCTACTCCAGCCTCGAGACCCAGGCCAGCGCAACAGACTCCGCCCCCGAAACAGCCGCCGAGGCCAACCGGACGGAGGAGGCCATGTTGGAAGGAGATGACAGCGAATCCGAATCATTTCCGGATGCCGCCAACATCGCTGAGTCATCCAACGCACCATCACGCACAGGCAAACCCACTCCTGACACTCTGCACAGTTTCCCTCGCGGCCCCGAGCCTGGAACCTTTCTCCACGGGCTCCTGGAATGGGCCGGCGAAGTGGGCTTCGCGCAGGCGCTCGAAGACCCGGATGCCCTGCGCACCGTCGTGGCGCGACGCTGCATGCTGCGCGGCTGGGGTGCCCATGCCGACGTTGCGACGGACTGGCTCGAAGCCCTACTCAATACGCCGCTGCCCTGCGCAAGGGACGCCTGCTTCAAGCTCGGTGAACTCCACCGCTACAAGGTCGAGCAGCCCTTCCACTTCGCCGCCCGGCGCACCAATGCACAACAACTCGGCGAGTTGGTGGCCCAGTCCATTCAGCCGGAGCTGCCCCGACCGGCCCTGGCAGAGTTCCAGCTCAACGGCCTCATCAAGGGGTTCATCGACCTTGTCGCCGAGTACGATGGGCGCTATTACGTGATCGACTGGAAGTCCAACTACCTCGGGCCCGACGATGCGACGTACACCGACGCCACCCTGTCGGCGGCCCTGATCGACAAGCGCTATGACGTGCAGTTCAGCCTCTATCTGCTGGCACTGCACCGCCACCTGAAGCGCCGCCTGCCCGACTACGACTACGAGCGCCACATCGGCGGCGGCCTGTTCGTCTTCCTGCGTGGCCTCGGGGCCGACAGCCGTGGAGTCTGGTATCACAAGCCCGATCGCGATTTCATCGATCAGCTGGACGCCTTGTTCGGGGATCCCGAACTCCACTTGGCGGAGGCCGGCTGACATGACTGCAAACAGCCTCCGGCGCGTCCCGGCCGATACCAGCGCCGAGCACCTGACCACCGAGACTGTCCTCAGCGATCAGGCGGCCCTACTGCTGCTTCTTCAGGCCTGGGTGGACCAGCGCTGGCTGCGTGCCGTGGATCGCAGCCTCGTCCGGACGTTCGCCAGACTGCGCCCCGAGACGCCACCGTTGGCGCTGATTTCCATAGGGCTGCTCAGCCATCGCGTGGGGCAGGGTCACGTCCTGCTCGATCTGCAGGAACTGCTTGCGGACCCAAACGGCCATCTGAGCGGCGAGCGCGATCGGGCACCCGCACTGCTCTCGCCAGCCAGCCTGCTTGCGGGTCAGAGCATCGAGAGCCTGCAGACCGCATTAAAAGCGACAGATCTCGTCGCCGAGCCAGATCAGGCGAACAGCACGCGCGCTCCGGTGGTCCTGGATGGTCAACGCCTGTTCCTGTTCCGCTACTGGCAGATCGAACGCCGCATCGATCAGGGTGTCATGGACCGCCTGCAAAGCACGCTGCCTGCGGACACCTCGCGGCTGCGCACACTTCTCGGCCAACTCTTCCCTGCCACCGCGGATGCAGACGGCCCGGATTGGCAGAAACTCGCCTGTGCCTTGGCCACCCGAACCCGCTTCGCAGTCATCACCGGCGGCCCAGGTACCGGCAAGACCACCACCGTACTCAATCTGCTGGCACTCCTGCAGGCCATCGCACACGATCCCGAACAGGGAGACGGCCGCGCCCTGCGCATTCGGCTAGCGGCCCCCACCGGCAAGGCGGCTGCCCGCTTGAACGAATCCATCGCCCAGAAAGTGGGCGAGTTGGACCTCAGCGCCATCAGCAACGGGGAAACGATTCGAGAGGCCATCCCGACCCGCGTCGAAACACTCCACCGCCTGTTGGGCAACATCGGCGACTCCGGCCGGCCACGCCATCATCGCGACAACCCGCTATCGGTGGACCTCGTCGTCGTGGACGAAGCCTCCATGGTCGACGAAGAAATGATGGCCAACCTGTTCGAGGCGCTGCCGCCCCAGGCGAGGCTCGTTCTGGTCGGCGACAAGGATCAACTCGCCTCTGTGGAAGCCGGCGCCGTCCTCGGCAGTCTCTGCGGCCGAGCGGCCGAGGGCCATTACACGCCAGCTACCGTTCAGTGGCTGATGGAAGCCACAGGCGAGGTCATCGACTCGACCCTGACAGATTCCGATGGCACGCCCCTCGATCAGGCCATCTCCATGCTGCGCCAAAGCTTTCGCTTCGAGGCAGGCAGCGGCATCCACGCCCTGGCCCAGGCCATCAACAGCGGTGATGTCGAAGTAGCACGGGCCACGCTGGCCAGCGGCGAACACAACGATCTCCACAAACTGCTGCTGCGAAGCCCGCACGACCAAGCCTTGGAGACCTTGGCCACCGCAGAGGAAGCTCTGCCGAGTTTCGCCGACTATCTCAATGCCCTGAGCGAGCAGCGTCCGCCAGCCGACGCCGAACGGCATGACTTCGACGCCTGGGCCCAGGTCGTACTGAAAGCCCACACCCGTTTTCAGATGCTCACAGCACTACGCGGGGGCGACTGGGGACTGAGAGCCATCAACACCCGCATCGCCCGCGCCCTGAACCGCGCCGGACTGCTCAAGGAGGAAGCTCAGCGCAGCCACTGGTACGAAGGCCGCCCGGTGATCGTTACCCGCAATGACTACGGCCTCGGCGTGATGAATGGCGATGTCGGCATCACCTTTCGCCTGCCCGCCGAGCCCGGCAAATCGGACAGCCCCATGGTCCTGCGCGTCGCCTTCCCTGCCGGCGACGGCAGCGACGCCATCCACTGGATCCTGCCGAGCCGCTTGCAGCACTGTGAGACCGTATTCGCCATGACGGTGCATAAGTCCCAGGGCTCTGAGTTCAACCACGTCGCCATCGTCCTGCCCGACACACCGAGTCCGATCCTCACGCGGGAGCTCATCTACACCGGCGTCACCCGGGCCAGCGAGCACTGCACCCTATTGATCGGGGATGAACGAGTGTTGAATGATGCTATCGGGAAACGACTGAATCGGGCGACGGGATTGTTCGAGCGATCAGGAGGAGGGCAGTCACGATAACGGCGATAGGCGAATGGAATCTCAAAGTGGTCCCGCCTACTCTCTTTCGCTTCCCTGTTGACCCCATGCTCGATCGGCCTCGTACCCTTTTCAACTTGATACGGATCCAAACTGCCTGGACGAACAGTGAAGGACGGGGCGCGCAATTCTGAATTCAATGCAAGCCCTGAAAGACGAAAATGCTCTTTTCTGATGTCAACCACGAGAAAGTCGCGCGCAACCGATAAGAAGAGCACTCACATAAAAATTAGAGGTCAAAAAGTGATTAATCTAGAGCCATACAAAAACCACTTT
>JAFIFL010000038.1 GCA_020832055.1 Gammaproteobacteria bacterium
TCGCGGTGCGAAATAGCGCTCTCCCACAAGGGCGTATCCCTCGAAGCTGGCGTCATCCCAACTGTGGGAAGGCCCTAATCGCAAAGCGATTGGGCCGATCTCGAAGCGCTCTGCCGGAGCCGAGGACGCTGCCTTCGCTGGATGCCCTGCCGATCGGCGCATTTCGCGGTGCGAAATAGCGCCCTCCCCACGAACGGTCGTCAGTCCTGGGTGTTCGGTGCCCGATTGGGGTTCTGTCCGCGATGGCGCAGCAGGTGATCCATGAGGACTAAGGCCACCATGGCTTCGGCGATGGGGGTCGCGCGGATACCGACACAGGGATCGTGACGACCGGTGGTCACCACCTCCACTTCGTTGCCGTCGCGATCGATGCTGCGGCCGGGAATACGCACGCTGGAAGTCGGCTTCAGGGCGATGCTGGCGACAATGTCCTGGCCACTGCTGATGCCGCCGAGGGTGCCTCCCGCCCGGTTCGAAAGAA
Organism: Gammaproteobacteria bacterium; assembly: GCA_020832055.1. Lineage (GTDB taxonomy): Bacteria > Pseudomonadota > Gammaproteobacteria > Pseudomonadales > Azotimanducaceae > SLTB01. The sequence goes on from JAFIFL010000038.1 coordinate 482, forward strand.
AACCCTCCTTCGTCATCTCGTCACGGTGCTCGCTGCCGCGCTGGGTGATTACGGCCATGCCATCGCCGATCTCCACCGCCCGCACGGCATTGATGCCCATCAGGGCGTGGGCGAGGTCGGCATCGAGCTTGTCGAACACCGGCTCACCGAGACCCGGCGGAACATTACTGGCCACCACGGTGACCCGGGCTCCCACCGAATCTCCCTCCCGGCGCAGGCCGTCGATGGCGGCCTCGAGATCGCCGACCGTCTCCGGATCGGGCCAGAAGAAAGGGTTCTGCGCCACGGCATCCCAATCGTGCCGACCCGGCAGGAACGCTCCCATCTGGGACAGATAGCCGCGGACCACCACGCCGCAGCGCAGCTCGAGGTAGCGCCGCGCGATGGCGCCTGCGGCCACTCGGGCGGCGGTCTCCCTGGCCGACGAACGACCGCCCCCCCGGTAGTCCCGACGCCCGTACTTGCGATCGTAGGTGAGGTCGGCATGGGCAGGACGGTACTGCTTGGCTATATCGGCGTAGTCCCGGGACCGCTGATCCATGTTCTCGATCACAAGCCCGATCGGGGTGCCCGTGGTTTCGCCCTCGAAGACGCCGGACAGAATGCGCACCTGATCGGGTTCACGCCGCTGGGTGGTGTACTTCGAAGTACCCGGGCGGCGGCGGTCGAGATCGAGTTGGATATCCGCCTCGGTGAGCGGCAGACCGGGCGGGCAGCCGTCGACAATACAGCCGAGGGCCGGGCCATGGCTTTCGCCGAAGGTCGTGACCGTGAACAGACGCCCGAAGCTGTTGCCTGACATGAGGATTCCACTGCCGAGGATGCGCGGCGGCGATCATAGCGCAGGCCGCCGGCCGCTTCAGCAAGCGCTCTCCTGTGGAACACGTTTCGATCGAAGGCTCTGCTGTGGAAGCTGGACGAAGCGCGGCGCAGCCGCCTGCATGCTTCCAGCCTGCTGCAAGCCTTATCGACGCAACTGACTACACCAGCGGAACTGGCGAGCTGCCGTCAATCCTGCCTCAGACCCGCTACCAGCCCGGCGCGATCGATGATCCCCACCCCGAAGCCGCCGGCCTCGAGTTCCGGCCACACCCACTCGAGCTTCGGTTCCCTGGCCAGCAGCGCCGGTGCCGAGTTGCCCACCTCCAATACCAGCAGCCCACCGTCCTGCAGATGCTCGGGGGCGGCCCGCAGCAAACGCTGCACCAGTTCCAGCCCGTCAGCGCCACCGCCCGCGAGTGCCGCCATCGGTTCATGCCGGAATTCCTCCGGCATGCTCGCGAGATCCGCCGGATCCACATACGGCGGGTTGCACAGGATCACATCGAAGCTCGCGTCGCCTGAGGTGGCCCCGCCCAGCCCCGCAAACAGATCGCTCTCGAGCACCCGCACCCGATCCTCGAGCCCGTGACGGCGGACATTGCGTCGCGCCACCTCGAGGGCGCCGGCGTCAATGTCCGCCAGCACCACTTCCGCCTCCGGGAACGCCATCGCGGCCGCAATGCCGATGCAGCCACTGCCCGTGCAGAGATCGAGAATGCGATGAGGCTGACGCCCCCCCAACCAGGGCTGCAGCCCCGTCTGGAGCAATTCGGCCATGGGCGAACGGGGAATCAGGACCCGCGGATCCACTTCGAACTCCAGACCGGCGAAGCGGGCACATCCGGTGAGGTAGGGAACCGGAACGCGTTCATCGATCCGCCGCGCGATGCATGCCGCCAGGGCTGCCGCTTCCTGGCGGGTGACCCGGGCATCGAGCAGGACATCCGCACGATCCTCGGGAATCCGCAGCCAGCCCAGCACCAGCGCCACTGCCTCGTCCCAGGCCGAGTCCGTTCCATGACCGAAGTGCAGCTCCGCGCGCCCAAGCTGCGACCCGGTCCAGCGCAGCCAGTCCCGTACGGTCTGCAGTTCCGGTGGTGCCGCTTCCCGCGATGAGATGGCCATCCTGCTCAGTCGGCCGGCCGCTGGACGACGACCTGAACAACGGCGTCTTCGTCCCCGAGCACACCGGGAATCAGTGAACCGACGCCGAAGCCCGCGACCTGCCGACCCGATACAGCACTCGCCAACCGCTCGGCAAGACGCTCGGCGCGATCATGGGAGGCCGTCACGGTGGCCTCACTGCCACGACCGCGATCCCGCAGATGCACCACCAGCCAGAGCTCCGAGGCTGGCGGCAGCTCGTTGGCAGCCTTGGCGAGCCCCTGCAGCAGCGGCTCGATGTCACCGTCCGCCTCTCCGTCAGTGGTGAACACCATCGGCAGACGGGCCACGCCGGTGTCGAGCAGGGCACGCGCCATCAGGTTCGGGTCCGCCGAAGCCGGGTCGGTCTGCTCGATGACGATCTCCGCAATATGGGCGAGCACCTCCCGGGTGCCACGCTGCACCACATAGAGCATGGTCAGCACGGGACCCGCCGCCGTTGCCCGGGGAACGGCGACATAGAACTGACTGCCATCACGGCCGTAGAGATCGGCGACTTCGAACTGCCGGTGGGCCCAGTAGGTGCTCGGCCCGCAGTCCCGGCTCTGGCACTCGTACCAGGGCTCGCCGCGCAGCTGCTCGCGCAAATGCGCATACACGGCATCCGGCGTCACGCCGCGGGGGTGGCGCCATGTGACACTGCTCAGGCGCCCCTTCACGTCCCGGGACGTGCGCGGCTGCATGAAACCATCGACGCGCGAGATGCGGTCCACCGGGACCGCATGGGTGCGCACGGATTGCCCGGTGGTCGTATAGGCCACCTCGGCACCGGCAAAAGGATCGATGCCGGCTGCCGCCTGCCCGGCAGAGGCCGATGCCCCGAACAGGATGCAGGCAAGCAGCAGTCCTGACACAGCGACGCCATGCAGCTTTGATACGGCATGCCATCCGTTTGGCAAGGTGATCGAAAAACTCATCATCACTCCCGGTCCTGCTCCAAGCCCGCTGTCGATGTCACGAAGGCCACATCGTCCCGCTGCTCGGCCAGCATCAGGCGCACCAGCACTTCAGCCAGGGCGCGGCCTTCGAACAGGATTTCGTGCAGACCCTGGACGATGGGCATGTTGACGTCGAGCTCCCGTGCCCGGGCATGCACCACCGCGATGGTATTGACGCCCTCGGCCAGTTTACCGACTTCTTCCTGGGCCTGGGCGAGGGAGGCTCCCTGGCCCACTGCAGAACCGAGCTGGAAATTGCGCGACAGGGGCGAGGCACAGGTGACCATGAGATCCCCGACACCGGCAAGGCCGAGGAAGGTCAGGGGATTGGCTCCCTGGCTGGCCGCGAATTGGCTCATTTCCCCGAGCCCGCGAGTGATGAGCATGGCCCGGGTGTTCTGGCCCGCCCCCAGTGCCGCGGCCATGCCCGAGGCAATGGCATAAATGTTCTTCAGTGCTCCGGCGAGTTCCACGCCATAGCGATCCGGGTTGGAGTAGACCCGGAAGGAGCGGGAATGCAGGGTATCCTGCACCCGACTGCGCAATTGTGCATCGCTGCTCGCCACCACCGTGCCGGTGTAGTCGCCGCTGGCAATCTCCTCGGCAAGATTCGGCCCTGACAGCACGCCCACCCGGGCATCCGGGCAGTAGCCCTCGATGATCTCGCTCATCAGCCGGAACGCGGTTCCGCTGCCCTCCGGCGCCAGGGCGCCCGGGCCCTCGATACCCTTGGTCGTGCTGATCACGAAGGTGGCAGGCGCGATCAGCCGCGCCATGTCCTGCGCCACCTCGCGAATGGAAGCGCTGGGCACGGCCACGAAGACCATGCCGGTCCCGGCCAGCGCCTGCTGCAGATCCGCCATCACCTCGACCCGGCGGTGGAGCGGATGACCCGGCAGGTAGCGCCGATTCTCACCCCAGCGCCGGGTGTCCGCCACCTGCTCGGGGTCGCGCATCCACAAATGCACCTGATGACCCCGGGCGGCAATGATGTTGGCGATGACCGTGCCGAAGTTGCCTCCTCCGAGCACGGCCACGATCCCGGGAATCCGTTCTGCCATGCATGAACCTCGTGAGCGAAGTGTCAGATCCGCGCCAGCGACTGCACAGGCGCGCGACCAGGCCGCATCAGCTCAGCTCCGCCAGCAGCCGGTTGATGCGACGCACATAGGCCGCAGGATCTTCCAGGGGATCCCCTTCCGCCAGCGTCGCCTGATCGAACAGCACCTCCGCGAGGTCCGCCGAACGGGCATCATCTTCACTGCTCGACAGCCGTCTTACCAGGGGGTGATCACCATTGATCTCGAGAATCGGCTTGCTGGCCGGCGGCTCCTGCCCGGCGGCCTGCAGCAGCCGCCGCATCTGTGCGCCCATGTCATGCTCAGGAATGATCAGACAGGCAGGCGAATCCGTCAGCCGTTTGGACAACCTCACTTCGGCCACGCGATCACCAAGGGTCTTGCGCACCCGTTCCACCGCTGCGCCGGGCGCATCGTTGTCGGCCCCGGTTTCGGCATCCGCCTGGGTGTCCTCGATACCCAGGGCTTCGAGGTCGAGATCACCGCGGGCCACGTCACGCAGGGTCTTGCCGTCGAACTCCCCGAGCTGGCTCATCAGCCACTCGTCGAGGCGGTCGGTCAGCAGCAGCACCTCGACGCCGTGCTTGCGGAACACTTCGAGATGGGGCGAGCCCTTGGCCGCTGCGAAGCTGTCGCCGGTGACGTAGTAGATGTGCTTCTGGCCGTCCTTCATCCGCGCCACGTAGTCGGCAAGCCCATGGGCCTGCTCGGCCGCGTCGTCATGGGTGGTGGCAAAGCGGAGCAGCGAGGCAATGCGCTCCCGATTGCCGAAGTCCTCTGCCGGCCCTTCCTTGAGCACCCGGCCGAACTCCTTCCAGAACGCCTGATAGTCGTCGGGCTGCTCCCTGGCCAGTTTTTCGAGCAGATCGAGAATACGCTTGGTGAGACCCGCTCGAATGCTGTCGACCCGCTCATCCTCCTGCAGCAGTTCCCGCGAGACATTCAGCGGCAGGTCGGACGAGTCGATCACACCGCGCGCAAAGCGCAGATACAGCGGCAGGAACTGCTCCGCGTTGTCGAGAATGAACACCCGCCTGACGTAAAGCTTCAGCCCCCGCGGCGACTCACGATCATAGAGGTCGAAGGGCGCCCGCTTCGGCAGATAGAGCAGACTGGTGTATTCGAGCTTGCCCTCCACGCGATTGTGACTCCAGGCCAGCGGGTCCTCGAAGTCGTGGGCAACGTGGTGGTAGAACTCCCGGTACTCGTCATCGCTGATGTCATTGCGAGCACGGGTCCACAGGGCCTTGGCAGCATTGATGGTCTCCCAGGGCTCTTCGGCCGGGGTTTCGGCTTCCGCCTCGCCGCTGTCGTCAGCCGGCTTGCGCAACTGCACCGGAATGGCAATGTGATCGGCATACTTCTTGATCACGCTGCGCAGACGGAAGGGCTCGAGAAACTCGTCGGCATCCTCCCGCAGGATGAGCGTCACGGTCGTGCCCCGCTCGGCACGGTCGCAGGGCTCGATGTCGTAGTCAGCCTCGCCGGTGGACGACCACCGGTGGCCCTGACCGGACGGATCGCCTGCACGGCGGGTCTCGACGACCACACGATCGGCGACGATGAACGAGGCATAGAAACCGACCCCGAACTGGCCGATGAGCTGTGCGTCCTTGGCGCGGTCGCCGCTGAGCTGTTCTAAGAATCTTGCGGTGCCGGATCGGGCGATGGTGCCGAGGTTGTCGATCAGCTCCTCCCGGTTCATGCCGATGCCGTTGTCGCTGATACGGATCTCCCGGGCCTTCCGGTCGACTTCGATCCGTACCCGGCACTCCGGATCCTCCTCGAGCAGCTCCGGTTGTTCGAGGGCCACGAACCGCAGCTTGTCGGCCGCATCCGAAGCGTTGGAGATCAGCTCCCGCAGGAAGACTTCACGATTGGAGTACAGGGAATGGATCATCAGCTTCAGCAGCTGTTTGGCTTCGGCTTCGAATCCCCGGGTTTCCCGTGTCGTGGAGGCTGTGGTGTCAGCGGTCATGGATGGCTGTTCCCCGTAGCAGTAGAGACGATGGAACACCACAGATGGGGCTTAAGGGGCCCGAATTCAAGCCCGGAACCAGGCTCAGGGAGGATCGCCGTGGCCGCAGATCGGCGCCCCCGCCCCCCCCCCCCCCCGCCGGGTGGGGATCACTTCCAGCCGGTGACTTCGGCCAGAGCATCACCGATATCGGCGAGACTTTCGACGGTGCGTACACCTGCGGCATTCAGGGCGGCGAACTTCTCCTTCGCGGTACCCTTGCCGCCGGCAATGATGGCACCGGCATGGCCCATGCGCTTGCCGGGAGGCGCCGTGACGCCGGCAATGTAACCCACCACCGGCTTGGTCACATTGGCCTTGATGAACTCGGCGGCCTCCTCTTCGGCGTTGCCGCCGATCTCGCCCACCATCACGATGGCTTCCGTGCCCGGATCCTTTTCGAACAGGGCGAGAATGTCGATGAAGTTGCTGCCGGGGATCGGATCACCACCAATGCCCACGCAGCTCGACTGGCCGAAGCCGCGATCCGTGGTCTGTTTGACAGCCTCGTAGGTCAGCGTGCCGGAGCGGGAGACGATACCCACCTTGCCCGGCAGGTGAATCTCACCAGGCATGATGCCGATCTTACACTCGCCTGGGGTGATCACACCCGGACAGTTCGGGCCCACGAGCCGGACGTGGCTGCGGGTCTCGATGGCCGCCTTCACCGCCAGCATGTCGAGGGTGGGAATCCCCTCCGTGATGCAGACGATGAGTTCGATACCTGCGTCTGCAGCTTCCAGGATGGAATCCTTGCAGAAAGCCGCCGGCACGTAGATCACCGATGCGGTGGCGCCGGTCGCGTCGACGGCATCGCGGACGGTGTCGAAGATCGGCAGACCGAGATGCTTGCCACCACCCTTGCCGGGGGTCACGCCACCCACGAGTTTGGTGCCGTACTTCAGCGCCTGCTCCGAGTGCAGCGTGCCCTGGGAGCCTGTGAAGCCCTGACAGATGACCTTCGTGTTCTTGTCGACGAGAATGCTCATGCCTTTCCTCCTGCGGCGGCGACAGCCTTGTCCGCTGCATCGGTCAGGCTCTTGGCTGCAGTGATGTTGAGTCCGGAGTCGGCCAGCCGCTTGCGGCCGTTCTCAGCGTTGTTGCCCTCGAAGCGCACCACCACGGGTACGTTCACCCCCACTTCCTCCACCGCACCGATGATGCCGTCGGCGATGGTGGCGCAGGAGACGATGCCGCCGAAGATGTTGATCAGCACGGCCTTGACGTTGGTGTCCGAGAGAATGATCTTGAAGGCTTCGGACACCGCTTCCTTGGTGGCACCGCCGCCGACATCGAGGAAGTTGGCCGGCGAACCACCGCGGTGCTTCACCAGATCCATGGTGCCCATGGCGAGTCCGGCGCCGTTGACCATGCAGCCGATGCTGCCGTCGAGGGCCACATAGTTGAGGTTGAACTTGGCCGCATCGGCCTCGCGCTCGTCCTCCTGGGAAGGATCGTGCATCTTCTTGAGGTTGGGATGGCGATAGAGCGCGTTACCGTCGAGCCCAAGCTTGGCGTCGAGGCAATGGACATTGCCCTCCTTGGTGATCACCAGCGGATTGATCTCCAGCAGGGCGCAGTCGTTCTCCTCGAACAGTTTCGCGAGCGCCATGAACACGCTGGTGAACTGTTTGACCTGCTCCCCCTTCAGCCCCAGAGCAAAGGCCAGCTGCCTTCCCTGGTAGGGCTGGGCACCGACGTAGGGGTCGATGATCGCCCGCAGGATCTTCTCCGGCGTCTCCTCGGCGACCTTCTCGATCTCCACGCCACCCTCGGTGGAAGCCATGAAGACCACACGACGGCTGGAACGGTCCACCACCGCGCCGAGATAGAGTTCGCGGTCGATGTCGGTCAGCGACTCCACGAAGATCTTGCTCACCGGCTGACCATTTTCGTCGGTCTGGAAGGTGACGATGTTCTTGCCGATCCAGCTGTCCGCGAAGGCCCGTACTTCGTCGAGGCTGTTGCAGAGCTTGACGCCCCCGGCCTTGCCGCGCCCGCCAGCGTGGACCTGGACCTTGGCGACCCAGCGATCACCGCCGATCTTTTTGGCGGCTTCCACGGCTTCCTCAGCCGTATCCACCGCGAAGCCCGTGGAGACCGGGATCCCGTAATCCCGGAACAGGCTCTTGGCCTGGTATTCATGCAGATTCATATCGGTTCCCGTAAGTTGAACACCGGGTGCTCGCCACCCGGATGATTGCCGGCTTGCGCCGGCGTCACTTCTTGCGTTTTCGATTCGCCATGTGGATCGAATGGCCATGGACACCCATGGCGGCCTCATGCAGCGACTCCGACAGGGTCGGATGGGCGAACATGGTCAGAGCCAGGTCCTCGGCACTGGCGCTGAACTCCATGGCGATGACGGCCTGGGCAATCAGCTCCGATGCCTGCGGCCCCAGGATGTGCACCCCGATAATGCGGTCGGTCTCGGCGTCGGTGATGATCTTGACCATGCCTTCGGTGTCATTGGCGGCCATGGCCCGGCCGTTGGCCGCGAAGGGGAAACTGCCCACCTCGAAGGCTTCGCCGCTGCGCTTGAGTTCGTCTTCCGTCCGTCCCACCCAGGCCACTTCCGGGTGGGTGTAGATCACGCTCGGCACCGCATCATAGTTCACCATGGGCTTCTTGCCCGCGATGCGCTCCGCCACCATCAGGCCTTCCTCCATGCCCTTATGGGCCAGCATGGGGCCGCGCACCACGTCGCCGGTGGCATAGACACCCGGCGCGTCGGTGGCGCAGAGGTCATTGACGAAAATGAACCCGCGCTCATCGAGATTCACGCCACAATCAGGCGCCAGCAGGCCATCGGTGAAGGGACGCCTTCCCACGGCCACGATGACGCGATCCACCTTGGCAACGTGTTCGCCGTCCTTGTCCTTGTAGGCCACCTCCACCTTCTTGTTCTTGATCTCGGAACCGGTGACGCGGGTGCCGAGGCGAATGTCGAGACCCTGCTTGCGGAAGATCTTCAGCGCATCGGAGGCGATGCGCCGATCCACCATGGGCAGGAAGTCATCGAGGGCTTCGAGCACCACCACTTCGCTGCCGAGACGGCTCCAGACACTGCCCAGTTCGAGACCGATCACACCGGCGCCAATGACACAGAGCTTCTTCGGCACGCTCGACATCTCTAGGGCACCCGTGGAGTCGAGAATGTACTCGCCGTCCAGCGGTGTCGGGTCGATGTTCACCGGCACCGATCCCGGTGCGAGGATCACCGAAGTCGCCTCCAGGGTAAGGGTCGCACCGTCATGATCCGTGTACTCGACCTTGCGGCCCGAGAGCAGGCGCCCGGTGCCTGGCAGGTCGGTCACCCCATTGGCCTTGAACAGACCGGCAATGCCGCCGGTGAGCTTCTTCACCACCCCGGCCTTGTGGGTCATCATCTGTTCGAGGTCGACGCTGACCTTGCCGGTTTTCACACCGAGTTCGGCCAGGTGATCACGGGCTTCCACCAGTTTGTGGCTGGCGTCGAGCAGCGCCTTGGACGGAATGCAGCCCCAGTTCAGGCAGGTGCCGCCATAGGCCGGCTTGCCGTCCTCGCCCAGCGACTTGTCGATGCACGCGGTGGAAAGGCCAAGTTGCGCACAGCGAATCGCGGCGTGGTAGCCCGCCGGGCCGGCACCGATCACGATCACGTCGTATTTGTCTGCCATCGGGTTGTCCCTTTGCCTAAGCGTGGTCCGGGCACCGACTGGCGCCCGGTCCGAATTCAGATATCCAGCAGCATGCGCGCCGGATCCTCGATGAGATCCTTGATGGCCACCAGAAAGCGCACCGCCTCCGAGCCGTCGATCAGCCGATGATCGTAAGACAGGGCGAGATACATCATCGGCACCGCCTTGATCTCACCATCCACCACCATGGGCCGATCCTGGATCTTGTGCATGCCGAGGATGGCGGTTTGCGGCGGGTTCAGGATGGGTGTGGACAGCAATGAGCCGAACACACCGCCATTGGAGATCGTGAACGTCCCGCCGGTCATGTCCGCAAGGCCGAGCTTGCCGTCCCGTGCCCGCAATCCGAAGTCACGGATAGAATCTTCGATCTGGGCAAGGCCCAGCCCGTCCGCATCGCGGATCACCGGTACCACCAGCCCCCGCTCCGTGGATACAGCGACGCCCACGTCATAGAACCCGTGGTAGACGATATCGCTGCCGTCGATGGAGGCATTCACGGCCGGGAAGCGCTTGAGCGCCTCGCAGGCGGCGCGCACGAAGAAGGACATGAAACCGAGCCGGGTGCCGTTATGGGCCTTCTCGAAGGCGTCCTTGTGGCGGGACCGGAGGGCCATCACCGCGGTCATGTCGACCTCGTTGAAGGTGGTCAGCATGGCAGCGGTCTGCTGCGCTTCCACCAGCCGGCGGGCAATGCTGGCCCGCAACCGGGTCATGGGAACGCGCCGCGAAGGGCGCTCCTCGTGATCCACACCCACCCCCGGCAGCCGATCGAGATCGGGGCCCGCCGGCGCGGCAGGACTCGCCGGCTTCCCGGCATCTTTGGGCGCAGCGCCGGCTGCAGGCTCTGCTGCCGGCTTCGCCGGTCGCAGAGCGGCCCGCTGCACGTCCTCCTTGGTGATGCGCCCATCCTTGCCGGTGCCTTCGACGACGGTGGGATCGATGCCCTGCTCCTTGGCCAGTTTCCTCGCCGCCGGAGACATGGGCGCGTCCGCAGCAAAGATCTGGTCCTGTTCGTCGCTGTCGGAGTCCGAGTCGGCCTGACCTGACTCGGACTCTGCAGCATCCGCGCCCGCAGAGGCTTCCCCGCCGGCCTCGAACTCGGCCAGCAACTCCTCGGAAAGTACGGTATCCCCCTCGCCCTTTACGATGCGGGTCAGCACGCCGTCCGCCGGCGCCACCACTTCCAGCACCACCTTGTCGGTTTCGATATCCACCAGCAGATCGTCGCGCTGACAGGCTTCGCCGACCTTGCGGTGCCAGGTGGCGATGGTCCCATCCGCTACCGACTCGGGAAATTGTGGGGCCTTGATCTCGATGCTCATCGTTGTGTCCCTACTGGTCTTCGCGTTTCGGTGAGGCGTGATGCCGGCGGGGGTGCATCAGCCATAGAGCGCTTCCTTGACGAGGCGCTCCTGCTGCTCGACATGCACCGACATGTATCCGCCTGCGGGCGCAGCCGAGGCATCGCGGCCAGCGTAACGCAGATAGACGGAATCGCTGTGGCCCAGCAGGACCCGCCTCATGTGGTGCTGGGACGGGTACCAGGCGCCCTGGTTCATGGGTTCTTCCTGACACCAGACCACATCCTTGGCGTTGACGTACGGCGCGATGGCGGCCGCCAGCTCTTCTTCAGGGAAGGGATAGAGCTGCTCGATGCGGACGATGGCGATGTCGTCCCGTTCGTCCGCGCGACGCTGCTGCAGGAGATCGTAATAGACCTTGCCCGAACACATCACCACGCGCACGACCTTCGCCGGATCGAGATGGTCAGACTCGCCGATCACCGTTTGAAAGGAGCCTTCACACAGGTCTTCCAGCGTCGAGACGGCCAGTTTGTGGCGCAGCAGGCTTTTGGGCGTCATCACCACCAGCGGCTTGCGCAAGGGGCGCTTCACCTGCCTTCTCAGCATGTGGTAGACCTGCGCCGGCGTGGTGGGGACACAGACCTGGATGTTGTGCTCGGCAGAGAGCTGCAGGAACCGCTCGAGCCGCGCCGAGGAGTGTTCCGGGCCGGCCCCCTCGTAGCCATGGGGAAGCAGCAGCGTCAATCCGCAGAGGCGGCCCCACTTCAGCTCACCGGAGGAAATGAACTGGTCGATGACCACCTGAGCCCCGTTGGCAAAGTCACCGAACTGAGCCTCCCAGATCACCAGGCTGTTGGGCATCGTCGTGGCGTAGCCGTACTCGAATGCCAGCACCGCCTCCTCCGACAGCAGGGAGTCATAGATGTCGAAAGTCGGCGTCTCTGAAAGCTCATTGAGCGGAATGTGCCGGGTGCCGATCTTCTGGTCGTAGAGCGTGGCATGGCGATGGGAGAACGTGCCGACCCCCACATCCTGCCCCGTGAGCCGGACCGGATGCCCTTCGTGCAGCAGCGTCGCGTAGGCCATGGTTTCCGCATAACCCCAGTTGATGGGCATCGCCCCTGCAGTCATCTTGCGCCGGTCTTCGAGCAGTTTTTCCACCTGCCTGTGGAGCTGAAATCCGTCCGGCACCTCTAGCAGCCTGTTGGCCAACTGCTGGAAGGTGCCCATGTCGAACTCGGTATCGCAGGGCGAGGTCCACTGGTGGCCAAGGTAGGGCCGCCAGTCGACGAAGAGCGAGGAATCGGGCTCAGACACCAGGGACAGCGCCACGTGGCGGCCGGTGTCGAGAGCGTCGCGGGAGGCATCGATGAGTTCCTGCTCCCGGGATTCCTCGATCACTCCCGCAGCAATCAGATGCTTCGTGTACAGCGACCGCGTGGTGGGATGCTTGCGGATCTTGGCGTACATCTGCGGTTGGGTCTTGGCCGGCTCTTCGGCCTCGTTGTGACCGCGCCGCCGGTAACAGACGAGGTCGATGACCACGTCCTTGCCGAATTCCATGCGGTAATCCACCGCGAGTTGCATGGCGAACACCACCGCTTCGGGATCATCGCCATTCACATGCAGGATCGGTGCCTGCACCATTTTCGCCACTTCCGTGCAGTACTCGGTGGAACGGGCGTCGTCCTGGCGACTGGTGGTGAATCCGACCTGATTGTTGATCACGACGTGAATCGTCCCGCCGGTCCGGAACCCACGGGTCTGGGACATCTGAAACGTCTCCATGACCACACCCTGCCCGGCAATGGCGGCGTCGCCGTGGATCAAAAGCGGCAGCACCTTCTTGTTGCGGTAGTCCAGGCGCCGGTCCTGGCGGGCACGGACGCTTCCCACCACCACCGGTCCGACGATCTCGAGGTGAGAAGGGTTGAAGCTCAGCGCTACGTGCATCTCACCACCGGGCGTCATGACGTTGCAGGAGAATCCCTGGTGGTATTTCACGTCGCCGGAACCGACACCTTTCGGCACCTTGCCCTCGAACTCGTCGAAGAGTTCCTCCGGCTGCTTGCCCAGGATGTTCACCAGCACGTTCAGGCGGCCCCGGTGGGCCATGCCGATGACCGTTTCGACGGTACCGTGGGACCCGGCCCGCTGCAGACACTCATGCAGGGCGGGAATCAGCGACTCACCGCCTTCGAGACCGAAGCGCTTGGTGCCCGGATAGCGATTGTGCAGATACTTTTCGAGACCCTCGGCGGCCACCAGCCGCTCCAGGATCATCATCTTTGCCTCCACCGAGATCTCGGGGTGGGAGCGGACGCTCTCCAGACGCTGCTGTACCCAGAGTTTCTCGGCCTCGTCGACGATGTGCATGAACTCGGCACCGATGGTGCCGCAGTAGGTCGCCTCCAGGGCCTTGATGATTTCCTTGAGCGGCGCTTCCGGGTCACCGAAAAAGAAGGAGCCGGTCTGAAACACCGTGTCGAGATCGGCTTCCGACAGCCGGTGGAAGGCGAGGTCGAGAACCGGGGTCGGCGGCCGCTCCATGAGCCCCAAGGGGTCGATGTTGGCGCGCTTGTGGCCCCTGTGACGATAGGCACTGATCAGTTCGAGAACCCGGACCTGCTTCTTTTCGTGCTCGCTGGAAACTTCCACGCTCATGGGCACGGCGCGGGCACGATTGCGGCTCCTGCCGAGCAGTTCGAAGTGGGTCCGGATGGGTGCGTGGGGCACATCGGGGGCTATGGCCCCATCGACGCGGGGAAGCTTCTCGAAGTGGTTGCGCCACTCGTCCGGGACGCTGCCGGCATCTTCGAGATAGTTTTCGTAGAGCTGTTCGATGTAAGCGACATTGCCTCCCGACAAATGGGAAGTCCGTCGCATGATTTCCATCAAACTGTCCTGCATGGCGTTCACCACTCCGATTCGGAATCAGCCTGCCGGCCCTGACGTGCCGGCAGGCGCTGCACTTTGGAGTCGTGACCGGCAACAGTCCGGACCGTGCTCGCCTTCTGCGCGGACCGGCAGGGCACCGGCCCGGAACCTCGATCGGATCAGGTCCCCTGTTGCAGCAGCATGTGCTTGATATGGCCGATGGCCCGGGTCGGGTTGAGACCCTTCGGGCAGACGCTGACGCAGTTCATGATGCCACGGCAGCGGAATACGCTGAATGGATCGTCCAGATCCGCCAACCGCGCGGCGGTGGCCGTATCCCGGGAATCGGACAGGAAGCGATAGGCCTGCAGCAGTCCTGCCGGACCGATGAACTTGTCCGGGTTCCACCAGAATGACGGGCAGGCCGTGGAGCAGCAGGCGCAGAGGATGCACTCGTAGAGACCGTCGAGCTTCTCGCGCTCCTCCGGCGACTGCAGACGCTCCGTGGCCGGCGCGGGCTTGTCGTTCTGCAGGTAAGGCTGGATCTTCTCGTACTGGCGGAAGAACTGGGTCATGTCCACCACCAGATCCCGGATCACCGGCAGGCCGGGCAGGGGACGCAGCACGAGGCGATCCTTCTTCACCACCTCAGACAGCGGCGTGATGCAGGCCAGACCGTTGCGGCCGTTCATGTTGACGCCATCGGAGCCACACACGCCCTCGCGGCAGGAGCGCCGGTAGGAAATGCTGGCATCCTTCGATTTCATCAGTTCCAGGACGTCGAGGACCATCAGGTCGCGGCCCGCGGGAATGTCCACGTCCACGTCCTGCATCCAGGGAGCCTCGTCGGTATCCGGATTGTAGCGGTAGATGCTGACTTGCATGGCGGCTGGTCTCCGTAACTCGATAGATCAGTAGGTGCGGGCCTTCGGCTGGAAGGTGTCCACAGTCTTGGGAGAGAAATTCACCGCCCGCTTGCCGACGCGTCGATCCGCCGGGAAATACATGGAATGGCACAGCCAGTTGTCGTCGTCCCGTTCCTGGAAGTCATCGCGCGCATGGGCGCCACGGCTCTCCTTGCGTTCCATGGCTGCAATGGCCGTGGCCTCGGCGATCTCCAGCAGGTTGCCGAGCTCCAGTGCTTCGAGACGTGCCGTATTGAAGGCCGAGCTCTTGTCCTCGAGATGCGCCTTACTGATGCGCTCACGCAGATCCGCGAGTTGCTGCACGCCCTTGCCCATGTACTCCTCGGTGCGGAACACACCGAAGTTGTTCTGCATGCAGTTCTGCAGTTCCTTGCGCAAAGCCGGAACGCTTTCGCCGGAGCTCGACGACTCCAGGGCATCGAGCCGGGACATGGCGCGCTCGAAATCGCTGTCGCTGGCTTCACGAAAGCCGACACCCTGACGCAGGGATTCCTCGATGTGCATGCCCGCCGCACGTCCGAAGACCACCAGATCGAGCAGGGAATTGCCGCCCAAGCGGTTGGCACCGTGCACTGACACGCAGGCCGCCTCGCCGCAGGCGAACAGACCCGGCACGAAGGCATCGTTGCCGTCCGGGCCCATGGTGATGGCCTGACCATGCACGTTGGTGGCGATGCCGCCCATCATGTAATGACAGGTGGGCACCACCGGAATCGGTTCCTTGACCGGATCCACGTGGGCAAAGGTCTTTGAAAGCTCACAGATACCGGGCAGGCGGCTGTTCAGAATCTTCTCGCCCAGATGATCGAGCTTGAGCATGACGTGATCGCCTTCCGGACCACAGCCGCGGCCCTCGAGGATCTCGAGGACCATGGAGCGCGCCACCACGTCGCGGCCCGCCAGATCCTTGGCGTTGGGCGCGTAGCGCTCCATGAAGCGCTCGCCGTCCTTGTTGATCAGGTAGCCACCCTCGCCCCGGCAGCCTTCGGTCACCAGGGTCCCGGCCCCATAGATGCCGGTGGGATGGAACTGCCACATCTCCATATCCTGCACGGGCACGCCGGCACGCAGCGCCATGCCCACCCCGTCGCCGGTATTCATCAGCGCATTGGTGGTGGAAGCGTAGATCCGCCCCGCCCCGCCCGTGGCCAGAACCACAGCCTTGGTACGGATGTAGACGGTCTCACCGGTCTCGATGCAGATGGCGATGACGCCGGTCACGGCGCCGTCCTGGTTGGTCACCAGATCGACGGCGAACCACTCCGAAAGGATGGTCGTCTTCGCCTTCAGATTCTGCTGGTAGAGGGTATGGAGCAGCGCGTGGCCGGTACGGTCGGCGGCAGCGCAGGTCCGCGCAGCCTGGCCACCCTTGCCATAGTCCTTGGACTGGCCGCCAAACGGACGCTGATAGATGCGCCCGGTCTCGGTGCGTGAGAACGGCAGCCCCATGTGCTCCAGTTCGAACACGGCCTGGGGCCCGACACTGCACATGTACTCGATGGCGTCCTGATCACCGATGTAGTCCGACCCCTTGACGGTGTCGTACATGTGCCAGCGCCAGTCGTCATTGGGATCGTCGCTGGCAATGGCACAGGTGATGCCGCCCTGGGCCGAAACCGTGTGGGAGCGGGTCGGGAACACCTTGGACAGCATTGCCGTATTCAGGCCGCTCTGGGCGAGCTGCAGGGAGGCACGCATGCCCGCCCCACCGCCGCCGACGATCACGGCGTCGAAGGTCATGGTCCGAAGTTTGGCCATCGGTCAGAGTCTCCAGAAGATTTGCAGCGACCAGGCGACGAAAACGAACAGCACGCCGGCACAGATCACCATGTAGATAGAACGAAAGACCGTTGCCCGTTGCCCGAAGTAATGCTCACGTATGTAGTCGGTCCCGACGGTCCACATGCCGATCCAGGCATGGGCCGCCAGCGCCAGCACCGCCAGCGTGCTGAACAGCTGCATCCAGGTGCCACCGTGAAAAGCAACCCAGGTGGCGTAGTCGAGATCCGGCGTCAGCAGCAGGAACCCCGTGATGCAGATAGTGTAGAGGCCGAGAATCAACGCGCTCACGCGCTGGATGATGAAATCCGACAGTCCGCTGCGCGTCAGACTGGTTGCGTTGGTCACCATACCCAGACTCCCGCCAGAATGCTGAGGATCACCGCCAGGCCGATGGTGATCTGGGCGCCGAGCCGCGCGCCCTCGAGGGTGTCACCGAAGTCGAAATCCAGAAACAGGTGCTTGATGCCGGCCACCAGATGATAGCCCAGCGCCGTGAGCAGCCCCCAGGTGATCAGCTTCGCCAGCGGCGCATCAAACAGGGCCACGGCCTCGGCGAAGGCGGCAGGAGACGCCAGCGACAGATTGAAGGCGTAGAGCAGAAAGGCCAGCCCGACGAACAGGATCACCCCGGTGATGCGATGGGTGATCGACGTCAGCGCCGGAAGGGGAAAACTGAACTTGGTGAGATCGAGGTTGACGGGGCGTTCACGTGTCTTCATCCGTATCTCATCTGGCCGGGTGGAAGGAACCTGCAACTCGAAACAGTCTACGGGACGGGGCCCGTGCCGGATCGCCCGCCCCTCGGACACGAGGGCCGGGGGCGAATCCGCAACCTGCCGCGTCATCGGGTCGTGCGCACTCATGACCGATGCCGGTGCACGGCGCGGGCCACATCACAGGCGGACTCGAGCCTCGTGGCAAGCGCTGAGCACAAGTCGTCGTCGCGCATCGAGGCGCAAGGCGAACCAGTGCAGCGGACCCGTCGGTCGGGGTCCGCATGATAGATGTATGCCCCTGGGTTGACAAACAATTGCGCGTGCAGGCGTTAGTGCGGCAACCACACGGCGTTCGTTGACAACCCCCGATCCCGCCGCTAGCTTTCCGGCTCCTATCCAACCAGAACCGACCCCCCAGGAGCCACGCATGGCCAAAAAAGCCCGGCTGACCATCGAGGGCCGTGACCCCATTGACCTGCCCATTCTCGCCGGCACGACCGGGCCGGACGTCATCGACGTTTCCGGACTCACGGCACAGGGCTACTTCACCTACGACCCGGGCTTCGTCTCCACGGCCTCCTGCGAATCCGCCATCACCTACATCGACGGCGACGCCGGCATCCTCCTGCACCGGGGCTACCCGATCGAGCAACTCGCGGAACAGTCCGATTTCCTCGAGGTGTGCTACCTGCTCCTGAACGGTGAACTGCCGAATGCCAGTCAGAAAGCCAACTTCGACTTCACCATCAGTCACCACACCATGGTTCACGAGCAGCTGCGGGTGTTCTTCAACGGCTTTCGCCGTGACGCCCACCCCATGGCCATCATGATCGGGGTGGTGGGTGCCCTTTCGGCCTTCTACCACGACTCGCTGGACATCGCCGACGAACACCATCGCCGCGTCTCCGCCATGCGCCTGATCGCCAAAATGCCGACCCTGGCGGCCATGTGCTACAAATACTCCCTCGGCCAGCCGTTCATGTATCCGCGCAACGATCTCAGCTACGCCGAGAACTTCCTCTACATGATGTTCGGTAATCCCTGCGAGCCCTTCGTGGTCAATCCGGTCATCGCCAAGGCCATGGACCGGATATTCATGCTGCATGCCGATCATGAGCAGAATGCGTCCACCTCGACCGTTCGCCTCGCGGGTTCCACCGGCGCCAACCCTTTCGCCTGTATCGCCTCCGGCATCGCCGCGCTCTGGGGACCTTCCCACGGTGGCGCCAACGAAGCGGTGCTGACCATGCTCGACGAGATCGGCGATGCCTCCCGGGTGGGTGAATTCGTCAAGAAGGCCAAGGACAAGAACGACCCCTTCCGCCTCATGGGTTTCGGCCACCGGGTCTACAAGAATTACGACCCTCGCGCCCGGGTCATGAAGCAGACCTGCGACGAAGTGCTGGCAGAACTCGGACTCGGCAGCGACCCGCAACTCAAGCTGGCCATGGAGCTGGAAAAAATCGCCCTGGAAGACGACTACTTCGTCGAGCGCAAGCTCTATCCCAACGTCGACTTCTATTCGGGAATCATCCTCAAGGCCATCGGTATTCCGGTCAATATGTTCACGGTCATGTTCGCCACCGGCCGAACCCCGGGGTGGATTGCCCACTGGAACGAGATGATCAGCGGAAGCTACCGCATCGGTCGTCCCCGGCAGCTCTACACGGGCCACCCCCACCGGGATTTCCTGCCCGTCGACAAGCGCTGACGCACCGCCGCACCGCCCGATGCCTGCCGGCCTGCGCGGCTCCATCGAATCCAGCTGTGGGCGATCCAGGCAACGGCAGCAGCCGCTGCTTCACCACCACGACAGCCCCTCCGGCCACCGGCTTCAGCCGGGCCGGAGCGGCGTCCGTCGCAGTACCGGGCCTGCGTGACACGGCCTTGACCGATCAGCGCTTCCCGCGCGACCGGACCCAGCCGATGAGCCAGGCCATACCGGCCCCGATCAGGGCCATGGCCAGGACCAGAAGCACACTGCCGAGCAGCAGCTCGAAGAACAGCCGCGACTCCAGCTCCCAGGCCCGCCAGAACGAGAAGAACAGGGCCAGCACCGCGAGGGTTCCAAGCAGGATCCGCCGGCGCAGGATGCGCAGGCGGACGGCCTGGGAATTCTCGCGGGCGTCACTCAATTGACGATCTCGAGCAGTTCGACCTCGAACACCAGCGCGGCGTTCGGCGGAATGTCGCCACCCGCTCCGCGCTCACCATAGGCGAGCTCCGGCGGCAGCCAGATACGCAACCGATCGCCGACCTTCATCAGCTGCAGGGCCTCCTGCCAGCCGGCAATCACCTGACTGACGCCGAAGGTGGCAGGTTGACCTCGGGCCTCGGAGCTGTCGAACACCGTGCCATCAGCGAGCCGGCCGGTGTAGTGCGTGACCACCTCACTGTCCGCAGTGGGGCTCGGAGCATCCTCAGCCCCTTCGGCAAGGACCTCGTACTGCAACCCGGATGCCGTCACCGTGATGCCTTCACGGGCGGCATTCTCGGCCAGGAACTCCCGTGCAGCCTCGAGATTGGTGGCAGCCCGCTGGCCCTGGGAGCTGGCTCTGCGCGCCAGGATGTCATCACGGGCCTGTTCGAGATCGTCGTCGGAAACCCTGAGCTCGCCTCCCGCCAGGGCGTCAGCGATGCCTGTCCTGAAGCCGTCGGCGTGGAAATCCTCGCCGAGCTGGTCCTGCACCGAACTCGCCAGGGCGTAGCCGGCGCCATAGCTCATGCGGCCGGCGGCGCTTTCCGGCACGTCCTCCGGTGCTGCAGCCGCGTCGGGCCCGCCGGTTTCTCCGCAACCTGCCAGGGCCAGAGGGCCGAGGATGACGGCGGCAAGGATGCGGGCTCGGGTGAAACGGGTATGGATTCGCATGAAGACTCCGAATGCTGGAGGGGATGGGTGCCCGCAGGCAGAAGCGCACCTTGCGCATGGCCAGTTGCGTGGCCGGCGCAGGGCTGCCTACTATAACCGCACGCGTCTGAAACCGCAGGCGCCAACTGAGCCACATTGGGAACGCAAGCGGGGAATACGTTGGTCGAAAGGCACCACACTGCGATGGACTGGCATGTTCCCCTTTCGGAACCCTTGGGGTGATGTGCTGGTCCAACCATTTGGAAGGCGAATGCGCGAGCTCCGATCCTGGAGTCGAACGCGTCACGTCCAAGTCAGACGAGAGGTCTGGATGATGACATCCGCAATGCGCAAACTGGTCCCGCTACTCTGCCTGGTGGTCCTGTCCTACACCACGCTACCCACGGCCCAGGCACTGCCCGAAGCCGATGTCGAAGCGGACATCGAAACCAGTGTTGGGACACCCGGGAACGCTGACGCAGAAGCAAGCAGTGCTGAGACAGTCAAGTCCGAAACCACCGGGAAAGAACCGGTGGTCTTCGAAACGCTGGCGCCCATGGAAGAGCACGCCCGCACCAGCATCAACGTCATCGAGCAGCTCACCCGGCATCACTACGTCCGCCAGCGCCTCGACGACGAACTCTCCAGCGAAATTCTCGACCGCTACGTCGAAATGCTCGACCCCCAGCGTTCCTACTTCGTCGCCAGTGACATTGCCGCATTCGAGCCCTATCGCTACCTGCTCGACGATGCCCTGCGTCAGGGCAACCTCGAGCCGGCCTTCGAGATCTTCAACCGCTACCAGAAGCGCCTCGAAGAGAGGCTGACCTTCACGCTGGAGAAGATCGAGGCCGGCCTCGATCAGCTCGACTTCGACACCGATGCCACTCTGGAGGTCGACCGCGCCAAGTCGCCCTGGGTCGAGGATCGCGCCGCCATGGATGATCTCTGGACCCGGCGGTTGAAGGCAAACGTCCTGTCCATGAAGCTCAATGACCGCGAACTCGACGACATCGCCACCACCCTGGAGCGCCGCTACCGCAACCGCCTCGTCCGCGCCGCCCAGACCAATTCCGAGGATGCGTTTCAGGTCTTCATGAACTCGGTCGCCATGTCCTTCGACCCCCACACCCAGTATTTCTCTCCGCGGACTTCCGAGAACTTCAACATCAACATGAGCCTCTCCCTGGAGGGGATCGGCGCGGTGCTGCGTACCGAGGACGAGTACACCTCGGTGGTGCGCCTCGTACCGGCCGGCCCTGCCGACAAGAGCGCCCTGCTGCGCCCGTCCGACCGCATCGTCGGTGTCGCCCAGGACGACGAGGAGATGGTCGATGTGATCGGTTGGCGCCTCGACGACGTGGTCGATCTCATCCGCGGCCCCGCCGGCACCACGGTCCGCCTCGATGTGGTCGGCGCTGATGCCGGCCCCGGTGCCCAGCCTCGCGAGATCAGCCTGGTCCGGGAGGCCGTCAAGCTCGAAGAGCAGTCCGCGCAGCGGCGCGTCATCGAGATCGAGCGCAATGGACGTCAGCACAAAGTCGGCGTGATCGAGATCCCCACCTTCTACATCGACTTCAAGGCCCTGCAGGCCGGGGATCCGGAGTACAAGAGCACCACCCGTGACGTGCGGCGCCTGATCGCGGAACTCGAGAAAGAGGAAGTCGATGGCATCATCGTGGATCTGCGCAACAACGGCGGCGGCTCGCTGCAGGAGGCCAGCGCCCTGACCGGCCTGTTCATCAAGGCTGGTCCCACAGTCCAGGTGCGCAGCGCCAGCGGTCGGGTCGACCTGTTCAATGACGAGGGCGGCGAGGTGGCCTGGGAAGGCCCGCTCGCCGTGCTGGTCAACCGGCTTTCGGCGTCCGCTTCGGAGATTTTCGCCGGCGCCATCCAGGACTACCAGCGCGGTCTGGTGATTGGCGGGCAGACCTTCGGCAAAGGCACCGTGCAGACCCTGATCCCGCTCAACCGTGGTCAGCTCAAACTGACCCAGGCGAAGTTCTATCGGGTATCCGGCCAGAGCACACAGCACCAGGGCATCATCCCCGACATCGAGTTTCCCGAACTCTACGACCAGGAGCGAATCGGCGAGAGCACCCTGACCGACGCGCTGCCCTGGGACGTGATCCGGCCGACCCGTTTCCGTCGCGAGCAGAGCCTTGCGCCCATGATCAGCATGCTGGACGTGCGCCATCAGTCCCGCATCGAGCACGATCCGGAGTTCGCCTACCTCAATGATCTGGTCAGTCGCAATCGGCAACAGGCGGCGCGAACCCACATCTCGCTGAACGAGGCCCAGCGCCGGCAGGAGAAGGCCGAAGACGAGGCCTGGCGCGTGGATCTGGAGAACCGTCGCCGCATTGCCCGCGGCAAGGAGCCCATCGAGGACATGGAACAGTTGCGCCAACTCACCGCCGCCGGCGAAGCCGCTGGTGGTGCCAGCGGCGGCCCCCCGCCCCTGACGGCTCTCGATGAGGACGGCATGCCGGTGGATGAAGGCAAGGAGGAAAACGGCGGGGACGTGGCCGCGAACGAAGAAGACGACTACGACGGCCTGCTGCAGGAAACCGGCCACATCCTCGTCGACTTCGTGACGCTGCGCCAGAGCGTGGCCGATCTCGACGACCTCACGACCACGCGCAGCCACTGAAGGCGGCGGACGATCAGCGAAGCGCCAGGGATGGCGC
>JAFIFL010000347.1 GCA_020832055.1 Gammaproteobacteria bacterium
TTTCGCAAAGCGAAATGCGCCGATCTGGAGAACGTCCAGCGCAGGCAGCGACTTCAGCTCCGGCAGCGCGCTCCGCGATCGGCCCAATCGCTTTGCGATTAGGGCCTTCCCACAGAGAAGCAGAGGGCGCAGCAAGTTCATGGAGTTCAGTGCAACAGGGAGCGGATCATGGGCAGGTGGGCGCGGCCGACGAACAACTCGCCGGCGACGAAGTAGGTGGGCACCGTGAATACGCCGCGCTCGATAAGTGCGTCCTGCAGCGCAGCGAGTTCAGTCCGGCCGTCGCCGGCAACGAAGGCGGCGAAGCCGTCTGCAGCCGCGCCACTGGCGGCCAGCACCGCTTCGAGTTCCGCCGGCTGCTCCAGATCCAGCGATCCGTCCCAGTGCCCGGCGAAGACCTCTGTCACATAACGCTGCGTCGAGCCCGGCCCCGCCCGCCGCGCCCACAGCAGCCCGATGGACGCCAGGGTCACGTCCGGACGCCGGTAGATGTCACGGATCACGAGGCCATGAACCTCGGCGTAGCGCCCAATTTCGCGGGCCGTGTACTCGGCGCGAAAGCGCCGGTGGCGCACCCCGCGCGCATCGCCTGCAGAAGGCAGGGTTGGCCGCTCGATGGCTGGCGCCATCCGCGGCAGCCAGTTCACGGTCAGGCCAAGTTCGGCCGCCAAGGCCACCGTCGGCGACACGGCCAGGAAGGCATGTGGATTCTTGAAGTCGACGCACAGCGTCAACGGCTGGGCGTCGATCATGGCCAAGGGGTCCGTCATGGGGTGTCCGCCGTGCAGGGAAATGCCACGTCCGGTGCCCGCCCATCGCGGCCGGTCAGGAGCCAGGCCACTCTGGGCAGATGCTCACGACCAAAAAACCAGTCACCGGCCGGAAGGCAGGACGGCAGCACATAGGCCGGCACCCCGAAGATGCCGGCATCGAAGATCGCTGCCTGCATGGCGTCGTGGCTCTCCCGCCCTTCCCCTTCGCAGTAGTTCCGGAAGCCGCTGACATCGGCACCGGCCGCCGCCAGTTCGCGCTCGATGACCTCCAGTGCTTCGATATCCAGTTCCCGGCGCCAGAACGGCGGGTAGATCCGACCCAGACAGGCATCGAGTACGGCATCGCCCTGCTGCTTCGCCCACAGCAAGCCGATGTGCGCCAGGGAGGAATCCCAGATCTTGGTGGTGCCGCGCAAAGTATGGCCGGCGAGCGCGGCATAGCGGCGGGCATCCCGATAGGCGTAGCGCACGGCATCCCACTGGCTCGACGAACGGCTGCTCTCCACGACCTTGCCACCGGCTCCGGTTCGCGCGCTGCCGAGATAGCTCGGGATGTCCAGCGTCAGCGGCCGCCAGTCGATGTCGATGCCCAGCTGCGTGGCCAGGGCCCGGGTCGGGTCCCGGGCGACGAAGGCATAGGGCGACTTGATGTCGATGTAGACGATCAGCGCGCGGTCGGAGATCCAGGGGTCGAAGTCTGTCATTCCTTGCGGCTCCTGCGCGGCAGAGTTCACATGGTAGCGCGCCCCGGCAGTCCGTAGGCCGACTGCCCGAGCGGTGTTAGGGTTGCGCGCATACCCACCCTACCTTCGATGTCCGCAGCCAACGAGGCCAGCATGACCGATACGCAGGACCCCAAGCATTGGGACTTGGTCACCATCGTCACCGGCCTCGCCGAAGCCCGCGAAGCCTGGCGCAAGCGCCGCAGCCGCGAACAGGACCGTGGCGACCGCGAATTCCCCTCCGTGGACCGGGTGGCCGAAGCCATGCGGCTGTTGCGCGGGGCCCTGTTCCCGCTGCGCCTCGGGCCCTCCGACCTGCAGCGTGACGGGGAGGACTTTTACGTTGGTCACGCCCTCGATCGGGCGCTGAATGCCCTTCTGGAGGAGGCGCGGCTGGAGCTTTCCAACCGCCGCCTGGGCCACAGCGAGCGTCCGCCCGATCAGGCTCGGGCCGAAGCCCGGGAACGTATCACCGCCTTCGCCCACACGCTGCCGAATCTGCGCCGGCTGCTCGACGAGGACGTCGAGGCGGCCTATGCCGGAGACCCTGCCGCCCGCAGCATGGACGAGGTGCTGCTGTGCTACCCGGGCATCCTGGCCCTGATCCATCATCGCATCGCCCACGAACTGTACCGCCTCGACCTGCCGCTGCTGGCTCGCATCATCGCCGAACTGGCGCATTCCGAGACCGGCATAGACATCCACCCTGGCGCCACCATCGGCCACCACTTCTTCATCGACCACGGCACCGGCGTGGTGATCGGCGAGACGGCCGAGATCGGCGACAACGTGCGCCTCTATCAGGCCGTCACCCTGGGAGCGAAGCGCTTCGAAGTGCAGGAGGACGGCGCGCTGGCCAAGGGTCAGCCCCGGCATCCCATCGTCGAGGACGATGTGGTGATTTATGCCGGTGCCACGGTGCTCGGCCGGGTCACCATCGGTCGGGGTTCCACCATCGGCGGCAACGTCTGGTTGACCCGCAGTGTCCCGCCCGGCAGCCAGATCACCCAGGCCCGCTCGGAGCAGCAGGACGCCGCCGACTGAGCGCGCAGCGATCCGCCTAAGCCATCAGACGGACAAAGGTGTCGCCGCTGACCTGCAGCGAAGGCTGCGACATCGGTTTCGGCAGAGCGCTTTCAGATCGGCCCAATCGCTTTGCGATTAGGGCCTTCCCACAAAGGGGGCGTTGCCAGCTTGTGGGAGAGCGCTATTTCGCGCAGCGAAATGCGCCGATCTCGATGGCGTCCAGCAAAGGCAGCGGCATCGGCTTCGGCTAAGCGCCTGCAGATCGGCCCAATCGCTGCGCGATTAGGGCCTT
>JAFIFL010000039.1 GCA_020832055.1 Gammaproteobacteria bacterium
AACTGACGGCATTGCCTTCGCTGCACGCCATCGAGATCGGCGCATTTCGCTGCGCGAAATAGCGCTCGGTTGCGCGCCATCCCTGGCGCGCCCCGCTTCGCGGCGCACTTCGTGCGACGCATTTCGTTCCAGACGAAATGCGCCCACAAGGGCTTACCGCTCGAATCTGGCGTTGCGCCAACTTGTGGGAAGGCCCTAATCGCAAAGCGATTGGGCCGATCTCGTGGCGCTCTGCCGAAGCCGACGTCATTGCCTTCGCTGAACGTCACGCAGATCGGCGCATTTCGCTGCGCGAAATAGCGCTCTCCCACAAGGGCTTACCGCTCGAATCTGGCGTTGCGCCAACTTGTGGGAAGGCCCTAATCGCAAAGCGATTGGGCCGATCTCGTGGCGCTCTGCCGAAGCCGACGTCATTGCCTTCGCTGAACGTCACGCAGATCGGCGCATTTCGCTGCGCGAAATAGCGCTCTCCCACAAGGGCTTACCGCTCGAATCTGGCGTTGCGCCAACTTGTGGGAAGGCCCTAATCGCAAAGCGATTGGGCCGATCTGGTGGCGTTAAGCCGAAGCTGATGTCATTGCCTTCGCTGGATGTCACGAAGATCGGCGCATTTCGTTCCAGACGAAATGCGCCCACAACCGCCAGCCCGCCTACAGATCAGCGAAGTGCTGTTTTGCGCAGGCGGGGCAGATGCCGTGGGAGACCTGGGCGCCAGCCCGGGCTTCCAGATATTCCTCCAGCGTGTTCCAGAACGCATCGTCATCGCGGATGCGTCGGCAGTAGGCACAGACGGGGACCAGTTCACTGATGATGCGCGCCCGTTCCAGGGCCGCGGCGAGTTCGTCCGACGCACGCCGACTCTCCAGTTGCTGCATGACCAGCCGCGCCAGCCGTTCCAGGGACTCGAGCTGCCCGGGCGTGATCTCCCGGGGCCGGGTGTCGATCACGCACAGCGTCCCCAGCACCGCCCGTTCCGGTGTCCGCAACGGTATCCCCGCATAGAAACGGATGCCGCCCTCGCCCTCGGTCAGTGGATTGCCCAGGAATCGTTCATCTTCAAGGGCATCCGGCACCACCAGCGGTGCGGACTCGTAGACCGCCCAGGAACAGAACGACTCACTGCGGCTCGTCTCCTCGACATCGAGACCGATCCGGGCCTTGAACCACTGCCGGTCCCGGTCCACCAGACTGATCAGCGCCGTGGGCACGTCGGCGATGGCTGCCGCCAACGCCACGACGTCGTCGTAGGCCGTCTCCGCCGGGGTGTCGAGGATGCGGTAGCGCGCGAGAATGGCCAGACGCTCTTCTTCGTTCAGGGGCTTGGGCGCCTCCCGCATGATGCAACTCCGATTCAGCTTCAAGGACGCTGTCGAGACCAGTCGCCATCGGCGTCGACAGTGGCACGGTGCCATCATACCCATCGCCAACGGGACGCCAAGCGGCTCCTGTCGGTAGACTGTGCGGTTCCGTCAGAACAACCATTCAGGAGCACTGCATGCTGCAGGGAAAGGAACGGCGTTTCGAGATCACCGGCAGAACCCTGGCCGGACTGAGCTGGGGGACGCCTGCTGGCGATCCTTACTTCTGCCTGCACGGCTGGTTGGACAACGCCGCGAGCTTTAATGTCCTGGCCCCCAAGCTGCCGGAACTGAACCTGCTGGCCCTGGACTTCGCCGGTCACGGCCACTCCGACCATCATCCGCCGGGGTATCACTACTTTCCGCTGGCTTACATGCAGGACCTCCTCGCCACAGCCGATGCCCTCGGCTGGCAACAGTTCGGGCTGATCGGCCACTCCATGGGCGCCGCCATTGCCTCCGAGCTTGCCGGGCTGTTCCCGGAGCGGGTCACCAAGGTGGTACTCATTGACGGCATGGTGCATCACCAGGGCGGACCCGCCGAGTGCAACGCCCGCAACCGGGAGGCCATCGAACAGATGCTGCGAGCCCACGAGAAGCAACCGCCGGTGTATCCGGACGTGGCAGCCATGGCACAACGGGTCACCGAGGCCACCGACCAGAGCTTTGCGGCAGCCAGCGAACTGGTGGCCCGGGGCCACAAAGCGGTGGCCGGCGGCGTCACCTGGTCCAGCGATCCGCGCATCCGCTTCGCCACGCCCCTGCGGGTCTCCTCCAGGCAGCTCGATGCCCTGATGGCCGCCACGACGGCACCGAGCCTGCTGCTGACCGCCAGCCGCGGCGATCGCTGGTACCGAGACGGGGTCGAACGTCGGGCCCTGCACCACCCGAACCTCGAAATCATCGAACTCGATGGGCCCCACCATCTGCATCTGGAGCACGACTACGCGGATTCGGTGGCGCATGAGGTGCGGCGCTTCCTCGGTCTCGATGCCGCTGCCACGGCGGGGACGAAGACGGGAACCATCGAGCCCCGTCAGGTGTCCCAAGGCTGATGAGATGGCTGACCCTGCTCCTGATGACGCCCCTGATGGCGGCTGCCACGGCAGCTCCGCCCGCGGCCCCGTTGCCACAGCGTGCTGCCCCGGCTGAGGTGCCGTTTCTCGACGCCCGCTTCGAGGTGACCGAGGAGCAGGACGTCGTGTTCGGCCAGGGCCGGGTCAATGACGGCCCAGAACCCCGGCAGCGCGCCCTGCTGCTCGACGCCTATCTGCCGGCAGGCGACGACCCGCCGGCGCGCCGCCCCGCCGTGATCCTGGCCCACGGCGGCTCCTTTCATCGCGGCAACCGCCGCGATGACAGCGTGATCGAGAACGGCGCGAAGAACACGCCCGTGCGCAACTACTGCCAGGAACTCGCCCGACGCGGCTACGCCTGCTTCAGCATCGATTACCGGCTGGCGCCGGAAGACCCCGCGCCGGGTGACCACGCGCTCGAGCGGCTCATGGACCCGGTGGAGGCGGTGTCCCCGGCCGCCACGGGGCGCATCGATGTGGCCCGCCTCGCCATGGGTCTGCCGCCCCTGGACGAACGCAGCCGGGCCCAGCTCTGGCACGCCATTCTCGCTGCGGCCAGCGACCTCGACAGCGCCGTGGCCTTCGTCCGCAAGGAATACGCCCGCTTCGATGTCGATCCGACCCGGATCGCCATCGGTGGTTTCTCCGCCGGGGCCATCAGCGCCATCAATGTCGCCTACGGCATGGGCACGCCGGTCAGTGCAGTCGTGTCCCTGTCCGGCGGCATCTGGGGCTACGATCTGCTCAAGCAGTTCGGCACCGACAGCCCACCCCCCGCCCTGCTGCTGCTCGGCCAGCAGGACCTGCCCGGCGTCATGGCCGGCACGCGCGGTCTGCTGCAGCTCTTCGGCGAGCGCAACGTGAACCACGAATTCGCCTGGGTACCGGGCTTCGGCCATTTCTACCCGAGTGCGGCCGTGACCCTGTCCGCCACCGGCAAGCGCCGCCCCGTGGACGAAGCCATCGCCGAGTTTCTCTACCGTGAACTGCGACTGGCCGTCTTGAGCGCCGAACTCGAAGATTGACTGTATATCAATACAGTTCTACGATGAGTTCATGGATACTCAGAGCCATTCCCTGCGCGGCCGCGGCGCCACCCTCAACCCGGCGGGCCGCTTTGCAGGCAGCCACAGCGTCGCCGATGACTCCCTGACGGAGTTCCCCGACTCCCTCGCCACCGAGGTACTGCCGGAGCGAGCCCGAACCATCATCACCCGCAACGACTCTCCGGACATTCCCTTCAGCCAGTCCATCAATCCCTATCGTGGCTGCGAGCATGGCTGCAGCTACTGCTTCGCCCGCCCTGCCCATGCCTACGTGGATCTGTCACCGGGCCTGGATTTCGAAACCCGGCTGTTCTACAAGGCGGATGCAGCGGCGCTGCTGGAGAAGGCCCTGACGCGGCCCGGCTACGTCTGCAGACCCATCGCCATCGGCACCAACACCGATCCCTACCAGCCCATCGAGCGTCAGTTGCGGGTCATGCGCCAGCTGCTCGAAGTGCTCGAGCGCTACCAGCATCCCCTGTCCATCACCACCAAGGGGGCCCTGATCCTGCGCGACCTCGACATCCTCTCGCCCATGGCCGAGCGCGGCCTCGTGCATGTGGCCGTGAGCCTGACGACGCTGGACGCGGAACTGAAACGACGGCTGGAGCCCCGGGCGGCGGCGCCGGCCACCCGCCTGCGGATGATCCGCAGCCTGCATGACGCCGGCATACCCGTGAGCGTGATGACGGCGCCGGTGATCCCCGGACTCAACGACCACGAACTCGAAACCCTGCTCGAAGCGGCCGCCAACGCGGGGGCCAGTCATGCCGGCTACATTCTGCTGCGCCTGCCCCATGAGGTCGCCCCGCTGTTCGAGGACTGGCTGGCGCAGCACTACCCCGGACGCAAGGATCACGTTCTGTCCCTGATCCGGCAGTGTCGCGGCGGCGCCGCCTACGACGCCCGCTTCGGCCAGCGCATGGTCGGCACCGGCCCCTTCGCGCGGCTGCTGGCAGAGCGCTTTCGCATCAGCTGCCACCGCCTCGGTCTCGACGGGCCACACCCGGCCCTCAATGGCCTGCGCTTCGAGGTGCCCCGTGAAGACTCGGGCCAGCTGGCACTGTTCTGACTTCGCGCGCACCCACCCGCCTGATTCAACCGTTCAGAGGATGGTCCGGCCCAGCGCGGACTCGATCAGCCAGACGGCGAGGCGGCCGGTTCTGTTCTCGTGATCGAGCGTCGGGTTCAGCTCCACCACTTCCATGCCGATCAGCCGCCCGGAACTCGCCGCCGTCTCGCACACCAAATGACTTTCACGCAGGCTGAGACCGCCGGGAACGGGGGTACCCACACCCGGCGCATCGTTGGGATCGACGCCGTCGAGATCAAAGGAGAGATGGATGCCGGCGGTATCGGCGTCGATCAGTTCGAAGGCCTCGGCCACACACACGCTGGTGCCGCGCCGATCCAATTCGCTCATGGTGTAGACGCGCATCCTGCTCTCGCGCACCAACGGCGTCTCGGTACTGTCGACGGCGCGCGCACCCATCACCACGACATCGCGGGCCTCGAGCGCTGGAGCGTCGCCGGCGAGGGAAGTCAGTTCCCTGGGCCCATGGCCCAGCAAGACCGCGAGCGGCATGCCGTGAATGTTGCCGGAAGGGCTGGAATCCGGCGTGTTCATGTCCGTGTGGGCATCGACCCAGACCACGCCGACGCGCTTGCCGCGCTTCCTCCAGAACCGCGCCAGCCCCGAGACCGTGCCGATGGCCTGAGCATGGTCGCCGCCCAGCACCAGCGGAAAACGCCCCGCCTCGCAGTCCGCCTCCACCTTGTCCGCGATCCGTGCGCAGAGCTGGGCAATGACCGGCAGATAACGAGCCTTGGCGTCCCCCACGCTGGTGCCTTCCGCGGCTTCGACGCCGAAGCTCTCCACCTGATCGACCCGATGGCCGAGCCGCTCCAGACGCGGCAGCAAGCCGGCAACGTGAATGGCCGAAGGCCCCATGTCGGTGCCGCGCCTGCCGGCACCGAGGTCGAGGTGGACGTTGGTGATCGAGACGTTCATTGAGCTCTCCAGATTGGCTGATCGGCAGGGTTCGTCAGGCCCGATGCTCCGGGAAAGCACAGGAATCCGCTCTCACCGCCATCGCGCACAGCCCTCACCCCGCAGCGGAGCATGGCAGGCACCCGATCATCCCACGAATGAGCATGGCTTCATCACAATGCTCCAAATAACGCTTTCGATAGGTCCCATTTCCGCCGATAGTGCCCCTGGGATCAGATCCGGAGGACAGCATGAGCGACTATCCGACAACGCGACCCTACCGGGTACGGCAGGCCGCAAACCGGGGCAGCTACGACCGGGAAACCGTGCACGCCATCCTCGACGCGGGCTATGTCGCGCATATCGCCTTCGTCACGCGGTCGGGACCGGTGGCACTGCCCATGTTCTACGTCCGTGACGGCGAAAGCGTGCTGTTTCACGGCTCGCGCGGGGCACGCTTCATGAAGGAACTCACTCCGGGTACGGACATGTGCTTCACTGTCACGCACCTCGACGGCCTCGTGCTGGCGCGGTCCGCCTTCCACCACTCCATGAACTACCGCTCGGTGATGGCCCACGGCAAGCCGGAACTCGTCTGTGGTCCCGAGAAGGACCGCGCCATGGCGCTGTTCACCGCGCGGGTTCGAGACGGCCGCCCCGACGGCGAGCGCCCGCCCAATGCCAAGGAGCTGAAGGCGACCGACGTCCTGCGGCTGCCGCTTGTCGAGGTCGCCGCGAAGGTGCGCAGCGGCGGTCCGCTCGACGACGAAGAGGACATGTCGCTCCCGGTCTGGGCAGGGGTCATTCCCATGCAGGTGACCTTCGGGGAGGCCGTGCGCGACGTTGCGGCGCTGCCGGAGGGGTGAAGGAAGGAACGCTGCCCCCCCTTCGTACGACAGTTGGCGACGTGCTTTCACATCGGTTGCCGCGAATTCGCGGACAAGTCCGCTCCCACGAGCGTTCGGCTCAGTCCGCACCCGGCGCGCGATGGCCAGCGATTCGCACTGCCTCGGGAGCAAGGGTCAGTGCTGTTCGAGCCCGCCTTCCGCCAGCCATGAAGATGCTCGCTCCATGGTGTGTTCATAGCCTGCCGTCACCAGCTCGTCGAACTGCTGCACGCTGAGCATGCTGAATCGATGCACCGGTGGCTGCAGCAGGAGATCCGCCTGACCTGCGAGCTCCAGCACCCGCCGGCGGGTACCGAGTTCCGTGGCCTTGAGCATCATCGTCGCGGCACCGGGTACGGATTGACGCTTCACGAAGGGCAGCAGCCGCCCGGCCAGCACTGCCCAGGGCGAGGGGACCTCGTCGTAGGGAACGTCCACCTGTCTGCGGGAAGTGAGGTCCACCGCCACCACGCGACGCACGAGTTTCTCCTGCATCACGTCCACAGGCAGGTTGTTCAGCATCGCCCCATCCACCGCCAGCTGACCTTCATGGACGGCTGGCGGCATCACCCCGGGCAGCGCGGCGCTGGCGCAAATGGCCTGCCACACCGATCCCCGTTCGTGGATGTTGGGCTCACCGGTGCTCAAATTGCTCGATACGCAGAAGCTGGGCAACGGCAGATCTTCGATGTCCCCCGGGAAATAGGCTTTCGCCAGCCGCTGCATGCGCCCGCCGCGCAGCAGCGAGATCACCGGCAGGGTGTAGTCATTGAAGGGTCTGCCGCCCACGAAGGCCGTGCGGACCTTGGCAATGGCCTCTTCCACGCCCCAGTCGGCAGCCATGGTGAAAGCCATGATGGAACCCATGCTGGTGCCGCCCACCCAATCGATGGGAATGCCGAGTTCCGCCATGGCCCGATAGACGCCGAGATGCGCGAAACCCCGCGCCGCCCCGCCACTGAGGACCAGTCCTGTAGCCTGATCGGTGAGAACACGCAGAACACGCTGCTGATCACCGGGGTGATCAGCACGCAGATGCAGGGGCTGCAGGTTGGGCCGGGGTGCCAGCCAGGCCGCAGTATTCTGGATCGTCGAACGGCCGGGGCGATGCCACAGCAGCAGGGCCTGACGGGCATCGAATCCCGCCCGCAGATGCGCACCGAGTTCCGTTTCCCAGTCCCGCAGGTCACAAGCGCTGTCGGCAGCCGCCAGTCTCACCACCAGATCGGCCTGACGCGCGGCATAGCGCAGCCAGGCCCCGTCCCCGGGGCTGGCCCGGAAGACGATGCGCCCATGAGTCTGCTCCAGGCCGCCGATCCAGTGCTTGAGCGTGGGAGCGAGATCGGCATCGGTAACCGTCACGTCACTGGACGCCCCCAGACCCGCCAGCGCCTCCAGGCGCAGGCCCAGTGCGCGCCCCTGGTCCGTGAGTGCGTCGACGAGGCCGTCCGCCACCGCCAGCAGTTCCGGATCATCATCCATGAGGATGATGGCCACGGACGACAGCTCCGGACGCAGCCGCCGCCCGGCTGCCGTGTTGTGCTGCAGGCGCTGGGCGACGCTGGCTGCCAGCCGCATGACCAGCTCGGGATGACGGCCGGCCAGGGCATCGAAAGCCTGTTTGTCGACCCGCACCAGCAGGCTGTCGCGCACGGCCCGGGTGCCGGCACTGCGCGGCGCGTCGGTCAGCAATCCCACCTCGCCGACGCTTTCGCCGGGGACCACCTCACCGAGCAGCTCCGACGGATGACCCGAAGCGGTTTCCCGCCAGACCTGAAGCCGGCCCCGAATGACAAAGTAGAGGCCATCGCTGGCGTCGCCCTGGTGGAACAGCCACTCGCCCCCTGCCAGCTCCTGGGACACCAGCGTGTCCAGCAGGGATTCCTGTGACGAAGTGTCGAGGCCGAAATAGGTCTGAAGCACGCGGCGCCCGAAGGCGTCGAGCCGACTCATGCCATCTCCTCACCAACGCTGGCCGCGCTGGCCTGCAGACTTTCGAGTACCACCCCGAGGGAATCCAGGAAGCCGGCCAGACGGGTCTCGTCCTCGGCGGCGAAGGGCTCGCCCGACCGGCGATTGAGCAGCTGGGCCACGGCAAACACCTGACGATGACGATCGCGGATGGGCAGACAGAGGATGGACCGGGTGCGAAAACCCAGCAGCTTGTCCACTTCCGGGTTGAAACGCGCATCGGCGTAGGCGTCGTCCACCCGCACCGGTTCGCCGGTCGCAGCCACCGCGCCGGCAATGCCGGTACCGATGGGAATCCGGATTTCGCCTTCCACATTGTCACTGACCCGCAGCAGCAGCGTGCCGCGCTCAGGCTCAACCAGGAACAGGGAGGCCCGCTCGGCATCGAAGAGCTGGGTCAGCTTGCGGGTCGCCGCCTGCAGGCCCTGCTCGAGCAGGCTGTGGAAGACCGCGTCGTTGGCCAGGGCCGTGGCCTGGATCACGCGCTGGGCCTCGTCGTCGAGCTGCTTGAGCAGATTGCGGAATCCCGTCTCGTCGAGTCCGTCCACCACCTTGCGCAGATCCTGCTTCTGGTGGGTCATGGCCACCAGACTCATCATGTGCTGGGTGTTGGCCAGCACCGAATCGGTGAACCCCGCCAGCCTGCCGTCTTCCAGGTGAATGATGCGGTCGGCGATGTCGAGCACCCGGTTGTCGTGGGTGACCATGAGGATCGTGGTGCCCTGCTCCCGCGCCAGGGCCTGCATGCGGTCCACCACCTCACGGCCGGAGGTGCTGTCCAGGGAAGCCGTCGGCTCGTCAGCCAGCACCATCATCGGCTCCGCAGCCAGGGCGCGGGCAATGGCCACCCGTTGCCGCTGGCCACCGGACAGGGCCTCGGCTCGGTAGTCCATGCGCTCCTCGAGCCCCACCGCCGCCAGCATGTCGCGGGCGGTGCGCCTGAGCGCAGAGCGCCGATAGCGCCTCGTGACCTTCAGACCGAGTTCCACATTCTCCGTGGCGCTCAGCGAAGCGATGAGGTTGTGCTGCTGAAAGATGAAGCCGATGTGACGGCGGACCTCTTCGAGCACACTTCCCGTAGCGCCATTCAGCTCCCGGCCGAGCACCTGCAGGCTGCCCTCCTGGGCAGAGCGCAGCGCCCCCACCAGGGTCAGCAGGGTGGTCTTGCCGGACCCCGACGGTCCGGTGACGATCACGATCTCCCCCCGGTCGATATCGGTGTCGATGTCGAACAGGATCTGCTTGCGCAGCGCGCCGCGACCGTAATAGTGATTGAGGTTGCGTACCCGGACCGGTGCTTCGCCCATCAGAACACCTCCGCCGGGTCGAGCTTCCACACCTTGCGCACCGCCAGCAGCGCCGAGATGCCACACATGGCCAGCGTCATCAGCAGCACGCTCGAAGCGCGGTCGAAGGTGATGTACAGCGGCAGGAAGGTGGCATTGGCCGTGACGCCATAGAGCAGGTAAGCCACCCCCAACCCCGGCAGGTAGCCGAGCACCCCGAGAATCGCCGCCTGCTGCAGCACGATGCCGGCGACGAACAGCGGCGGGAAGCCCATGGCGCGCAACGTCGCGTATTCGCCGAGATGTTCGGAAACGTCGGCGAACAGAATCTGATAGACGATGATGGCCCCCACCACGAAACCCATGATGGCGCCGAAGGCGAAGACATAGCCGATGGGCGTGGCTGAGTTCCAGTAGGCCTGCTCACGGCGAATGAAGTCGGGCTTGGTCAGTACCAGCACATCCTTGGGCAGATACTCGCGCAGCCGGTCCCTCACCACCTCGGGATCCACGCCCGGTGCCAGCGTGATGAGACCGAGATGGATCTGCTCCCGCGGCTTGTCGGGAAACAGCCGCAGCCAGTTGTCGTCGCTGGTCATGATATTGCCGTCGATGCCGAAGGACGTGCCCATGTCGAACAGACCCACCACGCTCACCTCTCGGTCGTTGACCTCAGTGATCAGCGGCTGCCCGGGATCGAAGCGCTCGGCCACCGGGCCGAACTCGGGCCGGGAACGGGAATCGAACAGCAGGGTGTCCTGACGCCGCAGCAGGGCGCGGCCCTCGGAGAATCCCGGCGCATCGAGAATGTCGTGGCCGGGGTCGAAGCCGATCAGGTTGAGGCTGCGGCGGCTGTTGTCCCAGGGGTTCTTCCAGACCGCGGGGAAGATGTACACCGGCGCCACGGATTCGACGTCCGGGTCGGCCAACGTCTGATACAGGCGGCGGATAGAAAACGCCTCCGGCCGGACGATGAACACGCTGTCCGGGCTGAACAGGGCGATGTCGTAGTTGTAGCGCTCCTGAAAGCGCACCGCGCTTTCGAACAGCGCCGAACGGAAGCCGAGCTGCATCATGATCAGCAGCACCGCAAAACCGATGCCGGTCAGCGCCACCAGCAGGCGCAAGGGGCGATGTCGCAGCTGCTTCCAGCCGAGAGGTGCTCTCAACATCAGGGCAGCTCCCTCAGCGGCCGATCACGATTTCGACCTGAAGATGACTCAGGCCCGCCGCCGGCACCGGGTCGTCCAGCAGGATCTCCACCTCGACGATGCGGGCGTCCTTGCGGGCGGCCGGATCGGTACCGAGCTGATCCTGCTTGCGCACCTGCAGCCGCACGTGTTCCACCACCCCCGAAAGGGGAGCCGGGAACACCTGACTGCTCACCGTCGCACGCTGTCCGACCCTCACCCGGCCGATGTCCGTCTCATAGACTTCGGCGATGGCGTACATGCGCTGGACCTGACCGAGTTCGACGATGCCATCGCGGCCCACCAGCTCACCGGGACGGGCATTGACTTCCAGGATCCTGCCGTCCGCCGGTGCCCGCACATGGGCCCGCGCCAGTGCCGCCTCGGCCCGCTTCACGCGCGCTTCGGCGACGGCAATCTCGGCGCTGCCGGCTTCGGCTTCCAGCCGCGCCGCACGGCAGGCCGCCGCCCGGAAATCCGCCTCGCCCGCCGCCCGTTCGGTCTCTTCCACCGATGACAGGTTCTGCTGCAGCAGCCGCGCACGCCGGTCGGCCTCGCGCCGGAACACCTCGGCCCGGACACATTCCGCGTCTGCAGCCCCTGCCGCCGCCTCCGACCGGCGCTCGCTTCGGGCGAAGTCGGCCTGGGCCTCGGCCAGCAGCGCCCGCAACAGGCCCGCGGTTTCGGTGACGGCGATGAGATCACCGCGGCTGACATCGTCCCCGGGTTCCACCAACAGCTCCCCGAGCACCATGCCCGTGGTGGCTTCGGGACTCACCGGAGCCGTGACCCGGATCACGCCGTGCAGGGGTTCGAGCCGACCGAGGGCCGATACCGCTTCGCCACTGCCGAAGGCCGGCGTGACCACCGCCAGGGCCATGAGCACCAACAACGCAGGCAGACGCCCAGCCCCTCTCGCCAACGATTGCAGCACCGCCTTCCCCTATGTCATTGATTTCTCGTTCAGCAGGGGACAATACCGACAGCGGCAATCCCTTGTCACCAACTGTGCGTTCCGCAGCCTGCCCGATGCGAACCCGGCGGGCGTTTCCGGGAGGGGGAACCTCCGCGGCCACGCCGGGTCGAACTGACATCCTGCCCGCCCGCTGCCGCCCGGTGCCCTCTTGCCAGGAACCGCCCGCAGCCCGATGATGTCGCCATGACAACAAAAACATCATGCCTGTGGGTAATCCTGGCCGGGCTCTTGACCCACGCCCATGCTGCGCCTGACCTCACCGCTGATCACGCCAGAACCCCGAGGGTTGAGGCATTTTTCGCCGTCGAACATGCCCGCGCTCCTGCCGGCGGCGGCACGAACCTGCTGCTTCATCTGGACATCATCGAGCACTGGCACACCTACTGGTCATTCCCGGGAGAGTCCGGCGAAGAGACCCGCATCGAATTCGAGCTGCCCGATGGGGTACAGGTCGGGCCCATACAGTGGCCGGTCCCCGAGCGCATTCCCTTCGGGCCGGTGGTGAACTACGGCTACGAGGGCAGCGCCGACCATCTGCTCGAAGTGACCCTCGATGAGGGCCTCGAGCCCGGCACGCCCCTGTCGATCACCGCCCACGCCCGCTGGCTGGTCTGCGAGGAGGAGTGCATCCCCGAGGAGGCCAGCTTCACGATCCACTTCGAGGTCGGGCCGGCTGCGGTGGTGGAAGCCAGCCGGGCGGCCTTCGCCGAAGCACGGGAAGGACTGCCGCTGACTGCGCCCTGGCCCATGGAGCAGACCGCTGCCGACCGCGTGCGGTTTCCGGGCGACTTCGACGCCGAAACGCTCGTCGATGCCTACTTCTTCGCCGACACCTGGGGCCGCGTCCAGCCCTCGGCGGGCCAATCCTTCGAGGTCGTCGATGGCGCCCTGGAGTTGACCTACACGCCCGGCCCCGCGCCCGGTCCCCTGGCCGGAGTCCTCACCCTGGTGGAACGGATTGACGGTCGCGAGCAGCGCCATGGCTTTGCATTCACGACCCAGGGTGCCGCCTCGCTGGCGTCCGGCGACGCCGCAGAGGGCACGGCAGCCGGCCTCGGACTGCTGCTGGCCCTGGCCCTGGCCTTCGCCGGCGGCGTTCTGCTCAACCTCATGCCCTGCGTATTCCCCGTCCTCTCGGTGAAGCTGCTGGCGCTGACCCAGCACGCCCATGGCGAAGCCTCCGCCCTGCGCCGGGCCGGATACGCCTATACCGCCGGGGTCCTGTCCTGCTTCGGTCTGATCGGCGTCGTGCTGCTGGTCCTGCGCGCCGGGGGTGACGCCATCGGCTGGGGCTTCCAGCTCCAGGAACCCTGGGTCATCGCTGCCCTGGCTCTGCTGTTCTTCTGGCTGGGGCTCGCACTCAGCGGCTGGATGGACATCGGCACGCGCCTGATGGGCTTGGCGGGCCAGCACAGCGGTCGCGGCGGGGATTTCGGCACCGGGTTGCTGGCCGCGGTGGTGGCCACGCCCTGCACGGCACCTTTCATGGGTGCGGCCGTGGGCTGGGCCATCCTGCAGCCGCCCGCCGTCGCCATGAGCGTGCTGCTGGCCCTGGGCGCTGGCATGGCCGCCCCCTTCCTGGCCCTGTGTTTCGCCCCCGGGCTGCTGCAGCGCCTGCCCCGTCCCGGCCCCTGGATGGTCCGGCTGAAAGAAGCGTTGGCCTTCCCTCTCTACGCCTCGGCGATCTGGCTGGTGTGGGTGCTGGCACGACAGGCCGGACCGGACGCGGTGGCGCTGGTGCTGCTGGGCATGCTCCTGATTGCCCTGACGATCTGGCTGAGCCGGCAGGCGCCGGTGCTGCGCGCGGCCCCGGTGGCGGGTCTGGTCCTCGCTGCAGGGCTGACCATCGTGATGCTCCCCGGACTCAGTTCACGTCCCATGGCGGTGGAGCAGACGGCTGCCGTGAACGCCACCCGTATCGCCGAGCTGCGCGCGAACGGCCAGCCGGTCTTCCTCAACCTCACCGCGGCCTGGTGTGTCACCTGTCTGGTCAACGAGCGCGTGGCACTGCGTACCGACGCCGTGCAGAACGCCCTGGCGAACCACGGTGTCACCTACCTGGAGGGGGACTGGACCGACCGCGACCCCGACATCACCGCCCTGCTCGAAGAGTTCGGGCGTGCGGGCGTCCCGCTGTATGTGATCTATCCGCCCCGAGGCACGCCGCGGGTCCTGCCACAAGTGCTGACACCGGCCCTGGTGGTGGATGCTCTGGACGAAACTTTAGGCCGCAAGGCCGCCACTGCCACGCGCACTCAAACCAACCAGGAGGAATCCTCATGACGATCAGAACGAACAAGCCCACGACTCCAGCGGCCCTCAAGCGCTTCGCCAGCGCCACCCTCACCGCTACCGTCCTGCTGCTTGCCGGTGCCGTCAGCGCCGCCCCCACGATCAATGGCCCGGCACCGGAGTTCACCGCGGTGGACAGCAACGGGGTCAGCCACAGCCTGTCAGACTTCCGCGGCAGTGCCGTCGTCCTGGAATGGACCAATCACGACTGCCCCTTCGTGGTGAAGCACTACCAGGGCAACATGCAGACCCTGCAGCAGGAGTCCACCGAAAATGGGGTGGTCTGGCTGACCATCATTTCATCGAAGCCGGGAAGCCAGGGTTATGTCAGCCCTGAGCAGGCCAACGAGCTGACCACATCCCGTGGTGCGGCCCCCACGGCTGTGCTGCTCGATCCGGACGGCACCGTCGGGCGCGCCTACGGCGCCCAGGTCACCCCACACATGTACGTCATCGACGAGGATGGGACGCTGGTGTACATGGGCGGCATCGACGACAAGCCCACCTCCAACCCGGCTGACATCCCCGGCGCCACGCCCTACGTGGTCAACCCCCTGGCGGCTTTGTCGGCGGGAAACCCCATCGAACCAAATAACCCCCGCCCCTCCGGCTGCACGGTCATGTACTGACCCGCAGCCCCCGCAGCTGCCCGGCGCCTGCCGGGCAGCGTCACGCTCAGACTTCGATCACCAGCTGTCGATGTGGCGAACGTCGTCCATGGGCTTGCGGCCGGCCGGCTTGAAGTCGGTGCCGATGGTGTAGGCCACCGGAATCAGCGCCACCTGGGTCACTTCGGCATAGGGAATGCCGAGCAGCTCGGCCGTTTCCTTTTCGTGGGGCAGGTGCAGGGTGGTCCAGCACGTGCCCAGGCCGCGTTCCCGGGCGGCCAGCATGAAACTCCACACCGATGGCAGAATGGAACCGTAGGCACCGGCCAGCATGGCCTGATTGCCCGCGCCCACTTCATCGAGCC
The DNA here is from genome assembly GCA_020832055.1 of Gammaproteobacteria bacterium. Classification (GTDB taxonomy): domain Bacteria; phylum Pseudomonadota; class Gammaproteobacteria; order Pseudomonadales; family Azotimanducaceae; genus SLTB01. Next base: position 15,046 of record JAFIFL010000039.1, read on the forward strand.
GACCTTCGATGCAGGGGATCAGGAACACCGGCACCTTGTGCAGGTTTTCGGCAAGATGATCCGCCGAACTGAGCACACGGGCCTGGGTGGCGGCCATGTCGGCATCGTCGATGTGCTGATTGCGGGCCGACTGGGGGCTCTTGGCGTAGGCGTCGAAGGAAGCCTTGTACCAGGAAGCGATCTTGGCGCGCTTTTCGGCGTCGCGGACGAAGACGAAATGCCAGCGCTGGCTGTTGGACCCGCTGGGGCCCTGCAGGGCGAGCTGCAGGCACTCGTCGAGCACCGACTGTTCCACCTCGCGCTCGAGATCCAGGCGCTTGCGTACCGCGCGGGTGGTGGACAGGACTTCATCTGCGCTCAATCCGAGTTTCATGCTGCTCTCCTCTCTCTCATTGACCACTCAATTCCAATCGTCATCACCGGCACCTTCGCGCCAGTGGCCATCCGTATCCAGGTCGTCGAGGTCGTCATCCCAGTCGATGTCCTCCTCGCTGAGATCCTCGAGCCCGAGTTCATCGTCGTCGAAGATGTCGTCCTCGTCGTCGAGTTCAGCCTCCAGCTCGTCGTCGAGGTCGTCCTCCGGCAGGTCTTCATCCGCATCCCAATCGTCGCGCCCCATCACCGTGCTCCACCATCCCGGTCAGCTGATGATCGCCAGCGTCGATGCATTCGGCAAGGGGCGCGGTTGGGAACCAGCGCTCAGGCCAGCGCTCAGCAAAGTCCGTCCAGCATGGATGCGAGCGTTTCGACGAAGGCCAGGGGCTGGTCCAGGAACAAATGGTGCTGGGCATCAGCCAGGGGAAGCGCAGGAAAATCACGCCCGTGCAGCCGTCGCATGTAGTCCAGGGTACGGCCCGAGAACAGACGGCTGTCGGCGCCGTAGATCAGTCCCAGCGGCAGCGTCAGTGCCTGCAGGTCCGCCGCAGCTTCCGCGCCGGACACCCCGCTCATGCTGTCCATCAGATCGGTATCGAACTTGAATGCGAAGCCGTCATCAACGGCCATCACGGAATGCCGCGCGATGTACTCCAGCAGGTAGCTGTTGGCGCAGTCCTGGGGCGGCTGCAGACGGAAGCGGTTGCGGGCGGTCTCTGCATCCGGGTACAGCACCGGCCGGCCACCGACGCCGGGCCGTTCGCCGTCGCTGTCGTCATCGGGATCGCGGATGCCGGAGTCGGCCATGACCAGTCCGGCGAAACGATCGGCATGGCGCACGGCAGCATGCAGGCCGATGCGGCCACCGAAACTGTGGCCGACGATGACCGTGTCGTGGCTGAGTCCGGTCGCGTCTGCCACGGCGACGAGTTCGTCCGCCCAGGTGTCGGCGTCATACTCATAGCGGTAGTCGGAATCGCCCATGCCCGTGAGATCGAGCGCGGCGATGCGGTAGCGGTCGGCGAGCTGCGGGGCGATGAAATCCCACCAGTGGGCGTGGGCGTTCATGCCGTGCACCAGCAGCAACCCGGGCCGATGGCGCTCGCCCCAGGCCAGGAAGTGGACAGCACACTCCTCCACTTCCACCGTCCCCTCTTCCCGAGGGGACTCCACCGCGCTCCAGAACCAGTCCGGAATGCTGCTCACGGGCAGATCATCAGTCGAAGCTGCCGTAGCGCTTGAGGTGGAAATCGACGTTGCCGAACAGGGTATCGATCATGGTCAGGCGCTTGAAATAGTGCCCTACCGAGAGTTCCTCGGTCATGCCCATGCCGCCGTGCAGCTGCACCGCCTGCTGGCCGACGAAGCGGCCGGACTTGCCCACCTGCACTTTGAAGCCGGAGATGGCCTTCTTCGCGGCGTCGTTGTAGCCCTCATCGAGGCGCATGGCCGCCATGAACATCAGCGACTTGGACTGCTCGTATTCCATGAACATGTCCACCATGCGGTGCTGCAGGACCTGGAACTTGCCGATGGGCTGGCCGAACTGGACCCGCTGCTTGGAGTACTCGACCGTGGCCTTGTACAGGACTTCCATGGCGCCGACGGCTTCGCAGCCCACGGCCAGAATGGCGTCGTCGATGACCTCCTCGATCAGCGGCAGGGCTTTGCCCTCGGCACCGATCAGCGCGTCCTTGCCTACTTCCACGTTCTCGAGCATGACCTCTGAGGCCCGCAGGCCATCCACCGTCGGGTAGTCGCGCCGGGACAGACCCTTGGCGCCGGCATCCACCAGGAACAGGCTGATGCCGTCGGCATCGCGCTGATCGCCGGATGTGCGGGCCGAGACCACCAGGAAATCAGCCGACGGACCGCCGAGCACCACGGCCTTGTGGCCGCTCAGGACGTAGCCGTCACCCTTGGCCTTGGCGGTGGTGGTGAGGTCGGCGAGATTGAAGCGGCCCTGGGGTTCGGCAAAGGCGAAGGCCGACAGCTTGCTGCCGTCGATGATGCCGGAGAGATACTGCTCCTTCTGGGCGGCACTGCCGGCACGGCGCAGGAAGCCACCGGCCAGAACCACCGTGGGCAGATAGGGTTCGACGATCAGGCCACGACCGATCTGCTCCATGAGCAGCATCAGTTCGATGGCGCCGCCACCGAAGCCGCCGTCTTCCTCGGAGAAGGGGATCGCCAGCCAGCCGAGCTCGGCGAACTGCTGCCAGTTCTTGCGGCTGAAGCCGTCCTCCTCGGCCATGACCTTGCGCCGCTTGTCGAAGTCGTAATCGTTCTGGACGAAGCGTTCGACCGAGTCCTTCAGCAGCGACTGCTCGTCGGAAAGCGAGAAATCCATGAATCTTCCTCTTGCCGTCTATCTAGCGTGTGTGGGGGAGGCCTGGCGATCCCTAGAGACCGAGCACCGCCTTGGAAATGATGTTCTTCTGAATTTCGTTGGAGCCGCCGAAGATCGTCGACGCGCGACCGTAAAGCATGGCCTGCATGGCCGTGAGGCCGTAGGGATGACCCACCGGACCCTCGTTGTCGATGAGGGTCTGATCCGGATAGGCCAGTCCGTAGTAGCCGAACACGTCGATCTGCAGGGTCTGCAGCGCCTGACTGAGCTCGGTGCCGCGGATCTTGAGGATCGAGGACTCGGGTCCCGGTGCGCCGCCCTGCTCCACCTGGGACAGCACCCGCAGCTCGGTCATGGCCAGAGCTTCGAGATCGATCTCGAGGGCGTGGACCTTGCGGCGGAACTCGGCATCATCCCACAGGGAGCCGCCGTCGACACCGGTCTCCCGGGCGATGTCCTTCATCCGCGCCAGCATCACTTCGCTGCGGGCCACGCCGGCGATGCCGGTGCGCTCGTGGGTGAGCAGGCCCTTGGCGTAGGTCCAGCCCTTGTTCTCTTCCCCGACCAGATTGGCCACCGGCACCCGTACGTCCGCAAGTTCCACCTCGTTCACCGAGTGGATGCCGCCGAGCAGGTGAATGGGATTGACCGTGATGCCAGGCGTGGTCATGTCGATGAGCAGGAAGCTGATGCCTTCCTGTTTCTTGCCCTCGGTGCCGGTGCGCACCAGACAGAACATCCAGTCCGCCACGTGGGCGCCCGTGGTCCAGATCTTGGTGCCGTTGACCACGAACTCGTCGCCGTCACGCACCGCACGGGTGGCCAGGGCGGCGAGGTCGGAACCGGCGCCCGGCTCGGAGTAACCCTGGCACCAGATCATCTTCTGCTCGCGGATCAGCGGCAGAAAGCGCTCCTTCTGCTGCGCGGTACCCCAGGTATAGAGCACCGGTGCGAGCATGCGGGCGCCGAAGGCGGACAGCTGCGGGCACTCGGCGCGGGCGGTCTCTTTGTCCCAGATGTACTTCTCGGTGGGCGTCCAGTCGGTACCGCCCCATTCTGCGGGCCAGTTGGGTACCGCCCAGCCGCGCTCGTTCAACGCATCGATGAAGCGCCGCACCTCGGGCGCTTCGCCCTTGGTCTCTTCGAAGCGACCGACATTGCGCCGTGCCTTGCGCACCTCTTCCGGCCAGTGACGATCAATGAACTCGCGCACTTCCCGTTGAAACGCGAGGTCTTCCTCGCGGAGCTTCAGATCCATGATGGTTCTCTCCCATGCAACCGCCGAATGATATGCGCGGGTCCCCAGTGGAGCAAGGTTGGTTCGGCATCAGGGGCGGGACGCCAGGGCCGGACCTCACGTCTCCGGCCACGGCGACACGTTCAGATCATGCAGATCATGATCGGTCTGTCATGATGGGTCGTGCAGCGCGGCCCTGTTCCGGGCAAGATACCGGCCGACGTTTGTCCATGCTCCCGTTCACGCCCCCATTCACGCCCAACGAGACTGCAAGAAGGAAGAGACCATGGCGTTCGAAACCATTCGCTACGAGGTAGCCGACGGCATCCTGACCCTGACCATGAACCGGCCGGACCGGCTCAATGCCTTCAATGGCACCATGATGCAGGAGATGATCGAGGCCTTCGATCAGGCCGACGCCGACGATGCCGTCCGCGCCATCATCGTCACCGGTGAAGGCCGCGGTTTCTGCGCCGGCGCCGACCTCGAAAAGGGCGGCGACACGTTCAACTACGACAGCCGCGACGACCGCGCCGGCGCCAGCGGCGGCATCGCACCGAGGGACGGCGGCGGGCTTTTGACCCTGCGGATCTTCGAATGCTTAAAGCCGGTGATCGCGGCCGTCAATGGCCCGGCCGTGGGCGTGGGCGTCACCATGCAGCTGCCCATGGACATCCGGCTGGCTTCGGAAAACGCCCGCTTCGGCTTCGTGTTCGCCCGCCGCGGCATCGTCCCCGAGGCCTGTTCGAGCTACTTCCTGCCACGGGTCGTGGGCATCAGTCAGGCCCTGGAGTGGACCTACTCGGGTCGCGTCTTTCCGGCAGCGGAGGCCCTCGCCGGTGGTCTGGTGAAGGAAGTCCTCGCACCGGATCAGCTGCTGCCACGCGCCCGCGAAATCGCCCGCGAAATCGCCAACAACACCTCGGCGGTCTCGGTTTCCCTGACCCGGCAGATGATGTGGCGCATGCTTGGCGCCGATCACCCCATGGAGGCCCACAAGGTGGATTCCCGGGCCATCTACGCCCTCGGCCAGACCGCAGACGCCAAGGAGGGGGTGACCTCCTTTTTGGAGAAGCGGCCGCCGCAGTTCCCCGGCAAACCGAGCCAGGACCTGCCGGCCTTCTACCCCTGGTGGGAAGAACGCGAGTACAAGTGAGCCCCCATTGAAGGAGACACCAGAGATGACCAAGCCCGTGATCGCCAGCAAGACCCCGTATCCGGTGGAAGTCCAGGCCGGCCAGAAGTATTTCTGGTGCGCCTGCGGCAAGAGTGCCAAGCAGCCCTTCTGCGACGGCTCACATCAGGGCAGCGACTTCACCCCGTTGCCGTTCACCGCCGATGCCGACAAAACGCTGTATTTCTGCGGCTGCAAACACACCGGCAAGGCGCCGCTGTGTGACGGTTCCCATGCTGGACTCTGAATGATCAATCGACTGCTCAAACGCTTCTCCAAGGCGGTCGCTGCGCCCGGCAAGGTCAAGGCAGCGAGGTCTGCTGACCGCAGGCCTGACGTCCCCGCACCCCAGCGGCGGCGGATGGCCATCGCCGAACTCGACGACCCGCTGGACCTGCTCGAACTCATGGATGACGCCGAGTGGGCCAGTGCCGCGCGCAAACGACTGTCCGCGCTGTTCGAGGCGGGCGTCGACCCGCTCGTCCTGGCCAGTGAGCACACGGGCCTCGCCGTGCGGCGTCACCTGCTCGAAGCCGTCACGGCGCCGGAGCACTGGCAACCCCTGCTCGAGGGCTTCGACGGCGACGACCTGCTCGCGGATGTGGCCTGCCATCATCCATTGACGGCCGTGCGGCAGGCCGCCGCCGCTCGCGTGGTGGACGAAGCCACCCTGCGACGCGTGGAAAAGGTGTGCCGGGACCGGGACAAGGTGGTGGCCCGGCAGATGCGGGAACGACTCGAACCCCTGCGCGCCTGCCGCCGGCGGCTCGAGGAGATCGATGATCGGCTCGCCGGACTCGCCGATGATCTGCGCCACCTTTCCCGCACGGAAGACGAGCCGCGGCAGGCCGAGCGCCTGACCTGGCTTTGCGCCCAGCACCAGGACCTGCTCGCTGAACGCGGTGGGCTGGCGGCGGTCCTGAGCCCTTTCGGCCAGGAGCTGCCGCCACCGCCGGCCGCCGTGGGCGCCTTCACCGCCATCCTCGATGAGATCGAAGCCCGCCGCGAAGCCGAACGACAGGCCGAAGCCGCCGAGCTGGCCGCCCGTCAGGCCCGACGTGACGCCGAGGCCGCCCAGGAAGCCGTCGTGGATGGTCTCGAACTGCTGCTGACCCAGCTCTGCGAGCGCCTCGACGGCCATGCCGAACCCGCGGCGGAGCGCAGTCAGCTGCGCGCCGCCCTGGCCCTGGAACAGGGTCGCTTCGAGGACGTCAGCCGGGAATATCCGCCCGGTGCTGCCCTGATTCGCCGTCAACAGCGCACCCACCACCGTCTGGAAGCTCTGCTCGCGGCTCTGGACCGGCTGGAGCAGCTGCCCGAATGCCCCAAAACGACAGCGGACACCGAGCCGGATGCGCTGAATGCAACCAGGGAGGTCTGCGTGGCTGCCCTGGCCGAGCTGGCCTGGCCTGCGGGCATTCCGACCCCTGAGCCCGTCCGTCAGTTCGAAGCCACCCGCGCGGAACTCGACGCCGCGCTGGCCAGCCACGACGAGCATCTGCGCAAGCAGGGCGAGCGTCTGCGGCGCAACCTCGGCCGCCTCGAAGGTGCCATCGAGCGGGGCGACATGCGTCAGGCCCAGGGCATTCGTCACGATATCGACACCGCCCTGGCCGCTGGCGACATGTCGTTGGACGAGCGCCTGCAGCAGCGGGCGGAGCGCCTCGTCACCCGTGTCGACGAACTGGCGGACTGGCAGCGCTATGCCACCGCACCGAAGCGCCAGGAACTGTGCGAAGCCATGGAGCAGCTCGCCAGCGAGACCGAAGCGGCGCCGGAACCCCGCGCCGCCCGGGTCCGGCACCTGCGTGAGCAATGGAACGAGCTCGGTCCTGCCCGCGACGACGAAGCCCGCAGTCTCGCCACGCGCTTCAACGCCGCCGCAGAAGCCGCCTTCGCTCCCTGCCGGGCCTACTTCGAGGCCCAGGCCGAGCGCCACCGTTTCAATGCGGAGAACCGCAAGCGGATCTGTGACGAACTGGCCACCTTCATCGATGGGTACGACTGGCAGACTCCGGACTGGCGCGCCGTGGAGCGCATCTACCAGGAAGCGCGTCGGGAATGGCGGCGCTATGCGGATGTGGATCCGCGGGAGCGGTCCCAGAACAGGCGCTACCACGAGCTGACCCGCAGCCTGCGGGACCGGCTGCAGGAGCGCTGGCAGGCCAACATTGCCACCAAGGAGCAGCTCCTGGAGCAGGCCGAAGCCCTCGCTGCGGCACCGGACGCGGGCAGCGCCGCCACCGCCAAGCGTCTGCAGGCGGAATGGAAGCAGGTGGACATCACCCCGCGCAGCGCCGACCGCAAACTCTGGGAGCGCTTCCGTGGTGCCTGCGACCGGATCTTCGCCGGGCTGGCCGACCAGCAACAGTCCACCCGGCAGGCCTTCGATGCGGACATGACGGCACTGGAAGCCGCCTTCGCGGAACTCTTGCCCCACTACGCCGGCCAGTCGGAACTCACCCTGCGCCAGCGTCAGGCCACACCTGATGGTCAGCTGCGGGAACTCGAAGAACAGCTGGCAACGCTGGCCCGCGGCGCCCCGCGGGAAGGCGGCAAACGGCTCGAAGCGCTCGAACGCAAACTGAGCCGGCTGCGCAGCGACGCCAAGGCATTGGCCGCTGCATTGAAGCACCGGCAGGTGCTGATGGAGGCCGAGACCGCTCTCGCAGCCATCGTTCCCACCGCCGACGGCCATGACCCCCAGGCCACCCGTGCCGCCGTCATCGATCTCGAACTCGCCCTCGGCATCGACAGTCCGGCAGAAGATGCCCAGCTGCGCATGGAGCGACAGGTCAAGCGGCTCGAATCCGGCCTTCGCGGCAGCGGCGGCGACGAGCCGGTGGCGGCAGCCCTCGCGGCACTGCAGACCACGGCAGCCGACCCGGGCTTGCTGCAGCGGGCGCAGACCGCCGTCGCCGCCGTCCTGGACGCCAAACCGTGATCACCACATGATCACGGACGTGGTCGTGTCCTGCCCCTACTGCGGGGAGTCTTTTGGCACGCTCATCGACAGCGGCAGCGACGGCGCCGACAGCGACGAAAGCTGGGAGGACTGCGCCGTGTGCTGCCGCCCCATCCGCCTGCTCTGGGTCTTCGACGAAGACGGCGAACTGCAGTCGCT
>JAFIFL010000348.1 GCA_020832055.1 Gammaproteobacteria bacterium
ACGGACTCCGTCTGTACCGGACCACGACGGAGTGGTTCCGGCACCGTCATCAGCAGTGGCAGCAACAGCAGTCCAAGACCGCCGACGATGAGGAACGTCATCTGCCAGGGTCGGATCTCGCCCAGAAGGGGCAGCTCCACTGTACCCATGCGTGTCAGCCACTCGATGACAGCGCCTCCTCCCACATAGGCAAGGCCACTGCCAATGAACGCGCTCATGGTGAACACGCCCAAAGCCTTGCCGAGCCGTTCAGGTGGAAAGTAATCACTGAGGATGGAGTAAGCCGCCGGCGTCAGACTGGCTTCTCCCGCACCCACACCCACCCTGGAGCAGAACAGCGCGGTGTAGTTCTTGGACAGGCCCGACAGCATCGAGAAGATGCTGAAGAACAGTGTGCCGCCAACAATGATATTGCGGCGATTGTAGCGATCCGCCATGCGTCCAAGCGGCAGGGCCATGATGGTGTAAAAGATACCGAAAGCCAGACTCTGCAGCATTCCGAACTGGGTGTCGTTGATGCCCAGATCGGCCTGTATGGGCTGCACGAGCAGATTGATGACAATGCGATCGAGGTACGAATTGATATAGGCAAGCGACAGGATCCCCACCGCATACCAAGCCACGGGCGGAGCCGGCCAGGCCTGCTCTGCTCCAACTGCTGAAACGATGCTCGCGCTCTTCTGCACGTCACCCCTCCAAAACCATCCGCCAGCGAATTTGACACCTTCGTTTGTTTTTTACAATCTTGTCTGAATCGTAGTCGGCAGGGGTTGGCTCGTATGGACTTGGGACTGGCGGGAAGGCGGGTGCTGGTGACGGCAGCAAGCCGAGGCATCGGACGGCGGATCGTGCGGGCGTTTGCCGCCGAAGGTGCCAAGGTCGGTTTCTGCGCCAGAGACGAGGGAGCCGTGAACAGCCTGGAGGAAGAACTGACGGCTGGTGGCGCTGATGTCTTCGCTCGGGCACTGGATCTGACCGATGCAGACGCCTATCGGCGCTGGGTCGATGATGCAGCCGCCGTTCTTGGCGGTCTCGACATCTTCGTACAGAACGTATCCGGCGGTGGTGGTATGGATGGAGAAGCCAGCTGGCGCAGGAACTTCGACTTGGACATCCTGCCCACGGTACGCGCAGTGGAGTACGCCACACCCCACCTCGAGGGCTCTGATGTCGCCTCGATGGTGTTCATTGGCACCACCGCCGCTGTCGAAACGTTCATCCAACCCCAGGCCTACAACGCGATGAAGGCAGCCCTTCTCACCTACGCCAAGCAGGTGGGACAGGCGATTGGACCCAAAGGCATCCGTGTCAACGTGGTATCTCCTGGCCCGATCTATTTTGACGGGGGCTCCTGGGCATCGATCAAGCAGCGCGCTCCGGCGCTGTTCGAAGGGACCATCAAGGCTACGCCGCTGGGACGACTAGGTACTCCCGAGGAAGTGGCGAAGGCAGTGATCTTCCTTGCAAGCCCCGCAGCGAGCTGGATCACAGGAGCCAATCTCATCGTCGATGGCGGCTATACGAAGCGGGTTCAATTCTGAATGGTCCGGCAGGACGACGGCAGATCTGCGCCGGCAATATCCAGGAGATTCGAGGTCTCTGCCGCGGGGCTGAAGTCAGCTTAGCTCAACCCTGAGGCCGGGCCCGCGCGATGATGGCGGCCACATCCGCCCCGGCCGGCAAAGTGCCGTAGCAATCACCGCCGTCGTCACCCAGGCGCGTGGCACAGTAGGCATCCGCCACGGCAGCCGGCGCGAAGCGGATCAGCTGGGCCGCGGCGGCCACCTTCGCTAAGCGCTCGACGAGCCTGCGGGAGCGCGCTTCCAGGTGATGTCGATCGGCGAAGGCCGCTTCGAGATCTGCCAGCGCGGCATCGAATGCCGGCTGCTCACCGCGGGCGGCAGCAAACTCGGCCCACAGGGCATCCAGGGATTCCGGTTCCCGCTGCAGGGCCCGCAGGACGTCCAGACACATGACATTGCCGGAACCTTCCCAGATGGCATTAACCGGCATTTCACGGTAGATCCGTCCGGCGATCCCTTCTTCCACGTAGCCGTTACCACCCAGGCATTCCATGGCCTCGTAGGCCAGATTCGGCGCCCGCTTGCAGACCCAGTACTTGGCCACCGGCGTCATGATGCGCCGGTAGGCGGCTTCGGCCTCGGACTGCCATGCGCCATCGAAACTGCGGGCCACACGGAAGGCCAGCGCCGTGGCCGCCTCGGTTTCCAGCGCCAGGTCCGCCAGCACGTTGGCCATCAGCGGCTGATCGATCAGGTGCTTCTGGAACACCGTGCGCTGGGCGCAGTGGTGCAGCGCGTGAGCCAGCGCTGCCCGCATCATGCCGGCACTGGCCACAGCACAGTCGAGCCGGGTGTAGGTCGCCATCTCGATGATGTTGCGCACGCCGCGGCCTTCCTCGCCGATCAGCCAGGCCGAAGCGGCCTGGAACTCCACCTCCGAAGAGGCGTTGGACTTGTTGCCGACCTTGTCCTTCAGCCGCTGAATGCGGATGGCGTTGGGTGCGCCATGCGGCGTGAAGCGCGGCATGAGGAAACAGGCAATGCCGTCAGGCGCCTGGGCGAGAACCAGAAACGCGTCGCACATGGGCGCAGAGAAGAACCACTTGTGACCCGTGATCCGGTACTCCGCTCCCGGTCCACCGCCCGCCACCGGCGCCGCCACGGTGGTGTTGGCTCGGACGTCGGTGCCGCCCTGCTTCTCGGTCATGCCCATGCCGATGGTCACGCCCTGCTTGCGCTCGGCAGGCAGGAAGCGTTCGTCGTAGTCCCGGGA
>JAFIFL010000349.1 GCA_020832055.1 Gammaproteobacteria bacterium
GCGTTATCTTCTGTGGGAAGGCCCTAATCGCGCAGCGATTGGGCCGATCTGAAGATGCCGTATCGAAACTGAAGCCGGAGCTTCCGCTGAATGGCGTCGAGATCGGCGCATTTCGCTGTGCGAAACAGCGACTCACAATGGGTTGCCGGCTGCTCCAGACCAGTCTTCATGGCGATGCTATGCTCGCCGCCTTCGATCGTTCGGAGGCCTCGCTGACTCATGCAACCCACTTCGACCCAGCATCTGCGTCTGGCGGCCGCGCACCTGCGCGCCGGAAGCGTCATCGCCCATGCCACGGAGGGGGTATGGGGGCTGGCCTGCAATCCCTTCGATGCGGCAGCCGTCCGCCGCATTCTGGCGCTGAAATCACGCCCGGTGGAAAAAGGCATGATCCTGATCTGCGCCGTCCTCGAGCAGGTCATGCCGCTGCTCGAACCGCTGTGCGCCGAGGAGCGGGAACGGATTTCTGAACCCGGCGATCGCCCCATCACCTGGCTCGTGCCCTGCCGGACGGAGGTGCCGGTGCTGCTGCGCGGCAGCCACAGCACGCTGGCGATCCGCATCACCCGCCACGAACAGGCCCGGGCCCTGATCGAGCGCTGCGGTCTGCCGCTGGTGTCCACCTCGGCCAATCCGGCGGGCCGCCCGCCGGCGCTCACCGCCCTGCGCGTGCGGCAGTATTTCGGCGACAGCATCGATTACCTGCTGCCCGGCGAACTCGGCGGTGCCGGGGGGCCGTCGGAAATCCGGCGGTTGCAGGACGGGTCGGTACAACGGGCGGGCTCATGACGACGCGGCAGGACCGCTATGCGGTGTTCGGCCACCCGGTGGGCCACAGCCTGTCGCCGCGCATTCATGGCTGGTTTGCCGAGCAGACTGGCGAGGCGGTGCTCTATGCGGCCATCGAGGCTCCGCTGGACGGTTTCGAGGCTGCGGTGCGTACGTTCTTTGCCGAGGGCGGGCGTGGCGCCAACGTCACGGTGCCCTTCAAGGGCGAGGCCTGTGCACTGGCTGACCAACGTGACCCGGCGGCCGAACGGGCGGCTGCGGCCAACACCCTGCGGTTGGAGGCCGACGGCCGGATCGCTGCCTTCAATACCGACGGCATCGGCCTCATCCGCGATCTCGAAGGTCGCCTCGCCTCCCGTCTCGAAGGCGCGACGGTGGTGATGCTCGGCGCCGGCGGTGCTGCAGCGGGGGTCATCGAGCCGCTGCTGGGCAGTGGCGTGGGTCGTCTGGTGATCGGCAATCGTTCGCCGGGGCGGGCGCGGGCGCTGGCGGATCGCTTCGCGGCGCTCGGCCCCGTCGAGGCCGTGCCCATGGCGGAGCTGCCCACAGCCGACATCCTCATCAACGCCACGGCCGCGAGCCTCGACGGAACCGTACCGGAACTGGCGCCGGGGTTGGTTGCAGGTCAGACCCTGGCCTATGACATGGTGTACGCTGCGCAGCCGACGGTATTCCTGCTGCGGTGTGCGGAACTCGGCGCCCGGCAAACGGTCGATGGTCTCGGCATGCTGGTGGAGCAGGCCGCGGAGGCGTTTCGGCTCTGGCGCGGCGTGCTGCCTGACACCGCCCCGGTTTTCGCTCGCTTGCGTCCGTCATCCAATGCGGAGTGAACATGTCCAATCCCCTTCTCGAAGCTGTTTCCCTGCCGGCCTTTGATCGCATCGAACCGGCCCACCTCATGCCAGCCCTCGATGAGGTTCTCGAAGACAACACCCGCCTGCTCGACGTCGTGGCGGCGGCACAACCCGAGTGGGAAACGGTGGTGGAACCGCTCGAGGCAGCGGGGGACCGGCTCTCGCGGGTCTGGAGTCCCGTGTCTCACCTGCATGCGGTGCGCGACACGGCCGCCCTGCGTGAGGTGTACGAAGCCGCGCTGCCGAAACTGTCCGCCTACTATTCCGCCTATGGCCAGCACCAGGGCCTGTTCGACGCCTATCGGCGTCTGGCGGACAGCCCCGGGTTCGAGGGCTTCGAGCCGGCGCGGCGCTCGGCCATCGAACACGCCCTGCGTGACTTCCGGCTTTCGGGCATCGATCTGCCGGAGGCGCAGCGGGAACGTTTCCGGGCCATCAACGCCCGGCTGTCTGAACTCACGAACCGCTTTTCCCAGCATCTGCTCGATGCCACGGATGCTTTCGAGCTGCCGGTGACCGAAGAGCGTCTCGCCGGCCTGCCGGAGAGCGACCGGGAGCGGGGCCGCAAGGCCGGCGCCGAACGCAAGGCCGAGGGTCCCGTCATCACGCTCGATGGGCCCACCTATCAGGCGGTGATGATGCACGCTGATGATCGGGAACTCAGGCGGGAGATCTACACCGCCTGGACCACCCGGGCCTCGGACCAGGGACCCCAGGCTGGGCGCTTCGACAATGCGCCATTGATGGAGGAGATCCTCGAGCTGAGGCAGGAACAGGCGGGGCTGCTCGGCTTCGCGTCCTGGGCGGAACGCCAGCTCACCGGCCGTATGGCAGGCAGCGACGAGGAAGTTCTCGGCTTCCTGCGGGATCTGGCCAGCCGGGCGAAGCCCCAGGCGGAGCGGGAGTTCGCGGAACTCGAGGCCTTTGCCCGTGAGCAGCTGGGTCTGGACACGCTGGAGGCCTGGGACGTGGGGTATGCCTCCGAGCGACTGCGTCAGGCCCGCTTCGACATTTCCCAGGAAGCGCTGCGCCCCTATTTCCCCGTCGATCGTGTGGTGGAGGGACTGTTCACCATCGTCCAGCGGTTGTTCGGCATCCGCGTGGTAGAAGTGGAAGGCTGGGCCACCTGGGAACCCAGCGTGCGCACCTT
>JAFIFL010000040.1 GCA_020832055.1 Gammaproteobacteria bacterium
CATGCAGCAAGGCCATGCAGCAAGGCCATGCAGCAAGGCCATGCAGCAAGGCCATGCAGCAAGGAAAGTGCCAGCTGGCCCGTATCCTGCTTTGGCGGTGGCGCTGACCGCTCTTCGGGGAGACGTTCGTGGTCGATACCGTCCTGCTGCTGGAGTGGGCTGAACTGGCACTGCGGTGGCTGCATGTGATCACCGCGGTGGCGTGGATCGGTTCCTCCTTCTACTTCATCGCGCTGGATCTCGGGCTGCGCCGGCCGGGTACGCTGCCGGACGGGGTGGCTGGCGAACAGTGGCAGGTCCATGGTGGTGGCTTCTATCACCTGCAGAAATACAGCGTGGCGCCGGCAGCCCTGCCGGAACGGTTGATCTGGTTCAAGTGGGAGAGCTACAGCACCTGGCTGTCGGGGTTTGCGCTGCTGATCCTGGTCTACTACGTGGGGGCTGAGTTCTACCTCATCGATCATGCCCGTCGGCCGCTGTCGCCGACGTTCGCCATCATCATCTCCTCAGGATCCCTGGGCGTCGGCTGGCTGGTCTACGATCGCCTCTGCAGGAGCGCGCTTGGGCGTCACGACACCGCGCTGATGGTGACCCTGTTCGTACTGCTGACGGCGGCGGGCTGGGCCTACACGGAACTGTTCACTGGCCGGGCCGCGCTGCTGCATCTCGGTGCGCTCACCGCCACCTTCATGTCAGCCAATGTCTTCCTCGTCATCATCCCCAAGCAGAAGATCGTGGTGAGGGAGCTGAAGGCCGGGCGGGCACCGGATCCCGCCCTGGGCAAGCAGGCGAAACAGCGTTCCACCCACAACAACTACCTGACGCTGCCCGTCATCTTCCTGATGCTGTCGAATCACTACCCGCTGGTGTTTGCCACCCCCTACAACTGGCTCATGGCCAGTCTGGTGTTTCTGATGGGGGTGGCGATCCGCCACTTCTTCAACAGTATTCACGCCGGGCGTGGCCGCCCCTGGTGGACCTGGCTGGTCACAGCGTCGCTGTTTGCCCTCATCATCAAGCTGTCCTCCCTGCCGCCGGCGGCGGACGCGGATGGAAAGCTGCCGTCGACCGCTGTGCGCCATCTTCAGGCTGACGGCTTCGAGGACGTACAGATCACGCTGCTGATGCGATGCGTCATGTGCCACGGGGATCATGCCGCCTGGCCGGGCCTGAACAGTGCCGCCCACAGCGTCAAACTCGACACGCCCGAACGCATCGCGGCACAGGCACGAGCCGTGTACCTGCATGCCGGTGTCAGCCAAGCCATGCCTCCGGGGAATCGGACTTACATGACCGCTGCGGAGCGGGCGGGCATCGTCACCTGGTATCGGGCTGCAGCGCCTGCAGCAGGCGCGCCTTGATCGAAGTGCCGGGAACGGGTTCGAAGTCGAAGCTCGCGCCGAGATACCGCGTCTGGTTGGCCGGCAGGGCGATCCAGTCCGAGGTCAGCAGCCGGTAATGTCGACCTTCCTCGGGCTCCGGCCAGGCGCCATGCAGGGTGTCGCCGCTGCGCTCGGCCAGGGGCATCGCCTGCTGCGGGCTGGCCCGGTCGATGATGCTGCGCAGGGTGGCGGCGTCCACCTGCACCTGCATCAGACCGTTGTCGAAACGCAGGAAGCGGTCGAAACGGTAGCGGCTCAAGTCCCCTGCCGGCAGACCTGCGCCGAAGGAGGTGTGGTTGAGGAAGACCGCATCCAGCTCAGGATCCTGCTGCAGCTGGCGACTGGCCCAGCGGGCGGCTGCCGGCAGGGTCATGGCCTCGGTGATCCGGCCCACGGTTCGACGCTCCGCAGCCGTGAGCGTGGTGTCGCGCAGTTGCTGCACGGCCTCCGCCATGGCCCCATCCTCCGGACCTCGTGCTGCCATGCGCGTCAGGGTCACTTCCGGCTCACCGGCCGTATCCCTCTCTGAACTGAGGCGGATGCTGGCCACGGTGAAGTGTTCGGCGCCGGATCCGGAGTGGACGTAGGGCACGCCGGCCACCGTCTCCTCGAGCAGGAGGTGATCGTGGGCACCGAAGAACAGCAGCGGCCTTGGCCCTGAGGCGAGCGCCTTGCTTATCGCGAGGTCGGCCTCGAGGCCGGCATGGCTGGCCAGCACCACGTTCTCGGCTCCGGCCGTCAGCCGCTGCCACTGCTGTTCGATCCAGACCCCGGGGTCGGTCAGCTCGAGGCCATCCCGCAGCCGCGCAGGCCAGGTCGCGAGCTGGTCCGTGGTGACTCCCACGACGCGCAGGCTGAAGCCTCCGATGGAGACGTCGACACTGGGGGGCGCCACTGAGTCACCGTTGGCCAGCGCGACATTGCCCACCAGATGCACGTCGAGTGCGGCGGCCCGACTCACCAGTTCCTCAGGATCGATCAGGTCGAACTCATGGTTGCCGATGTTGAACACCACCGGTCCGAAGCCGCGCAGGCGTTCGAGCAGTGTCCAGTCGAGCTGGCCACCGCTGCGGGCGGCCATGGGGTCGCCGGCCTCGAACAGATCGCCGTTGATCAGGATGACGCGCGGTGTCGCCGGATCTTCGGCCTGAAGTCTGTTCAGGGTGCCGAGGAGGCCTGGATACTGATCGACCGCCGAGTGCAGATCCGCCATGTGGATGATTTGAATCGCTGCCGGTGGGGGACCATCGCGGCAGGCGACCAGCGCGAACAGGAGCAGGCAGGTCGTGATGATGCGCGAAGCGGCTGGCGTCATGGCAGGCGTTACCGAAGAGCGTCCGCGCCTGACCGGTGGTCCTGGCGACGATGGGCGAGTGCAAGTGGCTACGGTAACGGAATCGGCGGATCGATGGCAGCGGCGGTTGGGACTGGCATGGAAACGGTGCGCCGATACAGCCTCTGCACTGAATCGGAGCCTGTGCCCGGCATCCCGAGGGAGTGCATTCTGCAATCCGCCAGGAAGTGCACTGACTTGCCATGGAGGTATGGTTCAGGCCTTGCATGGTGGTCGCCGCAACGCTCCGGGACTGCGTCGACGCTGGGTCGGCGGCAGGGTCTGGTCGGGAGGGTGAGTTGGGATTTCTCGCGCGCTACTTCGAGTTCGAGGCGCTGGGTACGAACCTGCGTACGGAGATGGTGGCCGGGCTCACCACCTTCCTGGCCATGGCCTACATCCTGTTCGTGAACCCGAACATTCTCTCCCTGGCGTCGACGGCGCCGGAACTGGGCATGCCGCGGGACGCGGTGTTCACGGCCACCGCCCTGGCTGCGGCCTTTGGCTGCCTGCTCATGGGCATCCTCGCCCGCTATCCGGTGGCTTTGGCACCGGGCATGGGCCTGAATGCCTTTTTCGCCTACACCGTCGTGCTGGAGATGGGCATTCCCTGGCAGACGGCCCTGTCTGGAACCCTGGTCAGTGGCATCCTGTTCCTGATTCTGTCCATCTCCGGTCTGCGGGAGCGGGTGGTCAATGCCATTCCCATGGCGCTGAAGCACGCGGTGGCAGCCGGAATCGGACTCTTCATTGCCTTCATCGGCCTGCAGAACGCCGGCATCGTGGTCCGCAACGATGCCGTGCTGGTATCCCTCGGGCCGCTGTCCGCGCCGCCGACACTGCTGGCCATCTTCGGTCTGGCCGTGACCGCACTGCTGGTGTCGAGGGGCATGGGCGCCGGCATCTTCTTCGGCATCGTCATCACCGCGGTGGCAGGGGTGGTGACGGGGGTCATCCCGCCGCCGGAGGCCATCGTGGCTCCCGTGCCTGACCTGTCGCCGACCTTCGGTGTGGCTCTGCTGAATCTCGGCAATCTGCTGCAGCCGGAGCTGGCCGTGGTGGTGCTGACCATGCTCTTCGTGGACTTCTTCGATACTACGGGCACGCTGGTGGGTGTGGCCAATCAGGCCGGGCTGGTGAAGGAGAATCGGCTGCCAAGGGCCGGCCGTGCGCTTTCGGCGGATGCGCTGGCCACCATGTTCAGCGGTCTGGTGGGCACCTCGTCCACCACCGCCTACATCGAGTCGGCCTCCGGCGTTGCGGCGGGTGGTCGCAGTGGCTTCACCGCCGTGGTGGTGGGCCTGCTGTTTCTGCTGGCATTGGCCTTCTCGCCCCTGCTGGGCGTGGTGACGGCGGCCGTCACGGCGCCGGCACTGATCCTGGTGGGCGCACTGATGACCACCTCGCTCAGGCATGTGCCCTTCGAGCGCATCGAGATCGCGTTGCCGGTATTCATGACCCTGATCATGATGCCGCTGACCTTCAGCATTGCCGAGGGCATCGCCATCGGCTTCATTACCTATGCCATCACCCTGCCTGCTGCCGGACGCATCCGTGAGCTGCACCCGCTGATGGCAGTCCTGGCGCTGGTGTTCCTGGCCTACTTCCTGTTTCTGCACTGATGACCCGTACTGAGGCTTGCCGTGGCTGAGCGTGTGCATGACAGACCCGATGGCATCCGTTTTCTGCTCAACGGCGAAGTGATAGCGCTGTCTGATCTGGCAGCTACCACGACGGTGCTGGAGTACCTGCGTGAGCACGCGGGGCTCCTGGGCACCAAGGAAGGCTGTGCGGAAGGCGACTGCGGGGCCTGCACCGTGCTCCTGGCCGATTGGCCCGGCGACGACGTGCCGTTGACGTTCCGCTCCATCAACAGCTGCATTCGCCTGCTGCCCACCATCGATGGCTGCGAGCTTTTGACCGTGGAGGGGCTGGCCGACGGTGATGCCCTGCACCCGGTGCAGCAGGCCATGGTGGAGCATCATGGCTCCCAGTGCGGGTTCTGCACGCCCGGCTTCGTGATGTCGCTGGCAGGGCTGTATCTGCAGACGCCGGCCCCCGACCGGGAGCAGGTGCTGCGGGCCATTGCCGGTAACCTTTGCCGGTGTACCGGGTACCGGCCCATCATCGACGCCGGTCTGGCGATGGGTTCCATGCCGGAACCCGCACTCTGGCGACGGCAGGACGTGGATACACCCAGGCGTCGGGCTGCGCTGCGCGTCCTGCAGCGGGAACAGACGCTGACGCTGTCGGATTACATTGCTCCACGAACCCTCGACGAGCTGGCGGCCCTGCGCCTGGCCCACCCACAAGCGCGACTGCTGGCGGGCGGCACCGATCTCGGTTTGGAGGTGACCAAGGCGCTGGCAAGCCTGCCCATGCTGATTCACGTGGGCGGGGTGCCGGATCTGCTGCGCATGGAATCGACTGCGGCCGGGCTCCTGATCGGCGCTGCGGTGCCGCTCAGCGATGCCTGGCAAGTCATCGTCGAGCATTTTCCCGGTTTCGGCGAAGTGGCCGAGCGCTTTGCGTCGCCACCGGTGTGCCATTCCGGGACCCTCGGCGGCAATGTGGCCAATGGTTCGCCCATCGGTGACGGCATGCCGGTACTGCTGGCTGCAGACGCCCGGTTGCAGCTGCGCCGTGGCGACGACAGTCGGGTCCTGCCGCTGGCGGACTTCTACCCGGGCTATCGGCAAACGGCACTGCAGGAGGGCGAGTTTCTCTGCGCCATCGAGATTCCGTGGCCGCAGCCGCATTGGCACTTCGCCGCCTACAAACTCGGCAAGCGCTGGGATCAGGACATCTCCGCGGTCTGCGGGGGCTTCGGGGTGGCCGTCGCCAACGGTCGCATCGAGGGGGCACGGCTGGGCTTTGGGGGCATGGCGGCGATACCGGCACGTGCCCGTGCCGCCGAAGCGGCGTTGACGGGCGCGGCGCTGGAGCCTTCGACCTTCGAAGCCGCCGCCGCGGCGCTGGCCGAAGACTTCGATCCCATCGACGACTTCCGCGCCAGCGCAGCGTATCGCCTGAAGGGCGCCGGTAATCTTCTGCGACGCTTCGGCCGGTCATTGCTGGCAGGTGAAGAACAGATTTCGGTCCGGGAGGTGTTCCGATGAGCTCCGCCCACACAGTCTTCAGGCCGGCCCCATGAAGGCCTCAGCTCATGACAGCGCAGTGCTGCACGTGCGTGGTGAGGCGCGCTACACCGATGACATTCCGCTGCCGGCGAATACCCTGCACGCGGCGTTCGGGGTCAGTCCGGTGGCCCATGGTCAACTGCGGAGCATGGATCTCGGGGCCGTTCGCGCGGCGCCTGGCGTGGTGGCGGTGCTCACCGCTGCCGACATTCCCGGAGCGAACAACTACGGGGGCATCGTCGCAGACGACCCCATCCTGGCGCTGGACACGGTGACCCATGTGGGCCAGCCCCTCTTCCTGGTGGCTGCGGTCAGCCGCATGGCCGCGCGCCGGGCAGCCCTGAAGGCAAACCTGGATATCCAGGAACATCCCGCCCTGCTGGACATCCGCTCGGCTCTGGCCGCGGAGTCCTTCGTGATGCCGAGCAAGCGCCTTGCACGGGGCGACCCCGATGGGGAGCTGAAGCGGGCCCCGCGACGACTCAGCGGAGCCGTCAGCATGGGCGGCCAGGATCACTTCTACCTGGAAGGTCAGGTCGCAGTGGCTCTGCCCCAGGAGGACGGCGCCATGCTGGTGCACAGCTCCACCCAGCATCCCAGTGAGGTGCAGCACATGGTCGCCCACGCGCTCGGCATTGCCAGCCATGCGGTGACGGTGACCTGCCGGCGCATGGGCGGGGGCTTCGGCGGCAAGGAGAGTCAGCCGGCGCTGCTGGCCGCTGCGGCAGCCGTGATGGCGCGACACACGGGGCGGCCAGTGAAGCTCAGACTCGATCGCGATGCCGACATGATCAGCACCGGCAAGCGCCACGATTTCCTGGCGGACTATGACGTGGGCTTCGACGACGATGGGCGTATCCGGGCCCTGAAGGTCATGCTCGCTTCACGCTGCGGACACTCCGCCGATCTCTCCGGCCCCGTGAACGACCGCGCTGTCTGCCATCTGGACAATGCCTATTACCTGGAGCATGTGGAGATCGTCTCCCATCGCTGCCGGACGCATACGGTATCCAATACAGCCTTCCGCGGCTTTGGCGGGCCTCAGGGCATGATGGTGATCGAGCACATCCTCGATGATATGGCCCGCAGCCTGGAGCGCGACCCGCTGGAAGTGAGGCGGGTGAATCTCTACGGCATCGGTGAGCGCAATGTGACCCCCTACGGTCAGACGGTGGAAGACAACCTGCTGCCGGACCTGATCGATCAGCTGCAGCGTGACAGTGACTATGCCTCCCGGCGGGGAGAGATCGCGGCCTGGAACGCTCAGCAGCCGGTGATCAGGCGTGGCCTCGCCCTGACGCCGGTAAAGTTCGGCATATCGTTCACGAACACGGCGTTCAATCAGGCAGGTGCCCTGATCCAGATCTATCGGGACGGGACGGTGCTCTTGAACCATGGCGGCACGGAGATGGGCCAGGGGCTGCACACCAAGGTGGTGGCGGTGGTGGCGCGGGAACTCGGGGTCCCGCTGACGGCGGTGCGCATTACTGCCACGGATACCAGCAAGGTTCCGAATACTTCCGCCACCGCCGCGTCGAGCGGTTCCGACCTCAACGGCATGGCTGCGCAGGCGGCAGCGCGCACCCTGCGCGAGCGGCTGGTGGAATTCGTTCGTGAGCGGGACGGCATCGATCTCGGTGCAGGCGATTTTGCCGAGGGCTGGGTGCAGCTGGGCGCCGCCAGCATCCCCTTCGGGGAACTCGTTGAGCAGGCCTATCAGGCGCGGATACCGCTGTCCGCTACGGGCTTCTACCGGACGCCCAAGATTCACTGGGACATGAACCGGCTGCAGGGGCGGCCCTTCTTCTACTTCGCCTTCGGCGCAGCTGTGGTCGAGGTTGCCGTGGATCTGCTGACGGGCGAATCGCGATTGCTGGCCGTGGATATCCTGCATGATGTGGGCAGTTCCCTGAATCCCGCCATGGACATCGGTCAGATCGAGGGCGGGTTCCTGCAGGGCGTGGGCTGGCTGACTTCCGAGGAGTTGTGCTGGAACGCAGACGGGGCGCTGATGACTCATGCCCCCTCCACCTACAAGATTCCCACCGCGTCGGACTGGCCGGAAACGGCGAGGGTTCGCTTGTTCGGCCGGCCCAACGGGGAGGCCACCATCTACCGCTCCAAGGCAGTCGGTGAACCCCCGCTGATGCTGGCCATCGCCGCCCTGCATGCCATCAGGGACGCGGTGGCATCGACACCTGCCGGGGCGGGGCGGCCCCGCCTTATGGCGCCCGCTACACCGGAGGCGGTGCTGTGGGCCACGACGTGAGGCACCCGCCATCGGCTGCGGCGTGCGGCCACCGATGAAAGGTTTCTGGAGCCTTCTGGCGGCTGAGCTTGCACGAGGCCTTCCTGCGTTCCTGGTGCTGGTGGTGGCTCATGGCCGGGGTTCCCCGGGTACCGTGGGCGCGCGTATGTTCGTCTGTGCCGATGGCCATCAGGTCGGCACGATTGGGGGCAGCGTGCTGGAGTTCGGTCTGCTGCGGCGCGCGCAGACATTACTGGCGGCGGCACCGAATGCCGGCGACGCCCCTCATCTGGAACGCTTCATCCATCGGCGGTCCGACCCTGATCTTGTCGCCCCTGGAGAATCGGGCCTCATCTGTTCGGGCTGGCAGCAGCATGTCAGTGTGGTTCTGCGGCCCGAGCGCGACCTGAAGGCGATCAGGGACATTGCCGACTGTGACGCCCTCGGTGGCGATGGCGCAGTGTGGATCACCGAGGCCGGTGTTCGGTTCGTCGCTGCCGAGTCGGACCTGACACGACCCGCCGTGGAACTGCAGACGGCGCGTGGCTGGCGGGTGGTGGAGCAGCTGCTCAACCGCCAGCGAGTGGCGATATTCGGTGGCGGCCACTGTGGTCTGGCCTTGAGCCGGGTCATGACCGACCTCGACTGGCACGTCACTGTCATCGACCATCGGACCAGCGCAGCCGCGTTCCGGGACAACAGCTCTGCGGATCAGCACACGCTGGTGGAGGATTTCGAATCGGGCGCCGGGAGTCTTGCCTGGCCGCAACTCACTGACGCCGTTGTGATGACTACGGATTATTCAAACGATGTTCGCGCCGTGCTTGGATGCCTCGATCGGCCGCTGCGTTCCATAGGCGTCATGGGCAGTCCTGCCAAGCTCCGAAGAATCCGCGAAGTGCTGGCTGCTGCCGGAGTGAACCCGGCGGGCATGGCGCGAATCCGCGGTCCGGTAGGGCTGCACATGAAGAGCGACACGCCGGCCGAGATCGCGGTCAGCATTGCGGCTGAACTGCTGCAGTTTGCTGAGCACTGACTCGGCCCCTCCGCTTGACCATGGCCTTGTCTGCATTGGGGGTCTGAACTCCGGTGTTGGCGCCGTTCCGGATCGCAAGGCCCCGGTGATGCACATTCTCGGAGCATGAAAACCCCTTTTGGATGCCTGTTTAGGCATGCCTGTGTGGCATGCATCCTGCTAATCGACCGGTGGGTTTGTGTGCCGATGCCGAGGTGAGTCAGGTATGTCCGGGGTGGGTTCTATCAGGTGGATGCTGCTGGTCGTGTCGCTGCTGCTGCTTTCGACAGTGGTCCGGGCGGAGTCCGATGAAAAGATATTCATCGCCGTAGTGGGAGGCACCAGCTTCGGGCCGCCGGACCGCTTCGGCCAGGGTCTGGCGGAGCTCGAGCGTGAGTTCACGGTTGAGACCGTGGCCGGCTCGAGTCCTGTGATCTATCAGATGCGCTATCAGGGCGTTCCCTTCTATTACATCCGCATGTACGGCCATGAGGTGCGCAGCGTCGGCCAGCCCGAGTACATCGGCCTGATCCGGACATTTGCCGCGCTTCACGATCTCGGTGTCACCCATGTGCTCAGCGGGGCGACAGCCGGGGGCATCCGTCCGGACTACGACTACGGTGACATCGTCATCCTCTCCGACTTCATGGAGTGGGAGACCCAGCGCCCCGCCAACATCCTGCAGTACACGGGTATCGAGCGACCGGGCTATTTCGCCAACTTCGAAGTGCCCTTCAGCCCCTCCCTCAGTGCACTGCTCATCGACGAGGTGCGCAAGCGCATGGACGGCTATGACGGGCGGCTCTACGAGACCGGCGTGTTCGCTCAGCATTCACCGCTGCGCTTCGAGAGTCCGGCCGAGGTGCGCGCCATGGCCATGCTCGGCGCTGAGCTCACCAGCATGTACCAGGCCACCTGCGCCATTTATGCGCGACAGCTGGGTATGCGCTACGCATCCATCAGTTCCATCGGCAATCCCGCCGTCGGTGTGCGTCCTTTCACCTTTGCCGACATGCAGGCCGCGGTGCAGCGGATTGCCGCGCTGGCCGTGCCGGTGGTGCTCGACGTGATCGCCAGGATTCCCGCAGAAGCCATGGACCCGGAACCGAGCAGCACCGGTGAACGCTTTACGGGCAGCTATGTGGATCCGGACGCGGACGACTGACACGGAAGGCCGGGGTGGATCCCGGGCGGGCGGCATGACGGAGCAGGATGCTCTGGCAAGGGGAAACGGAGCCACGCGATACGCAGGTTGCGAACCTTTCGGGGTGGCCTGGCGGAATCCCGTGGCGCGACGATGGGTGTTCTCGAGGAGCTTTCAACATGGGGTTGCGACACATTGAACGACCATGGGGCATCGGCCGCATGCGAAGCGGCTGCTGCCTGGCTGCAACACTGCTGGTGCCGGTTCTCGGACAGGCTCAGGGCAGTTCCGTGATGATCGACGAGATCGTCGTCACCGGTGAGGTCGTGGACCGGCTGGGCATCATCCCTGATGAAGAGGTGGACTCGATTTTCGGATCGAGCCGGTCACTGCTCGAGACTCCACGCTCGGCAACCATGATCAGTTCAGAATTGCTCGAGCAGTACAATGCCCAGGATATCAATGACCTGGTGCGGTTCTCGCCGGGCGTCTACACCAGCTCGTTCTTCGGCGTGGCCGGTAATCTGGACGTTCGCGGGTCGCCTGGCGACAACTACTTCCGGGGCATGAAGCGGATCGAGAATCCTGGTAATTTCCCCACGCCCATTGGCGCCTCGGACCGGGTCGACATCGTCCGGGGGCCATCTTCGCCGGTGTATGGACCGGGCAAGGTGGGTGGCTACCTGAACTTCGTACCGAAGTCGGCGCGGGCGGATACCGGGCGCTTCATGCGCGGTACCCGCGGCTCGGCCACCGGCACCTGGGGCTCACACGGCAAGCGGGTGGCCGCCGCCGAATTCGGTGGCCCCATGACGGTGGGCGATACGGATGCCGGCTACTACGTATACGGCCTGTTCGAGGATTCCAGCAGCTACTACCGGCATAATTTCCAGGATCAGCTCATCCTGCAGTCGACCTTCGATTTCGATCTCACGGAAACCTTGAACGTCACAGTCGGCCAGCAGTACCACAACTTCAAGGGTACGGAGAACGCCGGCTGGAACCGCATCAGTCAACGGCTGATCGACGACGGCATCTATCTGGCAGGCAGTCCCCTGGTGTCGCTGGATACCGACGGCGACGGTTTCATCAGCGGCCAGGAAGTGCTTGCTGCCGGAGGTCTGTTTCTGTTCCACCCCTTCGGCTCCCCGGTGGACAACCCGCTCTTCCACCTCGACCCGGACACCGTCAGGGAGGTCGAGATCAGTCGCAAGCAGGTGCTGATCGATGACATTGACCGCATCAAGTCCCACAGTTTTGCGTTCTTCGCAGACCTCGAGTGGGAGGCGAGTGAGCAGATCACGGTCACCAACAAGTTCTTCCTCGACTATCTCGATCGCGACAAGCGGGCCTCCTACGGCTTCTCCCAGGATAACCAGGGCCTGTCCATCGAGAACAAGATCCTCGTGCAGTTTTCCCAGGAGTACGACTGGGGCTCCCTCGATGCATCCCTGGCGCCTTCCTACCGCTACTATCGGGCAACCGACCGCGGTGATTTCGATTTCGAGTACTTCGATCGGCGTGATCTGACCCTGCCGCGAGGAACGCCGGGGGATCGCATTCTCACCTCGCTCCAGGATCCCGTGCGGACGCCCTGGACGGCGGATGAGCGGTCGACCCTGCACAATCCAGGGGTGGGGCTGCTGGTGGACGCGGAGTTCTATGACCGGGCCTTCATCATCCTCGGCTGGCGCTACGACTGGCTGGACCTGAAGTCCCTGGCCCGTCACGACAACGATCGCCGGGACAGCAAGACCTTCAAGGCACCGTCCTGGTCGGCGAGCCTGTCGGTGGACATCGGTGGCGGCCTGCGCCCCTACGTGACCTGGGCCGAGCAATCGACGCTCATCACCAACCAGACCGGTGGCGTGCCTGCGAACCTGGTCAGGGATGGGGACGCACTCGACGATTCCGAGCTGAGGGAGGTCGGCATCAAGGGCCTGCTGTTTGATGGACGGGTGTATGTCACCGCGGCTCACTACGAGCAGAAGCGTTCCAGCTTCAGTGCCCAGACGCTCACGGTACTCGCCACCGAGAGCAAAGGGCAGGAACTGGAACTGCGCTGGGTGGTCAACGACGAACTCAGCATCACCGGAGCGGCTACCTGGCAGACCACCAAGTACAACCCGGTCACCGATCGCTTCATTTTTGCCAGCCCGGCTCTGACCGGTCTCCCCCCGGAGCTCAGTTATGGCGGCACCATCGGCTCCACGGTGGGCCTCGTCGGTGGTGACGCGGAAAAGCGAGCCGGTGTTCCGGAGTTCCTGCTCAGTATTTTCGCCAACTATGAACTGCGGGATTGGGATTTCTCGCTGGGCGTGACCCAGCAGGACAGTGTGGATTCGGGTGTCGGCGGTGCGGTCCGGCTGCCCAGCGCCACGCTCGTGACGGCCTCCGCAGGCTGGTCCCGTGGGCCATGGAGACTTCAGGCCAGCGGTACCAACCTGCTCAATGAGCGCTATTTCCGCGGCTTGTTCCCGGATATCTTCGGGGACTCGGTGGTGTTTCCGGAGCGACCGCGCTCCTTCGAACTGCGGGCCACCTACGCCTTCGGTGGTTGATGCCTGAGGCCAGGGCACACCGGAAGTGATGCGGGCGTGCCCTGGTATTCCTGGAGAGAGAGATGGATTACGCGCAATTTCTGCGCCGGGTTCCCAAGGTGGAACTGCATTGTCACCTGGAAGGAACCGTACGCGCGGCGACATTCGCCGAACTGGCTGGCAAACACCGCATCCCTCTGCCCACCAGTGAGGTGGACAGTCTCTACGACTACGACACCATTGAAGCCTTCCTGGAGATTTTCGGACTGGTGGCTTCGACCCTGATCGATGAGGAGGACTTCGAGCGGGTGGCCTTCGAGTCCCTCGAAGACGGCCAGCGCCTGGGCAACCTCAAGTACCGTGAAATGTTCTTCAACCCGACGCTGCACACGCGTCGGGGTGTCCCCTATCGGACCGTGGTCGATGGGCTTGTGGCCGGCATCCGGCGCGCCGACCGGGAACTCGGTGTGGGCTGCCGACTGATTGCCGACGTCTATCGGCAGGACAGTCCGGAAGTCGCCCTGGCCATGGTCGAGGAAGTGCTGGCTCATCGTCCGGACGAGGTCATCGGGCTGGGGATGGATGGCGCGGAGGCGCCGGATCCGCCCGAGCGTTTCGCTGCGGCCTTCGCCCGGGCCAAGGCCGGTGGTTTGCGCCTCACCAGCCATGCCTGCGAGGACGCGCCGCCGAAGAACATCGTTACCTGTCTGGACGTTCTCGGCTGCGAGCGCATCGATCATGGCTACCACATTCTCGCCGATCAGGCCGTGGTGCAGCGGGCGCTGGACGCGGGCCTCTATTTCACCTGCTGTCCGACGGCCACTGCGCGGGTCTATGGCTGGCCCGATCTCAGCCGGCATCCCATTGGCGGCATGGTGGCGGCCGGCTTGAACGTGACGCTCAATTCCGACGATCCCACGATGTTTCATACCGACATCGGACGGGAGTTCGTCGATCTCTGCACGGCGCTGGAGTACGGCCCAGAGCAGGTGCGTTCGTTCTGCCTGAACAGTGTCGACGGCAGCTGGCTCGACGAAGGCGACAAGTCGCGCCTGCGGCGGGAGATGGCCGCTGAGTTCGACGCCTTGCATGCGGAGCTCGGCGCTTGAAACTCCGGACAGCCGCTGCGGTCGTCTTCGGCCTGACATTGGCAGGGTGCGCGGGCATCTTTCCTGCCGGTAGCGCCGATTGTGGAGACATGCAGAGTGCTTTGCGCAGTGAACTGTTCTTCGGCATGACCCATCGTCACGGAGCGCCCATCGCTGAGTCGGACTGGGATGACTTTCTTGCCAACTCGGTCACTGCGCGCTTCCCCAATGGTCTCAGCGTCCTCGAGGCGCGTGGCCAGTGGCGCAACCCGAACACGGGTGGGCTGATTCGCCAGCCGGCGCGGGTGCTGGTCGTGATCCATCCGGACGATGCCGAGAGCGACGCGTCGCTGGACGCTCTGCGAGAGGACTACAAGGCCCGCTTCGACCAGATCTCAGTGCTGCGGGTGACGCAGACCGCCTGCGCCGCGTTCTGACGCGGCTGCTCACTTTCGTGGTTGATCAGCGGACGGGGTGCTCGAGAAGGTAGCGGTCGAGGTCCGCCAGCAGTGCCGCCTTGACGTCTTCAGGAAGAAAGCTGGCCTCGAATGCGTTGCGGTTGAGACGCGTCGCCTGTTCCCGGCTCAGCTTCAGGTCTTCGTGAAGGGCGATGAAATTGTCGTTGAGAAAGCCGCCGAAATAGGTCGGATCATCGGAATTCACGGTGACCCTCACACCGGCATCGAGCAGTTCGAGAATGTTGTGGTCGGTCATGTTCTCGAAGACCTTGAGCTTGACGTTCGATAGCGGGCAGACGGTAAGGGGAATCCGTTCCCGGGCGAGACGTGCAATCAGCGCCGGGTCGTCAGCGCTGCGAACGCCGTGGTCGATGCGTTCGACGCCGAGAAGATCGAGACTGTCGGTCACGAAAGCGGCCGGGCCTTCCTCGCCTGCATGAGCGGTGGCCCGGTAACCCAGCGATCGTGCGCGGGCGTAGAGTCCCGCGAAGCCGTCGGGAGGGTGGCCGACTTCCGCGCTGGCCAGGCCGATGGCAACAAAACGGTCCGAATAGGTGCTGTGGGCCTGTTCCAGGACTTCGATACCATCGGCTTCGGGAAGGTGGCGCAGCAGACTCAGGATCAGCACTACGGATTGCCCCCAGCCTGCCTTGGCTTCATCGATGGCTCGCTGGAAGCCGGACATGAGCGTTTCGAGAGCGACGCCGTTGGGGAGGTAGGACTGGGGCTCGACCATGATCTCAGTGTGCGTGATGTGCTGCTCGCGGCACGCACTGAGGTAATCGAGCATCAGCAGGTAGAAGTCCTCCTCGTCGCGGATCACTCCGGTGCCCAGGTAGTAGAGGTCCAGAAAGCTCTGCAGGTTGTCGAAGTCGTAGGCGTTTTCGACGTCTTCGACACTGCGGTAGGGGATGTCGACGCCATGCTTCGCAGCGCGATCGAGCAGCCGGGACGGCTGCAGGGTGCCGTCGATGTGCACGTGGAGTTCCGCCTTCGGCATGGCGGCTATCCACGAGACGAATGGTTCACTCCTGTTCATGGCGCTACTCGAAGCTGATGCCGAAGTGGCGTTCGGCGTAACCGTAGGTCTCAGCATCCACCTCCCAGAGCTCCGCGCGCCAGTCACCGACGCCGAAGCGCTGCTCGAAGGCCCTGATCTGTGCGTCGTAGTCCGCCAGCATACGCTGCCTGATGGGTGCCTCCACGAAGGCATGTTCCAGGCTGTTGCGCCCCACCTGAACCAGCTCCGGCCAGGACAGATTGAAGCGGGTAACCGCGACGTAGTACTCGTCGCTCATGTTCGAGTCCCACATGCCCCGGTCGTCGGTGTTCAGGGCCACCGGGATCCCCAGGCGCAGAAACTGTGGGAACGGATGCAGGTCGAGGTCGGGCGTGTACTCCAGCAGATGATTGCTGATCAGGTTGTTCTCGAGCAGGAACGGCCCGTGCCGCAAAAGCAGCAGGGTATCGTGGTCGTGAATCACGTCGATGCCGTGGCCGATGCGGTCGGCGCCGAGCAGCAGGGTCTCCCGAACGTGGCGTGAGGGCCGGTCGGTCTCGCCGGCGTGAATGGACAGGCGGATGTCCGGATACTTCCGCCGCATCTCGGCGAAGACCTGCCGGAAGCGTTCCGGGTGGCCGCGGTCGTCGTCCTCACGGCCGGCCATGTTGACCGCCACCCACAGGTCCCGGTAACGATCCACGAAGGCATAGGCATCGCGGACACGCTGTTCCGCGTCGGGAGTGAAGCGCAACACGGTCAGATGGAAGCGCACGACCACGCCGGTGGCCAGGGCATCGGGTTGCTGCAGGCGGGCCCGGTAGAGATTGACGACGTCGTCCACGGCGATCGCTTCACCGTCGGGGTCGACGAACCCGGACGCGCTGGTCTGGGTCTCCAGGTAGCGCAGGCCCTCGGCGCCGTAGCGCTTCATGTTCTCGACCAGCAGCTCGGCGTTGATGTGCGGGTTGCG
Source organism: Gammaproteobacteria bacterium (assembly GCA_020832055.1). Lineage (GTDB taxonomy): Bacteria > Pseudomonadota > Gammaproteobacteria > Pseudomonadales > Azotimanducaceae > SLTB01. Next base: position 16,322 of record JAFIFL010000040.1, read on the forward strand.
GAACAGTTCGCCGATGCGGTTCCAGATGCGCTCGAAAAACTCGTCCCGACCCTCGTGTGGCAGTTCCAGGCGCAGGCTGGACAGCCATGCCGAGCGGGTGTCGTCGTCGAGAGCGTCGAGGGGTTCGTACTCGCGCTGCTTGCACTCGTCGAGGGTGGCGTAGGTGGAGGCCTGGATGGTCTGGAAATACAGCAGGTAGGGGCGGGGCCGGACCTCACCGATACGCGCCGGATCAGCCGGACGACCGGTGCCGCTGGGACAGTTGTGGATCATGGTTTTGGTGTAATAGCGGTACCCACCATTGCGCTCCGGGTCCACGGCGAGCGCGTACCACCACTCGGAGCGGCTGGAGCCGCCGAGGTGGTTGTGCAGATCGCCTCCCTTGGGCATGGCGTAGAGGAAGCGATAGAGCTCCTCCGGACTCGCCTCCTGCTTGATGCGCTCGAACTGTTCGACGAACAGGTTCCGCTCGCTGTCCTGAAACGCGCCTGCCGGCAGTGCCATGGACACGGCAAGGGTCAGGGTGAGCAGGGTGAGGCCGCGGCGGAGGTCCGCTAGGCGTGGGATCATGGTGCAGGCTCCTCGTTCTCTTGGGCTGGGATTCGCAGTCGGTTGTGCCCAGAAGCCATGCACGCAGCGTACCAGCGCGCCCCGTCAATCCACGAGCAGCGGCGCCTCGTAGCGCTCGATGCGAATGATGGCGCCGATCCACGGATGATCCACATAGTGAAGCTCGCCGCTGCGCATGCGGCGGGACTGACGGACGTGGATCCAGCGTTGGGGATCGAAGGTCACCAGGGCGTCGCGGCCACTGCCGAAGGCATCCCTCGCCGGCGCCTTGAAGTAGAGGTCGAGATGGGCATGGAGGAAGCGGCGCAGGTCCACGGTCAGGGAGCCCAGCAGGAGCTCGCCTTGCGGCAGGCCTGACTCGGCCAGATCCGCGGTGTAGACCAGTTGCGCCAGACCTGGCTCGTTGGGGATGAAGGGCTGTCGCCACGCCAGATGGCTGAGCACCTCGAAGCCCCTGGCCCGGCGCAGACGGGCCGCCTCGCCGTTGAGCAGCCGCTGGCCTGCCGGCACCTCCCGGAAGGCCAGATCCATGGGGATCGCGCCTGCCGGAGGGGGAACCTCGATGAGCTCGAGTTCCGGTTCCGGTTCCGGTTCCGGCAGCAGCTGGTCGGCGATGAGGGTGGAGTCGGCTGCATCAACGTCGGCCGGCGCGTCCATGCCGTCCCCGGGCTCCTGGTCATTCCAGGCGGACTGGTCACCGGCGTCCTCGATGGCCATCAGCGAGCGCTCCTGCTCTGGCGTCAGCCCGGGGGTGACCTCGAACCATTCCGGTGCCTGTCCGGCACTCTCCCACAGGGCCAGATGTTCGGCCGTGCGCATGGGTCTGATGTCTTCACCCACCGGGGGCAGCAGGGTGGCCAGCCGTGGTGTCCAGCGCGGCTCGGCTTCGCCCACCAGCTCCTCGGCACTGGCATCACGGGCGTTGTCGTTGCGAAAGATGACGACTTCCACCTGATACCAGGGGCAGTTGTTGAGACCGGAGGGGGCGCGGCCGCAGGCGCTGACGAACTCGGCGGAGGCTGCGGGCAGCAGGAACACTCCGAGCAGACCGGTGAGGATGCTGGCGGTGAGACCGCTGGCGATCAGGTCTGCCGGGCGCTTGCGTCTGTCATCCATGGGCAGCCTCTTTCAGGGCCGGCGCGGGATTGGCGCCTAGCAGTTCGAGCAGTTCGCGGCAACTGCGCAGGCGCAGCTCGGTGTTGCCGAGCGGCAGCATCAGGCGCAGCCGATTGCCGCCGTCGAAGCGATAGCGATCAGGCGCTGACTGTACCAATTCGATGACGCGCATGGGATCCACCGTCGTGTCCTGGCCGAATTCCACCCGGCCGCCGGCCTCGCCGAAGTCCACCCGGGTGATGCCGAGGCTCTGGGCTGAGAGTTTGATCTCGGTGACGCGGAACAGGTTTACCACCTGGGGCGGCAACCGACCGAAGCGATCCACCATTTCCGCCTGCAGGTTTTCCAGGGCATGGGCATCAGAGGCGTTGGCGATGCGCTTGTAGTGCACCAGCCGGGTGTGGACGTCGGGCAGGTAGTCGTCGGGGATCAGGGCCGGTAGATGCAGGTCCACCTCGATGCCTTCGCCCAAGGGCATGGACAGGCTCGGCTCCTTGCCGGCGCGGATGGCCTTCACCGCCCGCTCCAGCATCTCCATGTAGAGGCTGAAACCGATGGCCTGCATCTGGCCGGACTGGTCGTCACCGAGCAGCTCGCCGGCGCCGCGGATCTCCAGATCGTGGGTGGCCAGGCTGAAGCCGACGCCCAGTTCGCCGGCGGCCTCGATGGCCTCCAGGCGCTTCTTGGCGTCGTCGGTCATGGCCTTGGGGTCCGGGGTCAGCAGGTAGGCGTAGGCCTGACGGTTGGAGCGACCCACCCGGCCTCGAAGCTGGTGCATCTGGGCCAGACCGAAGCGGTCGGCGCGGTCGATGACGATGGTGTTGGCATTGGGAATGTCGATGCCGGTCTCGATGATGGTGGTGCACACCAGCACGTTGCAGCGGCGATGGTAGAAATCACTCATCACCTGCTCGAGCTCGCGCTCGCGCATCTGACCGTGGCCGATGGCCACGCGGGCCTCGGGGATGAGAGCCTCGATGTCGGCGGCGGTGCGCTCGATGGTGCGCACTTCATTGTGGACGTAGAACACCTGCCCGCCGCGCAGCAGTTCCCGCAGGATGGCCTCCTTGAGCAGGCCGTCGGAGCGGCGCCGGACAAAGGTGCGGATGGACAGTCGCTTTGGCGGTGGCGTGGCGATGATCGACAGTTCCCGCAGTTCGTGCATGGCCATGTTCAAGGTGCGGGGAATGGGCGTGGCCGTGAGCGTGAGCAGATCCACCTCGGCCCGCAGGGCCTTCAGCTGCTCCTTCTGGCGGACGCCGAAGCGGTGCTCCTCGTCGACGATGACCAGCCCGAGGTCCCGGTAGCGGAACTCCCGGCTCAGGAGCTTGTGGGTGCCGATGACAATGTCCACCTTGCCGGCAGCGAGGCGCTCGGCTACCGAGGTCATCTCCTTGCCGCTTCTGAAGCGCGACAGCACTTCGATCTTCACCGGCCAGTCGGCGAAGCGGTCGGAGAAGGTCTCGAAATGCTGCTGGGCCAGCAGGGTGGTGGGCACCAGGACCGCCACCTGCTTGCCGCTCTGGACGGCGATGAAGGCGGCGCGCATGGCCACCTCGGTCTTGCCGAAGCCGACGTCGCCGCAGACCAGCCGGTCCATGGGCTCGGTGCCGATCATGTCGGCAATGACCGCGGCCACGGCGGATTCCTGGTCCGGCGTTTCCTCGAAGGGGAAGGCGGCGGCGAAGCGGGCGTACTCCTCGTCCGGTTGCGCGAAACCGAAGCCGGTGCGGGAAGCGCGGCGCGCGTGGATGTCGAGCAGTTCGGCTGCCACGTCGCGAACTTTTTCCGCAGCCTTGCGCTTGGCCTTGTCCCACTGATCGGAGCCGAGCCGGTGCAGAGGTGCCTGCTCGGGGTCGGCACCGGTGTAGCGCGAAATGAGGTGCAGGTTCGCCACCGGTACGTAGAGCCGGGCACCGGCTGCGTACTCCAGGGTGAGGAACTCGGCCCGGTGCTCTCCCAGGTCCATGGTTTCGAGGCCCAGGTAGCGGCCCACACCATGCTCGAGGTGCACTACCGGCGCGCCCTTGCGCAGTTCGCTCAGGTTTCGGATCACCGCTTCCGGCGCCTCGGCGGCGCGCTGCCGGCGCCGCTGCTGACGGACGTGTTCGCCGAGCAGGACGGTTTCCGGAATCAGTGCCAGGTTCCCGCCGTCGGCAGTGAAACCGAAGCCGCCTTCCAGTGGGGCAATGCACAAGCCCACCCGCGCGTCATCGTTGAGAAACGCTGAGAACGTCTCCACCGTGTGCGTCTGGATACCCGCCCGCTGCAGGGTTTCGGTGAGCACTTCCCGGCGGCCCGGCGATTCAGCGCTGAACAGCACCCTCTCAGGGGCGGCGAGTCCCGTCTCGGCATCACCCCCGCTCAGGAAGCGGAGCAGGCTCGCCGCAGGATGTTCGCTGCGGGCGTCGAGTTCGAGGTGCGGCAGGCCGGTCACCTCGAAGCGGAACTCGGAGCTGCGTGATGACTGCTGGCTGTCGCGCAGGCGGACCTGTCCAAAGCGGCCGAGGGCGATGAACAGTTCGTCCACCTCCAGGAACAGGGCTTCAGGTGGCAGCAACGGGCGTTCCCTGTCGAAGCGCAGGTTTTCGTAGCGTTCGAGGACCTCTTCGCGAAAGCTCTTGGCACTGGCGGCGGGGTCGCCGCAGAAGATGGCGGCGGTCTGCTCCGGCAGGTAGTCGGTGAGTGCCGACAACTCGCCGAAGAACAGCGGCAGGTAGTACTCGATTCCCGGTGCCGGCGTGCCCTGGCAGATGTCCTGGTAGATCGGGCAGGCGTGGGGGTCGCCGCTGAAGTGCTGGTGCCAGCGATTGCGGAAGCCGCGGATGGCTTCGGCGTCGAGGGGGAATTCCCGGGCCGGCAGCAGGCGGATGGAGTCCACCTGATCGAGGCTGCGCTGGGTTTCGGGGTCGAAGGTGCGCAGGGTCTCGATCTCGTCGTCGAGCAGGTCGATGCGATAGGGCACGCTGCTGCCCATGGGAAACAGATCCATGAGGGCACCGCGGACGGCGTACTCACCGTGCTCGAAGACGGTCTCCACCCGTCGGTACCCGGCGGCCTCGAGCACCCGCTTGCGGGTGTCGAGATCGAAACGGTCACCGACGTCCAGCACCAGAGCGCGGCCGGCGAGCCAGTCCACCGGCGCGATGCGATGGATCAGGGTGGTGATGGGCGCCACCAGCACGCCCCGTCGCAGGTCAGGCAGCCGCTGCAGGGTCTCCAGGCGCTGCGAGACGATGTCCTGCTGGGGCGAGAAGCTGTCGTAGGCCAGGGTTTCCCAGTCAGGAAAGTGCAACACCTCCGGGTCCGACGCACGGTCGAGGAAGAACTGGATTTCGGCCTCCAGCCGCGTCGCTTCCCGGGTATCGCTGGCCACCACCAGCAGCAGGCTGTCGTGGTTGCGGGCGGCGGCCGCCACTGCCAGGGCATCGGAACCCGGCCCGAGGCCGCTCCAGCGGATGCGGTCGTCGACGGTGTGTGGCAGGGGCGGTTGGAGCAGATGAGCGCTGTTGGACATGAACCTGCATCATTGATGGCGGGAGGAGGCCGGGCTGCGAGGCGGCGTATTGTACCCGCGTGCCGCGACGATGGCAGGCGCAGGGTCGAGGTTTCGCGATTCGGGATCCGGGATCCGGCGCATCTGCTGTCACAGGGGCTTCCGCCGCACTTGGCTTCCGGAGCGAGGCGCTGGGATAGTGTCTGTCGGAGGTGCTGGAATGGTCATGCTGCGCTGGTTGCTCGTCCTGCTGATCGGTGTCGCGGCCGGCTGGTTTCTGCGTGGATGGCAGTTTGCGGCGGAACCACTGCCGGCAATGACGGATCCCCGGCCGTCGCTGCCCCCGGCAGCCTTCGTCGTCGAGCCGGGCCCCTGGCAGGCATTCGAGGCCGCGATGGCCGCTGGTGACGCCGAGGCGGTGATCCGGGTCTATGGGAACGTCGCCGATCCGGGTCGGGAGCCTGAGCTGACGGCGCGCATGCGCGAGCGGATCCTGAACCACGGGCGGCTGGCAACGGGACGAAAGGACCTGGAGTCGGCGTTGACGCTGCTGGAGCGCTACACCTTCTATTACCATCGGGACATGGAGGCCCATTATCGGCTGGCGGAGGCTGCGGAGCGCCTGGGCCGCGGGCAGGTGGCTTTGGAGGCCCTGCTGGCCGCACTGGATGTTGCGCTGACGGGGCCTGACCCGGAGCCCGCGCGGCAGCGAGTGGCAGCCTTGGTGGATGCCCTGGCCGCTGGCCGGCTGGCGATCGATGACCGGGCAGGCGCCATGGCGCTGTATCAGGCCGTGCTCGACCGTGACCCACTCAACCACCGCTACCGCTTTCTCCTGGCCACGCAACTCGAAGCTGCGGGGGATCTGCGCGCCGCACGGCGGGAACTCGAGCAGATACCCCTCGGCGGTCACGATGCCGTCGCCATGGCGGCGCTGGCGCAGCGCATCAGTGAGTCCGGCGCCTTGGCGGACCGGTTTGCGGATGGCCTGCCGCTGACCCGTTTCGGCGAACACTATCTGGTCGAAGTGACCCTGGATGACGGCCAGGACCTGCGTCTGCTGCTCGATACCGGCGCCACCCGGACCGTACTCAGGCCCCGTGTGGTGGCGAACGTCCCGGGTGCCCAGCGGTTGCCGGACCGGGTCAGGATCGGCACGGCCAACGGCGTCGTCAGTGCGAGCCGCTACCAGCTGCCGGGCGTCACCCTGGGGCCGTTTCGCATCGACGCGCCGGAACTGGTGGTGCTCGATCTCGATGGTCTCGGGTCCGGCGTGGACGGTCTGCTCGGTCTCGATCTCCTCGGCCGCTTCGACTACCGCATCGATCCCGGCCGTGGCCGGCTGCTGCTGGCACGGTAGCGTCACCCCAGTTGTGGGAAGGCCCTGATCGCCCAGCGATTGGGCCGATCTCGGAGCGCTCTGCCGAAGTCGATGTCGTTGGCTTGGCTGGAAGTCATGCAGATCGGCGCATTTCGCTGCGCGAAATAGCGCTC
>JAFIFL010000041.1 GCA_020832055.1 Gammaproteobacteria bacterium
CCGATCTGATGACGCTTCGTCGAAGCTGCTGTCGCTGCCTGCGCTGGATGTCCTGCCAATCGCTGCATCGCTTCGCGATAGCAGTCTCCCACAAGGGCGTGTCGCCTGAATCAGGCGCTGTGCTGTTGTGGGAGAGCCCTATTTGCCGCAGGCAAATGGGCCGATCTGATGACGCTTCGTCGAAGCTGCTGTCGCTGCCTGCGCTGGATGTCCTGAGGCGTCAATAGCCGGCGTCTTCGGCCATGATCCGCGCGTAGAAATCGGCATCGAGCGGTTCGTATCTGTCCGCGCCCGGTTTGCGCACGTAGATGCGGTCCTCTCCCACCGCGTCAGGATGGAACGCCTGCTTTTTGAGTTCGGTTTTCTGCAGCTTGAACGTGCTGGTGGTCGGTTGCTCGCGCTGCACCCGGATGAAGATCGGCCGGGCGTAGCTGGCGAGCTTGTCATCGATGTGGCGGGTCAGCCCGTCCCAGTCGATGTCGCTGTCGCGGCTCACCTGGTCCGGATCGAAGGTGATGGCCGCCATTCCGGCGCGACCGTCGGTGCCCGGGATCTCGACGCCGTAGACGTTGCTGGTCTGCACCTGGGGATGGGCGTTGATGATCTCCCCCACCTCGTTGGTGGAGCAGTTCTCGCCCTTCCAGCGGAAGGTGTCGCCGGTGCGGTCCACGAACTGGTAGTGGGGCCGGCCGAAGGCGAAACCGACGTCGATCTGGCGGATGAGATCGCCGGTGTTGAAATAGACGTCGCCGGTCTTCAGGACATTGCGCACCAGCTTCTTCTCGCTGGCCTCGGGATCCGTGTAGCCGTCGAAGCGGGCGACATCACTGACCTCGTTGAGCAGCAGGCCCGGCTCGCCCTTGGTCACTTCGATGCAGAAGCCATCGCTGCCACGGATGATCTCGTCGCGATCGGCGTCGTACTGCACCAGCACATGGGGCGTGATGCCAAAACCGATGGTGCAGTCCTTGTTGAATGCGTTGACGAACCCCGAGTTGCCTTCGCTGGCGCCATAGATCTCGCAGATCTTCGGGATGTCGAAGCGGCGCTTGAAGTCCATCCAGATGTCCGGGCGCAGACCGTTGCCGATGATCTTCTCGACGGGGTTGTCGGCGTCGTCGCCGCGTTGCGGCTGGTGCACGAGGTAGCGGCACATCTCACCGATGTAGACGAAGCTGTTGCACTGATGTTCGCGGATTTCGTCGAAGAAGCGGCTGGCAGAGAACTTGCGCTTGATCACCATGCTGGCGCCGGCATGCAGTACCGAACCGAAACCGATGACTAGGCCGGTGGTGTGATAGAGCGGGAGGGGATTGTAGAGGCGGTCGCTGGGCTTGATGTTCAGGCAGACCTCGCCCATGCCTTGCATGGCCCGGATACAGCGTTCGCCGGACACCACGGCCGCCTTCGGCAACCCGGTGGTGCCCGAAGTGAAGATGTACAGGCAGGCATCGCCGAGGGTGATCTCCGCAGTCTCCTCGGGATCGTCTTCGCGGTTGCCTGGACGTGACGGATCACAGCTGGCCGCCCAATCGGGGACGTCGACGGCTCCCTGTTCCGATGCGGGTCGATCCGGTACCTGAAGGTAGCCTTCCCGGTCCGGCAGGTCGAGCGTGCCGCGCACCTCATCGACGGCATCGATCAGCTCTTCGCCATAGACCATGCACTTGGCGTTCGTGAGGTTGAGGCTGTGGATCAGGACGTCGCGGCGCTGGTGGGTGTTGATCAGGCTGGCGACGGCGCCGAGCTTGCAGATGCCCATCAGACACACGAGGAACTCGATGCGATTCTCCATCATCAGCGCAACGCAATCGCCGTGACCGATGCCGGCATCGCGCAGTTGATGAGCCACGCGATTGGCGCGGGTGTTGAAGTCACCCCAGCTGAGTTCCTGGCCTTCGCAGATCAAGGCGATGTCGTTGGGCCGCTGCGCTGCCTGCTGCGAGAGCATGCGTCCCAGCGAATGGCGTTCGCTGCGCTGCGGAACCTTGCGGCGCAGCCGGATGGCGCGTCCGAGGGTCCGGGTCATATCCAGGAATTCGCGGGCGGTGGTCATGGCTGTCTCCCCTGATCATGAACGTCGAGTATGCCGCAGTAGGATCCATGCGGGCGACCGACGACGTTCCGGAGACCTGATCGATACGATGACTGCCGGTATGTTATGGCCATCGCTCAGTCTCGCGGCAGGATGCCGCGCAGCAACGTGTCGGCAAGCGTATCCAGGTAGGCCTCGATATCGAGCGGCTCCAGATCCGCGACAGGCTTTGCCAGAGCATGGTGACGCTGACCGCTGACGTGGACGCCTCCCGCATCACCGGCGGAGAGGTCAACGAGACTCTGGCGGTGACGGCCACGCCTTCGGAGCCGGCCGGGTCAGACCTCATCTCGTGGTCGACGGGTCTTGATCCAGGCTTCCACCTCGGCTTCGAGGACGTCGAGGGGCAGGGCACCGTTGCGCAGGATCAGATTGTGAAAGCCGCGGATGTCGAAGGCGTCACCCAAGGTCGCCTCGGCGCGCTGGCGCAACTCCAGGAAGCGCAGTTGCCCGACCTTGTAGGCTAGCGCCTGGCTGGGGATGGCCATGTAGCGCTCGGCCTCGGCCACGGCCCTGGCCCGGCCGACGCTGGAATTGGCGAACATGTAGTCGAGCACCTCATCGCGGTTCCAGCCGTGGAGATGCACCCCGGTGTCCACCACCAGACGGATGGCACGCCAGAGCTCCGCGTTGAGCATGCCGAAGTACTGATAGGGGTCGGTGTAGAGGCCGAGTTCCCGGCCCAGGGACTCGGCGTACAGTGCCCAGCCCTCGATGAAGGCGGTGTTGCCACCAAAGCGCCGGAAGCGGGGCAGGTCGGTCTGCTCCTGCTGCAGGGCGATCTGATAGTGGTGCCCGGGGACGGCTTCGTGCAGGAACAGGGATTCCACGGCCCACAACGGTCGTGCTGACAGATCATAGGTGTTGACGTAAAAAATCCCCGGTCGGCTGCCGTCGGCGGCGGGACGCATGTAGGAGGCCCCTGCGGCCGAGCGCTCCCGGTATGGCTCCACCGGGCGAATCTCGTAGCCGGCCTCGGGGGTGAGATCGAACAGGTTGTCGAGTTCGGCTTCCACCCGGTCCCGCAGGGCCTCGTAGGCGGCGAGCAGATCCGCCGGATCCTCCACGTAGAAGCGGGGATCGCTGGCGGTGAAGGTGAAGAAGTCTTCGAGGTCGCCCTCGAACTCCACCTCGACCATCACTTCGCGGATGGCATCGTGAATTCTTGCGACCTCGGCCAGGCCGATATCGTGGATCTGTCCCGGCGTCAGTTTGGTCGTGGTGGTGCCCTTGACCAGCCAGCTGTACCAGTCCTGGCCGTTGGGCAGGGCATGCATGCCGTGAGTGGGACGGGCTGCGGGCAGGTACTCGTCGCGGATGAAGTCATGGAGCGTGCCGTAGGCCGGTATCAGCACTTCGTCGATGGCCGCGAGGTAGCGCTGCCTGAGGGCATCCGCTTCATCTGCAGTCAGGGTTTCCGGGAGCGTCTTCAGTGGCCGGGCGAACAGGGTGTCGGCGGCCGGACCGCTGTGTGCAGCCAGCTGATCGAGCACCCGCTCCATGAGAATCGCTGGCTGCACCACGTTCTTGATCATGCCCTCGCGCATGTTGGCCATGGCCTGATCGACCCAGCGGGAGAAGTCCACCATCCGGCTGATGAAGGCATCGAAGTCTTCGGCCTTGGCAAAGGGCTGGGCGCCCTGGCCGGAGCCGAGTTGCGCCATGGTGTTGCCCATGTTGCGGAATTGACTGATGGGCATCAGGTGTGCCGGGAAGGCAGCGCCGGCGATGGCATGGCGCCGCTCACGCAGGAAGATCTCACGGCTCAGGCGATCGGCGTCGTCGAGGCTGGCGGCATCGATGGCCTCAACGCGCTCCAGGTAGCTGCGCTCGATGGCGAGACTTTCGGCGATGTATTCGGGCGCAATCGTGATGGCCAGGCGGTCGTTGAAGCGGTGATCGCCGAGGAAGGTTGCCCACAGCGGATTGCGTTCGAGCTGGAGCTCGAAGTAGGACTCGAGCGCCTCATGCAGGAGTTCCGCGCTGTCAGGATTCGTGGCGCTGGTGGCTTCTTCGATGTCGCTCTCAGCGCTGCACGCACAGAGGAGCCCGGCGAGCAGGAGCATCAGGGACAGCGGGCGGAGCAGGTTGGTCATAGCGAGTCGTTTCCTGGCGTTTGTTGGCGCCTATGGTACGCGGGGATGAAGGTGTACTCGATCTCTGCCCTCAGAATCTGCTGGCGGTTCAGACTGATCCGCTCGTAGTGCTGGCGCAGGTCGTCGCTCAGGGCCTCCCGCGTTGCGGTCAGCGCAGCATGCAGACCGGCTTCCATGGCTTCGCGATTGCGGGCCTCGTCGAACCGCAGCAGCAGCCAGTCGGTGCCGAGCCAGGCCGCGGTGCCGACGAGCAGGGCGCACCCCACGGCGGCGGGACCGGCGGGTGCGCAGGCCAGGGCTCCTCCGGCGGCAGCAGAGCCGGCCCGACCGGCGACACGAGAGGCACCCCGGGTCGCAGCCACGCGGCCACTGGCGGCTGCGCGCCGGCTGGCCGCCTGCCAGATGAGGGGACCGGCCATGGCGCCGATGCCCGCACCGCTGCTCACGGACATGCGGGTGATGAACTCGGGACTGTCGTAGCCGATGAGACGCTGGTTGAAGCGGTCGAGGTCGATACCGTTGCCGTCGGCGGCCGGGATGGCCATGCCCCAGCCTTCGAGCGCTGCTTTGACATCGGCCTGCCACGCTGCGCGACTGGCGAGGTTCTGGGCCGCGAGGAGCGCCTCGACGTCAGTGCGGATCACGTCGAGATGTCCGGACAGGAGCTGATCGCCGAACAGCAGCCGTTCGGTCCGTTCCGCCAGATGATCCGCCCCCAGGACGCCACCCCGGACCAGCAGGGGCATCATCAGGCGCGTGTACTCTCCGCCCAGGGAGTAGTACCAGTCTGCAAGTTCCGGCACGCGGGCGTGGGCCGCGGTGAAAATCCGGTCGATATCCTGTTCCAGACGCGCCGACACGTCCTGGCGCGTGGCCGCCTCGCGGGTCTGGAAATGGCGTTGGGTCAGCTGCTCGAGTTCGGGCAGCCGCTGCCGCGGCAGACCATAGGCCGCCCCACCGAATCGCAGTTCGGCCAGGGCTGGCGTGCCTGCCGGGCGTGACGGGACGGCATCGAAAGCCAGGGCCACGAGCAGCGCAAAGCCGACCGCCAGCAGCGTGAGCTTGAACCACGCCGGCAGGTCATTGGAACGGGACGGAATCGGTTGCGGCATCAGGTGCGGCATCGAAGGGATTCCAGAGCGTGCGCATCAGCATGATGCCAACGCAGCAGTGCAGCCAGGCCCAGACGAACACGGCGCTTTCTATGAGGACCAGAAGCCAGCCAAGGAGTTCCAGCAAGGGCCATTCCAGGCGGGGAAGGCCGTGTTGCGCCAGCCACCATCTTACACCCTCCATGGCACCGGCGAAGGCCAGGGCCCGTTCGAGGACCGTGCTGCTGGCTTCCTCTTCAAGGGCCATGTACCAGGCCGCCTGATCGAGAGTCACGGCCGTGAAGTCGGGGCCTGCGCGCCACCAGGCCTGGGCGAGGAGCCCCGCGCAGAGGATCACGAAGGTCAGACCCAGGGCCACCCGCCAGGCCGACTCCGGCAGGTAATGGGCAGAGATGTGTCGAGCGAGACCGCGCGTCGCCCCCCAGCGCAGGGCGGCGATCAGCGGCAGTGACGCCAGCAACAGCAGCAGTTCGCCGGGACCCTTCAGCCGCAGCGCACCGATCATGAGGGCAACGGCCAGCGCTGCCGCCAGCAGCATGCGGAAAAACAGCGCCATGGCGCCGCCCCGCAGCCATCGCTGCAGGCCGCTCGCTGGCGCCACGTAGGCGCGCAACCACGCGCGCCGTCGGATCCGCAGGCGCAGGAAATGCCCGACAGCGATCAGCAGCGTGATGGTCAGCCAGATGCCGATCACGGCTGAATCGGGAAGCAGCCTGCCGAAGCGATGCAGTGCGATGAGGGCGAAACCCGGGAGCAACAGCCACAGCAGGTCATCGCTGAATGTCGAATGGGGAGGGGGCATGAGTCTGGCAGGTCCCTCAGGGGCGCGAGATGCCCGGGCGGGCTGCCATCGTAGCAACAAGCGTTGCCGGATGCTGCGCCCTGCGCGGGAGCCTGGCCAGCCCCCAGTGAAGTGTGTTCCCACTGTGCCTGTGGTCTGACAGGATGCGCGCGATCCGCTCGCGTTCCGCTTCCTGGAGTCACCATGCATCCTGCAACAGACGATCTCTGGTTCCTGCCGCTTGGCGGGACCGGGGAGATCGGCATGAATCTCAATCTCTACGGTCATGCCGGACGCTGGCTCATGGTTGATTGTGGGGTCACCTTCGCCAAGGAGGGGCAGCCCGGCCCCCATGTGCAGATGGCGGATCCGGGCTTCATCGAGGCGCGGCGTGATGACCTGCTGGCCCTGTTGATCACCCATGCCCACGAGGATCACGTCGGAGCCGTCGCGCACCTCTGGCCCCGGCTGCGCTGCCCGGTGGTGACGTCACGCTTCACGGCCGAGATCCTGCGCCGCAAGCTGGCTGAAGCTGGATTACTCGATCGGGTGCCCATCCGCATTGTCGAGGCCGGCGATCACATCGATCTGAAACCGTTCAACGTACAGTGGTTGCGGATCACCCATTCCATTCCCGAGGCTCACGCGCTGATGCTGCGCACCGCAGCCGGGACGGTGCTGCATACGGGGGACTGGAAGCTCGATCCCGAGCCCGTGGTCGGCAAACCCACGCCAGAAGATCAGTTTCGCGCCCTCGGGGCCGAGGGCGTGGATGCCCTGGTCTGCGATTCCACCAATGCTCAGGTGCCGGGTCACTCGGTCTCGGAGGCGGCTTTGCGGCCGGCGCTGGAGCGTGTCATCGGTGCGGCGTCAGGGCGCGTTGTCGTCACTTCCTTCGGCAGCAACATTGCCCGGCTGCACACCCTGGCCGAAGTGGCCGTGGCCACCGGGCGTCACATGACCGTTCTTGGCCGGTCGCTGCACAACATGGTGGCGTCGGCCCGCGCAGCGGGTCTCTGGCGGCCCCGGCGGGATCTGGTGCCGGCTGTCGAGCTGGGGTACCTGCCGCGGGAGGAAATCCTGGTGGTGGCCACCGGCAGCCAGGGCGATCCCGGCGCTGCCCTCGACCGTCTGGCGCGGGGGAATCATCCGGAACTGGAACTCGAGGCGGGTGATCGGGTGGTGTTTTCCTCCCGGGTCATTCCCGGCAACGAGGAAACCCTGGCGCGCCTGATGCGGAGACTCGAGCGGCGGGGCGTGGACGTGGTGACCGCCGATGACGATCTGATTCATGCGTCGGGACATCCGTGCCAGGAAGAATTGAGGACGCTGTATGGCTGGCTCGAGCCCCGGGTGGTGATCCCGGTGCATGGCGAGCCGCCGCATCTGGCCGCCCAGGCCCGTGTGGCAAGGGCCTGCGGGGTGCCGATACAGCTGACTGGCCGCAATGGCGACCTGTTCATGATTGCCCCGGTTCCCGGCCTGCGGCGCGATGCCGTCCGTACCGGGCGCATGGGTGTCGGGCCCCGAGGCATCGACAAACTCGACGTCGACTTGCCGTTGCGACCGCCGGATTTCGGGGCCGTGGCGGTTTCCGAGTGAGTTAGTTGCAAAGGCGTGGTAAACTCACCCGCGCTTTTCGGTCAGTCATCTGAAAACTTCCAAGTTTTCAACGCTTTAGGGGCTGTCGTCCACGGTGTGGCGATGCCTCTCGACGTTGTGTACCTGTGATGGGTGTTCAGGCGGTCCCCTCAGTTGCGTGTAGTCGCGTGGCGGTGGGGCGCACTGGCCGGTTTCCCGAACTCCACGGCTCAGATTCAGAGAACAGACATGGCTGACCTCTCGCTCTATCGCAACATCGGCATCTTCGCTCACGTCGATGCAGGCAAGACCACCACCACCGAGCGCATCCTCAAGCTCACCGGCAAGATCCACAAGCTCGGTGAAGTGCATGATGGCGCGGCCACCACCGACTTCATGGAACAGGAGCAGGAGCGGGGCATCACCATCCAGTCCGCAGCCACCAGCTGTTTCTGGAACGGTTATCGCCTGAACGTCATCGATACCCCCGGCCACGTGGATTTCACCATTGAGGTCTACCGGTCGCTCAAAGTGCTCGATGGCGGCATCGGGGTGTTCTGCGGCTCCGGCGGCGTCGAGCCCCAGTCCGAGACCAACTGGCGCTACGCCAACGAGTCGGAAGTGGCGCGCATCATCTACGTCAACAAGCTCGATCGCATCGGCGCCGACTTCTACCGCGTGGTCGATCAGGTCAGGAACGTTCTTGGCGCCAAGCCCCTGGTGATGGTTCTGCCCATCGGCGAGGAAGAGAATTTCCGCGGCATCATCGACGTGCTGGAGCAGAAGGCCTGGATTTGGGATGAGTCCGGCGACCCGGAAAAGTACGAGGTCGTCGACGTCCCCGCCGAGTATGCGGACAAGGCTGCCGAGTACCGCGAACAGCTCATCGAGACCGCACTCGAGCAGGACGACGAGCTCATGGAAGCCTACCTCGAGGGCCAGGAGCCTTCGATTGCGGATATCAAGCGCTGCATCCGCAAGGGCACCATCAAGCTCGACTTCTTCCCGACCTACTGCGGCTCCTCGTTCAAGAACAAGGGCGTGCAGAACGTGCTCAATGCGGTCGTCGACTACCTGCCCTGTCCCACGGAAGTGGATCCGCAACCGGAAGTCGATCTCGAGGGCAATGAGACCGGCAAGTTCGCCATCGTCGACGCCGATGCTCCGCTGCGGGCCCTGGCGTTCAAGATCATGGACGACCGCTACGGCGCCCTGACCTTCACCCGCGTCTACTCGGGCCGCCTGAAGAAAGGCGACAGCGTGCTGAACACCTTCACCGGCAAGACCGAGCGCATCGGCCGGATCGTGGAGATGCACGCGAACTCCCGGGAAGAGCGTGATTCCGCCCAGGCTGGTGACATCGTTGCGCTGCTCGGCATGAAGAACACCCAGACCGGGCACACCCTCTGCGATCCGGACAACCCGGCGACCCTGGAACCCATGGTGTTCCCGGATCCGGTGATCTCCATCGCCATCGCGCCGAAGGACAAGGCCGGCATGGACAAGATGGGCGTGGCCCTGCAGAAGATGGTGCAGGAGGATCCCTCGTTCCGGATCGAGACCGACGAGGACTCCGGCGAGACCATCATGAAGGGCATGGGTGAGCTCCACCTGGACATCAAGGTGGATATTCTGAAGCGCACGCACGGTATCGAAGTGGTGGTCGGCAAGCCGCAGGTGGCCTACCGCGAGACCATCACCAAGCGCGTCGAGGACTCCTACACCCACAAGAAGCAGACCGGTGGTTCAGGTCAGTTCGCGAAGATCGATTACATCGTCGAGCCGGGTGAGGCCAACAGCGGCTATCAGTTCGAATCCAAGGTCACCGGCGGTAACGTGCCGCGGGAATTCTGGCCGGCAGTGGAAAAGGGTTTCCGGACGAGCATGGTTCAAGGGACTCTGGCCGGCTTCCCGCTGCTCGATGTCAAGGTGACGCTGACCGACGGTGGCTTCCACGCCGTCGACTCCTCGGCCATCGCCTACGAGATCGCGGCCAAGGCGGCTTATCGACAGACGGTGCCCAAGGCAGGCCCGCAGCTGCTCGAGCCGATCATGAAAGTGGACGTCTACACCCCCGACGATCACGTCGGTGACGTCATCGGCGACCTCAACCGCCGCCGCGGCATGATCAAGTCCCAGGAGCCCGGTCCCACCGGTATCCGGGTCAAGGCCGATATCCCCCTGTCGGAGATGTTCGGCTACATTGGCGACCTGCGCACCATGACCTCCGGTCGTGGTCAGTTCTCCATGGAGTTCTCCCACTACGCTCCGTGTCCGGCGAACGTGGCGGAGGAAGTCATCAAGGAGACCCGGGAGCGCAAGGCCGCACGCTGATCGCAGCCGAAGCCTGACGTCCTCCCGAAGGCCCGGCCGTCTTGCGACGGTCGGGCCTTTTTTGTGGGAGAGCCCTAATCGCGCAGCGATTGGGCCGATCTGAAGTCGCTGTGCCGGAGCTGAAGACGCTGCCTTCGCTGACGGTCGTCGAGATCGCTGCTCCGCTGCGCTGCGCAGTCTCCCACAGTCGACGCGTCGCGCTCTTGTGGGAGTGCCCTGATCACACAGCGATGGGGCCGATCTGAAGTCGCTGTGCCGAAGCTGATGAAGCTGCCCGCGCTGAAGGTCATCCGCTCACAGCTGGCGTACGGCCTCACGCCATCCTTCGCGCCTGCGTCCAGGCGTAGATGCCCGCCCCGATCAGCAGCACCACCGCGGTCACCAGCAGCGACAGCCATTCCACCTGACTGAGCAGGATGCCGCAGACCAGGAAGGCGCCGATGGGAATGGTCCAGCCCAGGGGGACCCGATAGCCCGTGGCGTCGGGGAAACGTTTGCGCAGCTGCGGCATGGCGGCGATGCAGGCCATGTAGATGCCGACGCGCACCAGGGAACTCATGGCGGCCAGCCAGAGGAAGGATCCGTAGGCGGCCAGGAGGAAGCTGGCGATGGCGAACACCAGGATGGAGCGGGAAGGTGTCCGGTACAGCGGGTGGACGGCGCTGAACCAGGCCGGCAGCGCACCTTCACGGCCGAGAGCGTAGGTCAGGCGCGGCGCTGTGAACATGGCGCCGGCGAGGTTGCCGCCGACGGAGACGATGACACCGACGGTGATCAGCAGCGCGCCCATGGGTCCGAACAGGGCGGCGCCCACGTCCACCAGGGGTGATTCGGATGCGCCCAGTTCCGGCAGTACCGAAAGGCTGACCACCTGGATCAGCACGTAGAGCAGGGTGACCAGTCCCAGCGCCCAGAACAGGCCTTTCGGCATGTTGCGGGCGGGGTCCTTGGTTTCTCCTGCCGGCACCAGCGCGTTCTCCCAGCCGACGAAGGCATAGATCACGATCAGTGCCGCGGTGCCGAAGTCGACGATGGGCGGCAGCGTGGTGGACGCCGGCAGCAGTTCACCGGGGTCGATCCAGGCCAACCCTGCGACACAGAGGATGAGCAGAGGCAGGAACTTCAGCACCGTGAGCACGCCAATGGAACGCATGGCCTGACGGGCGCCGATGATGTTGACGAAGGCCAGGGCGCCGATCACCAGGGCGAGCAGGAGCAGCCGCATGACGCCGCTGCCCGCCGGGGTCCAGAAGAAGGCCAGCGTGGCCACCAGCAGGTTGGTGTTGGCCGCGAAGGCGGTCACCCGCGCCAGATAGAACGCCCAGCCGGCCTGAAAGCCGGCCATGGGACCGAAGGCGGTCCGCAAGTAGACGATAGGCCCGCCGGTACCTCGAAAGTGGCTGGCCACTTCGGCCAGACAGAGCAGCACCGCTGCCAGCAGCAGTCCGCAGCCTAAGAACACCAGCGGGCTGAAGGGACCCGTCAATGCGGCGGCGCCGGCGGGGACACCGAAAATGCCGGCGCCGATCATGCTGTTCACGGCCAGCAGCCAGATGCCCCAGGCGGTGAGCTGCCGCAGCAGCGGCTCGTCGTCGTTGGCGGCTTCCGGCGTGCTCACCAGCGTGCGGGCAACCGCTCGAGGCCGCGCAATGTGATGGTGGGTTTTCGGCTGGGTGCGTCGACGCCGTCGAGTTCGAGGCCGGGCAGACGTTCGAACAGGACTCGCAGGGCCTCGTCAGCCTCGATGCGGGCGAGCTGGGCGCCGAGACAGAAATGGATGCCGCCGCCGAAAGACAGCGGTTTGGCCTCGTCCCGGCTGATGTCGAAGCGGTCGGGGTCCGTGAATACGGCGGGGTCGCGGTTGGCCGCGGCCAGCAGCGTCAGCACCTGATCGCCCTTGGCGATGGGCTGGCCCTTGAACTCGAAAGCCTCCAGAGCTGTTCGACCGGAAAGCTGGACGGAAGAGTCGAAGCGCAGGAACTCCTCCACCGCAGACGGGGCGAGGTCGAGGTCCGCCCGCAGCTTTGCAAGCTCGTCAGGATGGCGCCACAGAGCCAGCAGGCCGTTGCCGATGAGGTTCACGGTGGTTTCGTGGCCGGCGGCGAACAGCAGGGAGACGTTGGCGATGAGTTCGTCGTAGCTGAGCTTGCCGTCCTCGGTCTCGGCGTGGACCAAGGCGGTGAGGAGATCGTCCTGCGGTTGCCGGCGCCGCTCATCCAGAAGGCCAGAGAAATAGGCATGGTTCTCCCGCACCCGCTCGTCGGCGTCGCTGAGTTCATCGGCGCTCATGGGCGTGGGGTCGATGATGCGGCCGGCCACCTTGCTGCCGCCGATGAAGCGCCCGTGATCCGCCTCGGGGACGCCGAGCATTTCGCAGATCACGAGTACGGGCAGGGGATGATTGAACAGGGCCACCAGATCGCCCGACCCTTCGGCCTCGAACCGGTCGATGAGGCGGTGGGCGATCTCACGGACCCGGGGCCGCATGGCCTCGGTGCGGCGGGCGTCGAAGGCCTTGGCCACCAGGGTTCGGATGCGGCGGTGGTCGGGCGGGTCCATGAGCAGGATCGAATTGCCGAGGCCCTTGTAGGCCGGATGGCGCTCGAACACCTCCTCGCCGAACTGGGTGACCATGCGTTCCCGGAAGCCATGGCCAAGACGACGGTCACGCAGGAGTTCCTGGCAGTCGGCATAACGTACCGCCACGTGCAGCGGCGCGTCCGGCACCTTGAACCAGGGTGCGTTCTCATGCAGCCAGCGATAGGAAGGGTAGGGATCGTTGATGAACTCCGGCGTGAAGAATTCGCTGATGAATCCCGGCGTACTGCGATCGGCTTCCGCCATGGCAATGCTCCCGTTGAAGTTGCACGTCTAGATTACCCTCAGACCGTTGTGATTGCCCGGTCTTCGGGGCGCCTGGATGATCTTTGCGGGTTGTTCGGCGAGCGGCGTAGTGGTGAAGTGCGTCGCTGGAGCCTCGGCCAGGAGCAGTAGGGGTGAACGGAGCATTGCAGGAGCTGACCGGGTTCCGATTCTGCCCCCGCTGTGGGCGCGCGACGCTGCAGGTGGACTCCGTCAAGTCCTGGCGCTGCGGTGCCTGTGGTTTCCGCTATTTCCACAATGTCGCGGTGGCGGTTGCCCTGCTGCTCAGGGTGGGTGACGACCTGCTCTTCGCCCGCCGTGCCCATGCGCCGGCAGCGGGCCTGCTGGATTTCCCTGGCGGATTCGTCGATCCGGGCGAGTCCCTGGAGCAGGCCCTGGTCAGGGAACTGGAAGAGGAACTGGGTATGGAGATCGAACCGGCGGCGTTGCGCTACGCTTTCTCCGGCTGTAACCGCTATCCGTTCGCGGATGTGACCTACCTCACGTCCGATGTCTTCTTTCTGCTCGAACTGGCGGAGCGGCCGCCACTGGAATGCGCAGATGATGTGGCGGAGGCCCAGTGGCACCCGTTGGACAACATCCCCTGGGACCAACTGGCCTTTCCCACCGTGGCCCATGCGGTGCGGCGGTTGCTGGAGGATGAGCAATGAACTGGCCCTTTGCTGTGCTGTTCGGCGCACTGCTCGCAGGCTGTGCGACGCCGCAACCGGAGGGGCCTTCGGAACCCGCCCCCGAACCGCCGGCCATGGCGGCCGATGCGGCGTCTGATCGGACCTGGCACTGGGCCTGTGCGGACGATACGCGGCTGACCACCCGCTACGCCGAAGACCGCGATGAACTGGAACTCGAGCTGGCGGGCGGCAGACACGTCCTCGTCCGCCGGCAGCGCGCACCGACTGCGGTGTGGGCTGCCGGAGACATCACCTTCAGCATGACCGAAACCGGTGACGCCGTGGTGCGCTGGCAGAACGACGAGGTCCAGTGCGAGCGTGACATGCCCTGATTTCGATCGTAGACATGTGGGAGCGGATTCATCCGCGAATAACACGCAAGCCATTGCTTTCACGCGTTGCATTCGCGGCTGAAGCGGTTCCCACAGTCAGATCACGCCGCGAACTTCTCCAGATGGAAGTCCGCGTTGCCGAACTGCGACTCGATGACGAGCTGACGCTTGAAGAAGTGCCCCAGGCGCAGCTCTTCCGTGACGCCCATGCCGCCGTGCAGCTGCACGGCGGTTTCGCCGATGAACTTGCCGGCGGTGCCGATCAGGTGTTTGCAGGCGGACAGGGTGCGCGCCGCTTCATGGCCGTTCTGGGCGTACTCCATGGTTGCCCGGTAGAGCAGTGACTTGCACTGCTCGTACTCCATGAACATTTCCACGAGGCGGTGGGAAACGGTCTGGAAGTCGGTCATGGGGTGACCGAACTGCTGACGCTCCTGGGTGTACTGCACGGTGTCCTTATAGAGCACTTCGAGACCGCCGAGGGCCTCGGCGCACAGGGCCAGCACCGCTTCGTCTGCCACGGCTTCAATAATGGGCCAGGCCTTGCCGGCGGCACCGAGCAGGGCAGCGGCCACCACCTTGACGTCGGTCAGCTTGACCTCTGCAGCCCGCAGTCCGTCCACGGTGGGGTAGGCCTGAACCTCGACGCCTTTGGTCTTGGGGTCGATCAGGAACAGGCTGATGCCGTCGGTGTCCATCTGGCCGCCACTGCTGCGGGCGCTGACGATGAGCAGGTCCGCGTTGCCGCCGTTGTAGACCACGGTCTTGGCACCGTTGAGCACCCAGCCGTCGCCGTCCTGGCGGGCGCTGCTGACGACGTCTTCGAGATCCCAGCGCGCCTGTTCCTCACTGTGGGCGAAACCCAGCTGCAGCTTGCCTTCGATGAGCTTTCCGAGCAGCTCGGCGCGGCGTTCGCCTTCGAGGGTCCGGCGCAGCACGCCGCCGCCGAGAACCACGGTGGCCAGATAGGGTTCGAGGACGAGCCCCCGACCGAACTGTTCCATCACCACCATGGTCTCCACGGGGCCGCCGCCAATGCCGCCATCGTCTTCGTCGAACGGTACCGCCAGCCAGCCGAGTTCGGCGAAGGTCTGCCAGTGCTCGGCCGAGAATCCGCGGCTGCTGCCGGCGAGCTTGATGCGTTTCTCCAGCGCATAGTTGTCGGCCACGAAGCGCGCGACCGAGTCTTCCAGGAGTTGCTGTTCTTCGGTCAGATCGAAATTCATGTCGCGTCTCCGATTCAGTTGCTGCCGCCCTGGGTACGAATCCCCAGGACGTTCTTGGCGATGATGTCCTTTTGGACCTCGCTGGCGCCGCCGTAGATCGTGAAGGCGCGGCTGCCGAGGTAGCTCTGGGTGCCACCGCTGGCGAACTTCGGCCCCACGTGGATGCCGCCCCAGGGCGCCATGTGCGGGCCGGCCGCCTCCATGGTCAGGTGGGCGATGCGCTGCTGGATCTCCGTACCCTTGAGCTTGAGGATCGAGGATTCCGGTCCCGGCTGTTGGCCGGAAGCTGCCCGGGCCAGGGAGCGCAGTTCCGTGAACTCGAGCGCCTGCAGGTCCACTTCGAGCTTCGCCAGCTTGGCGCGGAAACTCGGATCGTCCAGCAGACTGCCGTTGCCGCGCTTGACGGTACCGGCCTGATGCTTGAGTTTTTCCAGTGCGACCAGGGAGCGGGAGACGCCGGCGAGTCCGGTGCGCTCATGGGCCAGCAGGCCCTTGGCGTAGGTCCAGCCCTTGCCCTCCTCACCGATGCGGTTCTCCACCGGGACCAGGACGTCAGTAAAATGCACGGTGTTGACGGAATGGGAGCCACCCAAGGTGATGATGGGCTTGACCTCGATGCCGTCCTGTTTCATCGGGAACAGCAGAAAAGTGATCCCTTCCTGTTTCTTGCCGCTGGCGTCCGTCCGGGTGAGGCAGAAGATCCAGTCGGCGATGTGGGCCATGGTGGTCCAGATCTTCGAACCGTTGACGATGTAGTGCTTGCCGTCGGCAGTCAGCTCGGCCTTGGTCTTCAGGGAGGCCAGATCGGAGCCGGCGCCCGGCTCGGAGTAGCCCTGACACCAGTTCACGGTGCGGGCGCGGATGTCCGGCAGGAAGCGCTCCTGCTGTTCGGCGTTGCCGTAGTTCATGATGATCGGGGCCACCATGCCGACGCCGAAGGGCAGATCCCAGGGCAAATTGGCGCGGGCGGTCTCCTGCTCCCAGATGTAGTGCTGGGTGGGGCTCCAGCCCGGCCCGCCGAATTCCTTCGGCCACTTGGGAACGTCCCAGCCGCCCTTTTCCCTGGCCGCCTTGAACCAGTCCAGGCGCCATTGGGCATAGTCCTGCCCCGGCTTGTACTCGTGGGCCTTGAAGAACGCGCGGACGTCGTCCCGGAACTTCAGGTCGTCGGCAGAAAGCTCGATGTCCATGATGATCTGCTCTCGTGTGGCTTGGTGGGGACCGTGCTCTGCAGCAGGGCCATGTCGCATGCGTGTCCAGGAATGCGGTTATCGCATATTATAGAATCAAATTCTAATCTAAATGACCAGCGTGAGGGGTGAGATGTCTCGACGCGGACAACCGAATCTGGCGACACCCGGCCGGCGGCAGATGATTCTGGAAGCTGCCCTGGCATGCTTCGATGAGACCGGGGTGGCGGCCACCACCATCGAGCAGATCCGGGACCGTGCCGGCTGTTCCATTGGCAGCCTCTATCATCATTTCGGCGGCAAGGAGGGCGTGGCCAGTGCGCTGTTCATCGACGGCATCAGTGACCTCAATGCCGGACTGCTGCGGCGGCTGGACGATTGCAGCAACGCCGAGCAGGGGGTGCGGACCTGTGTGCTGCACTACGCGGATTGGGTGACCCGGCAGCCTGAACTGGCGCGCTTCCTGGTCCATGCCCGGGAAATCAACTTCGCGCCGGAGGCGCGTGCCGAACTGAAAGCCATCTACCAGCGCCACTTCGGGGCCGTATTCACCTGGTTCGGCCGCTTCGTCCTGCGCGGCGACATGAAGCAACTGCCGCCGGAGACCTACATTCCCATCATCAGTGGACCCATCGAGGACTATGCGCGGTTGTGGTTGTCCGGCCGGACGCGCACGCCGCTGGTGGAGGTGTCAGAAGTGTTCGCTGAGGCGGCCTGGAATGCGGTTCGGGCCCGCTGAGCATCCTCAGGACAGCCGGCGTGAGGTCATCCGGCGCATGGCATCGGCGAGGAAGTTTTCGAGTCGGCCGCGGGCCTGGTTGCGGCTGAGTTCGATGCCGAGCGCGCCGGCAGTGGCCTCGAGCTGCGGATCCGGCAGGAATTCGCAGGCGGCATAGACTTCGAGCAGCGGATCCTGGCAGTGGCCGAGCGCTGTCTCGAAGGCGCCTCGAAAGGCGGTGGCCGCATCCATGCCGAGCAGGCAGCACAGATTCATGGCCATCCGGGCGCCGTCGAAACCGGCTGGGCCGCGTCCGGCATGGGGCCAGTCGAGGACCGCGCTCACGGCTCCGTTCTCGAACAGCATGTTGGCGGGATGGGGGTCACGGTGAATGAAGGCGTCGCAGCGGGGCGCCTGAAAGCCCTGCACGACGCGGATGGCTCGATTCCACAGCGCTTCGCGGGTACTCCAGGAGGGCACGCGAAAGCCGCTGGCAGGCTGCCAGGGTGTCCAGCGACGGCCGGCGACAAGATTGTGGGTGCGACGCTGGCACAGGATGAGGACCTCAGCCATGGCCGGAATCGCCTCCCGCACGGCATCCTGACCTGACAGCAGTTCGCCGGGTGCCCGCTTCATGAGCAGGGCCGGGGTCCCTGCCTGCGACCCGCTGGCATCCGTGGCCAGTACTTCAGGAACCGGCATCGCCAACGGGGCCAGGGCTTCGAGGATCACCGCTTCGCGGCGGATCAGGCGCTCGTCGCCACCGGCGCTGGCCGGCGCTGCCAGTTTCAGTACCACGGCAGTGGCCGGATCCGGACCCTGCAGCAGCCAGACCTGGCCGCCGTGGCCCCCCGGCATGGGCCGGGCGGCTGTTTCGGCCGGCAGCCCTGCAGTGTCCAGGGCCCAGGCCATGGCCGGACCGGGGGGAGGTGACGCGGTCATGGTATGGCTTCCGGCTGCAGTGGTTCGTGGCAGCGCCGGCACAGGTATACGGTACCGCGCAGGATGCGGTGATGACGGACGGTACTGAGCTCGTGGGGGCCGCAAGCGCAGCGGTAGGACCAGCGTCGCTGTCTTCGGCTGCGCACCCCCGCAGTGGGGAAGCGGTGAGTACGCTCCGGTTTGACACCGAACCAGTGTTGCATGATGTCCCGCCAGAGCTTGCCGTGGGGCGGCTGCCGTCGGCGCGGAGACAAGTGGAACACCAGCAGGTGCGCCAGCTCGTGGGCGACGGTTTCCTCCAGCATGGCCTCCCTGGCCCGCTGCAGGTAGACAGCATTGAGTTCGATCATGCCATTGGGATGCGCCCGGCTCGGCGGCATGGCGCGTCCGGCGTCGAGCCGATCATCGAACAGTCGCAGGCCCGGCCGCGGCAGGGTCGGTGAGCCGCGTCGCAAGAGCTCGCGCTCCGCCCGTCCGAGCAAGTCGTTCAGGCGGGCGTCGATGGCTTGCTGAATGTCTGCATCCACACTCATGGCAGTCAGTCTCGCCAGACCGTCGATGTGCCGCAACCGGTATTCGTCGGCTGCCACCTCGCGCAGGGGATCACCGCAGCAGGCGATAGCAGGGTTGGTAATCCTGGCCGTTGAGCTTCATGCGGCCTTTGGCCACGAAACTTTCGAGCAGGGTATCGAGGGGCTCGAGGAGTTTGGGGTCGGCGGACAGCTCCCAGGGTCCGTGTTCCCGAATCTGGCGGATGCCCGGCTCCTTGACGTTGCCTGCGACGATGCCCGAAAAGGCACGCCGCAGGTCGGCCACCAGTTCATGGCGTGGGGCTTCTGCTGTCAGCCGCAGGGCGCGCATGCGGGCATGGGTGGGCTCGAAGGGCTGCTGATAGCCGAAAGGCACCTTCAGCAGCCAATTGAAGTAAAACGCATCACCGCGCTTGAGCCGCTGCTGGTGCACAGCCCTGACGCCCCTGGCGACGGATTGCGCGACGCCCCAGGGATCGCCGACGTGAATCTCGTAGAGCTCGCGCACCTCTTCGCCCAGGCTGGTGACGAGCAGATGATCCACCGCCTCGAACCAGTACTCGGTACCCTTGGGGCCGGTGAGGATGACAGGCAGCCGCTGATCGGCGTTGGCCGGATCGAGCAGGATGCCGAGCAGATAAAGAATCTCTTCGATGGTGCCGACGCCGCCGGGGAACACCACGATGGCGTGGGCGATGCGCACGAAGCCTTCCAGCCGTTTCTCGATGTCCGGCAGGATGACCAGCCGGTTCACCATGGGATTGGGCGGTTCGGCGGCGATGATGCCGGGTTCGCTGACGCCCACGTAGCGGCCCTGGTTGTTGCGCTGCTTGGCGTGACCCACGGCGGCACCTTTCATGGGTCCCTTCATCGCCCCCGGCCCGCAGCCGGTGCAGATGTCGAGACCGCGCAGGCCGAGGACGTAACCGACCTGCTTGCTGTAGTCGTATTCCTCCCGCGAGATCGAGTGTCCGCCCCAGCACACCACCAGATTGGCGTTGCGGGTGAGGGTGAGCACGCCGGCATTGCGCAGGACATGGAACACCGCATTGGTGATGCCAGCGCTGCTGTCGAGGTCGAAGACCTTGCTGTCGTGGATTTCCGTGGCGATGTAGACCACGTCCCGCAGCACTGCGAACAGGTGCTCCTTGATGCCTTCGATCATGCGGCCGTCGACGAAGGCGCCTCCGGGAGCGTTGCGTATGCGCAGCTTGACGCCGCGGGTGCGCTGCAGCACCTCGATGTCAAAATCGTGGAAGCGCTCGAAGATGGCCGCGGCGTCGTCCTGGGTGGTGCCGGAATTGAGCACCGCCAGCGCGCAGCGTCGGAACAGCTCGTGGGCACTGCCGCTGCCGAGCCGGCGCAGGGCGTCGACTTCGAGCTGGGAGAGCATTTCCAGACTGCCCCGAGGGCTGACGTCGATATCGATGCGATCATCGCCGGGGGGGGGCGGTTCGCTGTAGGTCATGGGCAGTTCAGTCATGCGCCGTTCCAGGGATCAGTGAGGTCAATGGTCATGCCGGCGCCTTCGAGGCGGCGGCGCAACACGGCGCCGAAGGCGGTGGCGGGCGTCAGGATGCCACCGCGCTGATGTGCGTCCGGCAGTTCGTCGGCATTCACCGCCAGCGCCAGGGCGCTCTCGCAGAGCATCTTGACGGTGGCGCGATTGCCGGGATCGCCCCGGTCGGCAAGGGTGACCCCGATGCGCTGACCGTTCTCGCCTTCGGCGATCAGCTCGCAGCGGAAGAAGCCATTGTCCATCGTGGCCTCGGACGGTCCGGTTCCGGGTGCGGGAAGCATCCGTTTCAGCAGACGCCGCACGGGTCCGAGGCCCGCGAGCAGCGGGAAGGTGGCCTGACTCCAGGCCATGCCCATGGTCTCGGCCAGCCCCAGCGCGCCGCTGCCTTTCCAGTATTCCTGATAGGTGAAGCTGCTGCCGTAGGGTGTCTGCCAGGTTTCCGCCAGGGCCGCTGAGCGACGCACCACCCGGGTGTTGATCGGGCCCATGATGAACGGCGCGGCAAAGGCCTTCAGCTCCGGATCCCAGCGCGGAAAGGCCGGATCGGCCTCCGCTTCCGGCCTGGACGCATCGCGCATGCCGGGTGGATTGAGCAGGACCGGGTCGCGCATGCGCGCGGCGTCACGGGACTCCTGCATGGCCAGGAAGCTCGCAATCGTGCCGCCGTTGATGCCGCCGCGACCGCGGTGGTAGGCACGCACGCGTCGACAGCCCGTCCCGTGCCGGGATTGCAGATGATTCACGGCGATCCAGGCGCCGAGATCGGAGGGCACTGAGTCGAAGCCGCAGCAAGGCACGATACGGGTGGCGCTGGCAGCGGCCACATCGTGGAAGCGATCGATGAGATCACGCACCCAGGCGGTCTCACCGGTGATGTCCACGTAGTGGGTGCCGGCTTCGATACAGGCTTCCACCAGGTGCTGGCCGTGCACGCGGTAGGGGCCCACTGTGGTGAGCATGACCCGGGTTCGCGCGGCAAGCGCGGCCATGGCCCCTGCATCCTGGCTGTCACAGACGATCCGGGGCGGTTCGCCCCAGGCCCGGGCCACATCCTCCAGTCGGTTGGCATCGCGGCCGGCAATGGCCCAGCGCAGCCCGGCGGGTGCATGGCGGCAAAAGTAGGCCACCGTCTGGCGGCCGGTGAACCCGGTGGCGCCGAACAGGACGACATCGAACTCGCGCTCGCCGGTGGGTGGAGTCATGGTTTCAGTCATGGGGCTATCCGCAGTCTGGATGATCTCGATGGGTGTGGGCCTGGAACGCCACGGTTGTGGGAGGGCCCTTGTGGGAAGGCCCTGTCCGGCGCAGCCGGATGGGCCGATCTCGATAGGCCACCTCGAAGGCAGATCGCGTCAGCTTCACTGTCCGCCATCAACAACCATTCGCTGGCGAATTTGGTCCGTCAACCATTGCATCTCAGCGCGTCAAAAGTCTGCTTGCCGTCGGTGATCTCGCTGGTGGCGACCACCGCATTGGCCCCAAGGGAGGCGGCCTCGTTGCGGGCCATGGTCAGCAGTTCCGCCCGCACCCGTTCGTCGTTGCGGCCGACGCCGGCAACGCGTTGTCGGGTGACGCCCGAAACCCTGCCGACCCGGGTGCAGCCCGCGGCGGTCTGCGGCGTTACATGGCGGACGTCGGCACCGGCGGCGGTCAGTTTCACCCAGGGTGCACAGGCGGTGGCGGCCAGCAGGATCGGGACGATGAAGATGAGCGAGCGATGGCGAATCGTCATGGTGGGTCTTTGCTCTCGAGCGAGGGATGAGGACAGCGGATAGCTGAGCATGGGGTCAGGGTATGTGCAAGGGGCAGGCAAACGGGGTCGGACCACGGCAAGCTATTGATTTTTCTGGTAATGGACGCTTAAGGCCGATCAATGCGGCCCTTAGAGCCGCCTTTTTCTGCCGAAAAAGCAGCTTCTAAGGTTCAATCGGATGAGATCAAGTCGGGAACCCGTACGTTTTTCAGGTGACTACTGCGCCATCGTTCCCCTGCGCTGCGCTCCGGGGAACTTCCCACAGTGGCTTCCTGCCCGTTGTGGGCTCACAGCGGAACCCTGTCGTTTCGCACACTTCCGTCAGTGATCTGCCATCGTCGGCATTCATGGTCGTGATCCAGGATTGGACGATCTGCCGATCCGGGATCAGCGCCGATGGACCACGACCAGAACTTCAAGAACCTGATCGTCGATTATCCCCGCGACGCCATCGCTCTGTTTGCGGCGTCGGCGGCTGCCGACATCGATCCCGATGCCCGCATCACGCCCATCCGGCAGGAGCAACTGAAGGAGCGCCTCGGCGATCGTTTCCGCGAACTCGACGTGCCGCTATTGGTGGAATGGCCGGACGGTCGGCGCGAGGCGATCCTGTTCGCGATCGAGGAGGAGACGGATCCGAGCAAGTTCTCGATTCATCGCCTGGCGCACTACTGCCTGGATCTGGCCGCGGGCTTCGATACGGAGCGCGTGGTGCCGGTGGTGGTGTTCCTGCACCGGGGTCCGTTTCGGCGGGATCTGCGCGTCGGTTCGGATTCCCAGGATCATCTGCAGTTCAATTTTCTGTCGTTCTCATTGGCGGAGGAACCGGCGGAGCGGCACCTTGATAGCTCCAATCTGGTGGCGCGACTGAACTTGCCGAACATGGCCTATCACCCTGAAGCGAAGGTGGACATTTACGAGCAGGCGATGCGCGGATTGGTGATGCTGGAGCCGGACCATGGCCGGCGGGCGAAGTACACCGACTTCATCGACATGTATGCGGCCTTGGACGAGAATGAATGGGCCATCTATCGCGCACGGTCCGCGAAGGAGGATGACATGGCAGTGAGCTTCAGACAGAAGATGGAGGAGGAGGGCCTGAAGAAGGGCTTGGAGAAGGGCTTGGAGAAGGGCTTGGAGAAGGGC
>JAFIFL010000042.1 GCA_020832055.1 Gammaproteobacteria bacterium
TCAACCCGTGTCGGCTGGGACGCGAGGCAACACCGGAAATCAATCCACATGAGCGAATCCTTCGCGGAACTGTTCGAAGAAAGCCTGAAGAGCGTTGAGATGGCCCCTGGCGCCATCGTTACCGGCACTGTGGTCGACATCGATGACGACTGGGTCACCGTCCACGCCGGCCTGAAGTCCGAAGGCGTCATTCCGAAAGCACAATTCCTGGACGAGAAAGGCAACTTCGACCTCGCCATCGGCGATCAGGTGAAGGTCGCCATGGAAGCCGTCGACGACGGTTTCGGCGAGACCCGCCTGTCCCGTGAGAAGGCGCGCCGCGCCGAGGTCTGGATGGTTCTCGAAGAAGCCTTCGAGGAACAGAAGAAGATCCCCGGCTTCCTGCAGGGCAAGGTCAAGGGGGGCTTCACCGTCGATGTCGATGGTATCCGCGCCTTCCTCCCCGGCTCGCTGGTGGACATGCGCCCGGTGCGCGATGTCGCCCACCTCGAAGGCAAGGAACTCGAATTCAAGGTCATCAAGCTCGACCAGCGACGCAACAACGTGGTGGTATCCCGTCGTGCCGTGCTCGAGGAGGAGAATTCCGCCGAGCGCGATGCGCTGCTCGAATCGCTGCAGGAAGGCATGGACCTCGACGGCGTGGTCAAGAACCTCACCGACTACGGTGCCTTCGTGGACCTCGGCGGCGTCGACGGCCTGCTGCACATCACCGACATGGCCTGGCGTCGCATCAAGCACCCCAGCGAGATCGTTGGTGTGGGTGACGAGATCAAGGTGCGCGTGCTCAAGTTCGACCGTGAGCGTCAGCGCGTTTCCCTCGGCCTCAAGCAGCTCGGCGAGGATCCGTGGGTGAGCATCAAGGGCCGCTACCCGGAGAACGCCATCGTCAAGGGTCGCGTCACCAACCTCACCGACTACGGCTGCTTCGTCGAGATCGAAGAGGGCGTGGAAGGTCTGGTGCACGTCTCCGAGATGGACTGGACCAACAAGAACATCCATCCGTCCAAAGTCGTCAACGTCGGCGACGAGATCGACGTCATGATCCTCGACATCGACGAGGAGCGGCGGCGGATTTCGCTGGGCATCAAGCAGACCCAGAAGAACCCCTGGGACGTGTTCGCCGGCAGCTTTGCCAAGGGCGACCGCATCTCCGGGACCATCAAGTCGATCACCGACTTCGGTATCTTCATCGGGCTGGACGGCGGCATCGACGGTCTGGTGCACCTCTCCGACATCTCCTGGAACGAGCCCGGCGAGTCCGCCGTGCGCAATTTCCAGAAGGGTCAGGAAGTGTCCACCGTGGTGCTGTCCATCGATCCCGAGCGCGAGCGCATTTCGCTTGGCATCAAGCAGCTCGAGGAAGATCCGTTTTCGGATTTCACGACCATCAACGACCGCGGCAGCATCGTCAAAGGCACCATCGTCGAAGTGGACGCCAAGGAAGCCCGCATTCAGCTGGCCTCCGAGGTGGAAGGCCTGCTCAAGGCCTCCGAGATCTCCGTCGACCGGGTCGAGGATGCCCGCAACGTGCTCAAGGTCGGCGAAGAGATCGAGGTCAAGATCATCTCCGTGGATCGCAAGAATCGGGTCATCAGCCTGTCCATCAAGGCCAAGGATTTCGAGGATGAGCGGCAGGCAGTCCGCGACCATCGCGAGAAGGAAGAGGCTCCCTCTGCGGCTCCGACCACCATCGGTGATCTGATCCGCAAGGAAATGGATCAGCAGAAGGGCTGAACGGCCCCAGGAAGTCGATCGGACCCGGGTGCAGGATGACACCCGGGTTCGGTGGATTCCCAGCCGCCCCCCGAGTTATGGCTCGAAAAATCAGGGGGTTGCGCTCAGATTCTCGATACTGTTCTGTTGTTGCATACAACCGACTGTGCTAGCTTGAGTTTTCTTGACATGGATTCCGGGGCGGTCTGGATGAAAGTGCTCCAGAATGCAGCCAGCGTTGGGGATGGTGGCGGGCGCATGACAAAGTCGGAGTTGATCGAGCGCATTGCCGAGCGCCAGTCCCAGCTGTCTGCCAAGGATGTGGAGCTGGCCGTGAAATCCATGGTCGAGCAGATGGCGCAGACCCTGGCCACCGGCGATCGCATCGAGATCCGCGGCTTCGGCAGCTTCTCCCTCCACTATCGCGAGCCCCGGCTCGGCCGCAATCCCAAGACGGGTGAAGCCGTAGGTCTGGCCGGCAAGTACGTCCCCCACTTCAAGCCCGGCAAGGAATTGCGGGAGCGGGTCAACCTCAGTTTGCAGGCTGCCACGGATGCGGCAGTCTCTGGCACCGCCACCAAAGTTGCGCAAGGTCGGCGCGAAGGCCAGGGATGAGCCCGGGTCTCACCGAACGGCTCAGGGTCTGATCCATGGCGGCCCTGCGTTCCCTTCTGTTTCTGCTGCTCGCCTTGCTGGTGCTGCTGCTCGGTGTGCTCGTGGGCATCGACAACAGCGAGCCGGTGTCGCTGGTCTTCCTCGACTGGACTTCACCTGCGGCGCCGGTGTTTGTCTGGGTCTGCCTGGCGATCATGATCGGCTTTCTGCTGGGTATCGCCCTCACCGGCATGGCCACCCTGCGTCAGCGCCGTGGACGCCGTCTTGCCGAACGTGATCTGGACGCCACCCGGCGGGAACTCGAGGCACGACGACCGCCAGGCAGCCATTGAATGCCGTGAGTAGTGTCCTCGACTCCCTGGCTCCGGGCTGGCTGCTGCTGGGACTGGCCGTGGCTCTGCTGTTGCTCGGAAGCAACCTGATAGGCGGTCGCATGGCCGGCCGGCGGGCCCGGAATCCTGTGCGTGGCCTGAACTACCTTCTCAATGAAGCCCCCGACACCGATCTCGATGCGCTGGCTGCAGGGCTCGACGTCAATGATGCCACCCTCGATGCCCACCTCGCCCTCGGCACCCTGCTGCGGCGACGGGGTGAGATTGATCGTGCCATTCGGCTCCATCAGGGGTTGCTGGCGGGGCCGCCGCTCAGTGTCGAGAGCCGCAGCCGGGTGGAGCTGGAGCTGGCCCGGGACTATCTTGCGGCGGGGCTGCTCAATCGTGCGGAGAGCCTGCTCGGTCAGCTCATCAAGCACGGGCACCTGCGGCAGGCAGCTCTGGAGCAGATGCTCGAGGTCCATCAGCGCGAACGCGACTGGCACGCTGCGGCCAGCGTGGCGCGGCAGCTCGCCGATCGCGGCGATGGCGCCATCGTCCGCACCCTGGCCCACCATCTCTGCGAGCTGGCTGACGAAGCCTGGCAGGCCGGTGATCTGGCGATGGCTCGCCGCTTTGTGGACGAGGCTCTGCAGCGGGATGCTGCCTGCGTACGCGCGAGCATCCTCGCAGGTCGCCTGGAGCTGGCGGCAGGGCGCTACGCCAAGGCCATCGCGGCGCTGCAGCGGATCAGGGAACAGGATTCCCGGTTTCTGCCCGAAGTGTTGCCGTATCTGCTGGCGGCCCACCACGAACTCGGCAGCGATCGTGACCTGTGGCGCTTTCTCGAAGCGAGCCTGCGGGAGCACGCTTCGGCAGCCCTGGCGGCCGAGCTGGCGCAGCATCATGCACGATCGGGAGATCCACAGCGGGCGCGCAAGTTGCTGGCGGAAGCCCTTGGCCGCCGGCCCACGCTGCCCGGATTGCAGGTCCTCCTGAACCATCACGTGTCGCTGTTCGAACCACCCGAGGCCGCTGCCCTCGCAGCGCTTCAGGATTACAGCAGGCGACTGCTCGATGCGGTGGAGCGCTACCGCTGTAGCGCCTGCGGCTTCAGTGGTCCGGTCCTGCACTGGCAGTGCCCGGGCTGTAAGGGCTGGGGCACGACGGCGCCCCGTGACGACATTTTCGGCGACTGATCGGCGTCGAAATCCCACACATCCTGGCGGCTCCCGCGCACAGCCAGCAGGGTTGTTTGCCGTCCCGCCCCCAGCCGCGATGGCGCTAGGGTAATGGCTGTATTCCGGTGTTCGGAATACAGGTTCGCAAGAACCTTCTCATTTGCTTGCACATCATCGTGCACATCCGTGAGGAAGCCGTCATGCAGGTACGACAACTACTTTCCACGCTGAGCCTGGCCCTGCTGCTCAGCCTCGGCGGCATCGCCGTGGCCGACGACATGGCGCCGGAACCCACCGTCAACATCAATCAGGCCGATGCGGAGACCCTCGCCCGGGTCCTGCATGGAGTCGGGCAGGCGCGGGCCGAGGCCATCGTGCGTTACCGGGAATCCAACGGCGGGTTCATGACCGTCGAGGAACTGGCCAACGTCTCGGGCATCGGGCTGGCCACCGTGGATCGCAATCAGGCGCGCATCCGTATTCAGGACGACGACTGAGGCGTCTGCGCTCACCTGGCTGCTGCCGTTCCTGGGGAGCAGCCAGGTTCATCGTCAGTAAACGCCTGGGACTTGACCCCGGTGCTTGCTGGCAGCGACGCGGCAGGGCTGAATGGGGTGGATGTCGCAATGGAATCGTTCATGACCACCCCGCCGTCCCGGACGCCTCGCGAGGCGCCCAACATCCTGCTTTTGGCGGCCACGGCGCAACTCGATCGCCGTGAGCTGCTCACCCTCGTGGCGCAGCACGTGGGCCGGCTGCTGGCCGAACAGCTGCGCCTGGTGGTCCCGCTGGCGGCGTGGCTGCTGGTGTTCCAATGGCTGGTGCTGCGCCAGGACGTCACCGGTCTGCCCTGGATCCTGCTGGGTCTGGTGGCGGTAGTGCTGGGTCTGATGCTGTTCATGGAAGGACTCAGGCTGGGTCTCATGCCTCTCGGTGAGACCCTCGGCCGGGAGCTGCCGGCCCGCAGTACGCTCGCGCGCGTACTGGGGGTCACGCTGCTGCTCGGCATCGGCGTGACGTTCGCGGAGCCGGCCATCGCCGCCTTGCGGGCCGCCGCCGCGCTGATCGACGTCAACGAGACCCCCTACCTCTACGCGCTGCTGGAACTCTGGCGTCTGCCCTTGATTTTGGCGGTGGGCAGCGGCGTCGGACTGGCAGCGCTGCTCGGCACTTTGCGTCTGCTGCGGGGCTGGAGTCTCAAGCCGCTGCTGCACGTGGCACTGCTGCCGACCCTGGCCCTGACCGGGGTGTTCGCGCTGCATCCGGATCTGCAGCAGATCCTGGGGCTGGCCTGGGATTCCGGTGCGGTCACCACCGGGCCGGTGACCGTGCCCATCGTGCTGGCGCTCGGGGTCGGTGTGGCCAGTGCCGTGGGCACCGGCGACAATCCCCTGGCGGGATTCGGAGTGGTCACCCTGGCGTCCCTGTTCCCGGTGCTGGCTGTACTGCTGCTCGGGCTGGCAGCCGTGCTGATGCTGGATCCTGCGGACATCCGGGCTGCGGCGACCCTGGTCGAGAGCGAAGCCGGACCGATGACCGGGCAGGGTTGGCTTGGTCCGGCCGTCAAAGAGGTGCTGGGCGCCGTGCAGGCGGTGGTGCCGCTGGTGCTGTTCCTGCTGCTGGTGCTGGTCGGCATGCTGCGCAGCAGACTGCCGCGACCGGGTGAGATTGCCTATGGCATCGTGCTCTGCGTGCTCGGGATGGCGCTGTTCAAGATCGGCGTGGTCACCGGACTGGCAGCCCTCGGTGAACAGGTGGGCGGTCTGCTGCCCGCTGCATTCACCGTGGTGCCAGGCGTGGACGCGGCACCGCTCTACGGGCTGCTGCCGGGGATCGCGCTGGTGCTGGCTTTCGGCGCGGTGCTGGGCCTGGGGGCCACCATGGCGGAGCCGGCTCTGAACGCCCTCGGCACCACCGTGGAGGAACTCACCGATGGCGCCTTCCGCAACCGAACGCTGCGGATGGCTGTGTCCATCGGTGTCGCCCTGGGGGTGGCGCTGGGCATCGTCAAGCTGTTGTGGCACGTGCCGCTGCCCTGGCTGCTGCTGCCGGGGTATGGTCTGGCGCTGGTGCTGACCTGGGTGTCGCGGGAGGAGTTCGTGAATGTCGCCTGGGACTCGGCAGGCGTCACTACCGGGCCCATCACCGTGCCGCTGGTGATTGCCATGGGCCTGGGCCTGGGCGGAGCCACGGGCGCGCTGCAGGGATTTGGCGTGCTGGCGTTGGCATCTCTCGGCCCCATCGTCAGCGTGCTGACCACCGGGCTTTGGGCGCGCTGGCAGTCGGGCCGGCTGCGTCCGCAATCGCAATGGGAGACAGACAGATCATGACGACCCACGGCTTGATGTATCGGGACGACGTGGTGCTGATCACCGCGGTGGTGCAGCGCGGACTCGGCGACGGCGTGGTCGATGCCGCCGTGGGCGCCGGGGCCCATGGCGGCACTGTCAGCTATGGCAGCGGCGTGGGCACTCGGGAGCGGCTCGGCGTGCTGGGGTTGGCATTGGATGTGGAGCGGGAAATCGTTTACGTCCTCGTCCCACGGGATCTGGAATCGGTGGTATTCACGGCGATGGCCGCTGCCGAAGGTCTCGATCGGCCCGGGCGGGGCCTGCTGTTCACCACGCCGGTGGAACGGCTGGCGGCCTATGGCCACGCCGCGCCGGCTGCAGAGGATGAGTCGTGAGCAGCGGCGAACAGCACCTCATCACGGCCATTCTGCCGGAGGATGTGGATACCGTGGAGCTGGCGGCGTCCCTGCAGCGGGATTTCGGCCTCAGCGCGACGTTTCGACACAGCGCCCGCGGGGTGGGGCGGACCACGCGCAGGCGGGGGCGGGCACCGCTGATTCCTGAGCGCCGCAACGTCTTCTACGTCATCGTCGAAGCTGAGCGTGCCGAGGGCGTGTTCACCTGGTTGCTGGAGGCGGCCGCGGTGGACCGTTATGGTGGCGGTCTGGTGTTCGAGCGGCGCCTGGGCCGGGCGCTGATGGCGGGAGGCGAATGATGGCAGGCCCTGGACTGACCACGACGGCGCCACCCCCGACGGGTGCGGCGCCGCACCGGTGATGGTGCTGCGAATGCTTGGGCTGCTGGCGGCAGGTTACGCTGTGGTGGTGGCCCTGATGTTCTTCGGTCAGTCCTCCCTGGTGCACCTGCCCAACGTACCGAGCCGGACCCTGGTGGCCACCCCTGAGCGCATCGACCTCGACTATGAGGGCGTGAATTTCGCAGCGGCGGATGGCACCCGCCTTCATGGCTGGTATGTGCCTGCGCCCGAAGCCGACCGGACCCTGCTGTTCCTGCACGGCAATGCCGGCAACATTTCCCATCGCTTGGACTCCCTGCGGATCTTTCACGATCTCGGCCTGAACGTCTTTATCATCGACTACCGGGGCTATGGCCAGAGTGAGGGCAGACCGTCGGAGGCGGGCCTGCACGCCGACGCCCTGGCAGCGCTGGACTACCTGGAGCGTGAGCATGGCGTGCCGACTGCAGAGGTGGTCGCCTTTGGCCGCTCGTTGGGCGGCGCCGTGGCAGCCTGTCTGGCGACCCGGAAACCGCTGGCTGCACTGATCCTCGAATCCACCTTCATTTCGGTTCCCGAGCTGGGCTCCGAACTCTATCCCTGGCTGCCGGTGCGCTGGCTGTCGCGCCTCGAGTACGACGCGCTGGCCTGCCTGGAGGATGTTGCCGGGCAGGAAGATGTCGGCAGGCGGGTACCGACCCTCATCGTGCACAGTCGTGAAGACGACATTGTGCCGTTCCGCCATGGTCAGGCGCTGGCTGCAGCTGGCGGGGCCGAGCTGCTGGAATTGCGAGGTGATCACAACCGCGGCTTCCTGGTGTCCGGGGAGCAGTACACGCGGGGACTGGCCCGGTTCCTTTCGGACCTGCCGGCCGTGAATACCGCTGGCGATGAGGCGGACGACGGCGATACGCGGGCGTCGCAGTGACGGTGGCGGCAGCATAGAATCGAGGCACGAATCCGGCCGCTGCCACTGGGGAGGGGGTGATGGCTGGGGAACTCGGGCTCTGGAGTACCGTGCTCGGCCTCACCGGCCTGTTGATGCTGGCGGTACTCATGCTGCCTGCGGCGCGGCGGCTGGACTTCCCCTATACCGTGCTGTTGGCTGCAGTGGGCGTGTTCATCGGTCTGCTCGATCTGCTCACCGTCAGCGCCGAACTGCCCGTGATCGGCGATTTCTTCGCGGCCCTGCGCGGCATCGAGATCACGGCCGAGGCGGTGTTCTTCATCTTTTTGGCGGCACGCGAGCGTGCCGCCTACGATCATCAGTTCGAGGACGGCTTCCTGCCCTCGGCCACCTACCGCATTCTCGGTGAACAGCTCGACGATCTCACCGACGCCCTGCGCATGGGCGGTCCCGAGGCTTATGGCCGCGCGGCGGAACGCAGTCTCCGATTTGGGCGTGATTTTCATGTCGCCATGACCCTGCAGCGCCGTTTCGGCATTACCGCGCCTTTGGCGCGTGCGGTGGCCGACCGATTTGCCCGACTGTCGGGCGCCCGTCTGGCGCTGGCCGAGGTGGTGGCAGACGGTCTGGCCAAGGTGCGCGAACTGGTCGGCGCCGAAGCCGGCGAGGCGCTGCAGCAGCGCTTGCAGCAGCGCCGGGAAGCCACCGAGGCGGCCCTGGAGAGCCTGGAGCGCCAGTATCCGGACTACGCTCGTCGCATCGAACGGCGGCTGCTACAGCAGGGTGCGTTCCGGCTCGAGGAACAGAGCTATCGGCGCATGCATGCCGATGGGCTCATTTCCGGCGAAGTCTTCGGTGATCTGCTGCAGCGTCTGCGGGATCAGGAGCGGGAACTCGAGCACCTGCCGAAGCTCGACCTCGGTCTCGACCCGCGACGGCTGGTGGCTCAGGTGCCGCTGTTCCAGGATCTTGCCGAAGAACGCATCGATGAACTGGCGGCTTTGCTCGAGCCAAGACTGGTCCTGCCCGGCGAACGTGTTGTGGCCCGCGGCGAGCAGGGCGACGCCATGTACTTCGTTTCCAATGGGGCGCTGCGGGTGGATCTCGATGACGGCCCGATCGTGCTCGGCAGCGGAGATTTCTTTGGCGAACTGGCCTTGATGACTCATCAGCCGCGTAATGCCGATGTGATCGCGACAGGATTTGCCGATCTCCTGCTGCTTCGAACCGTGGACTTTCAGCATTTCATGGCGGGCAATCCTGATACGCGGGAGAAAATCGAAGCAGTGGCCAGGGAACGACTGGGTATCGATGAGAGAAAATAAGATAATCCCGTTTCATGCTTGTGATTCTAAAGGTTTAATGTTTGCGGACACTCTGGGATAATAACGATCGCTTTCGGGCGACCCTGTCTGATTAATTATTTCCCGAGGTCATGTAATGGATAAAGTCGCGCAACTCCTGAAGAAGCAGGAGGAGTACGAGAAGGTCAAGCAGGAGCTTGATCAGATGAAGAAGAGCAAGGTTGTCCAGAAGGAGTTGGCCTTCCTGCAGGATCTCGAAAACCTGCTGAAAAAGCACGGCAAGACCATGAACGA
Organism: Gammaproteobacteria bacterium; assembly: GCA_020832055.1. Taxonomy (GTDB): domain Bacteria; phylum Pseudomonadota; class Gammaproteobacteria; order Pseudomonadales; family Azotimanducaceae; genus SLTB01. Next base: position 9,353 of record JAFIFL010000042.1, read on the forward strand.
CCTGCCTAAGCCGAGCAAGGGCCGGGCAGTGAAGGGGGCCAAGGCAGCTCCCGCCCAGCAGACCCGCAAGAAGCGCAAGCTCAAGACCTACATCAATCCCCACACCGGTGAAAAACTCCAGACCCGTGGTGGCAACCACAATGTGCTGAAGGCCTGGAAGGCCGAGCACGGCTCCGATGAAGTGGAGAGCTGGGTGCGCTGATTACGGCTTTCGGGCATTCATCATCGTGCATCGAATCCCCATGCAGCAACCGGCCACGGAAGGCCGGGTGCCCCGGTCCACAGCCTTTCCCTTTACCCCCATTCTGTCACCCGGCGATAGCCAACCTGTTGCCGCCCCGCAGCGCACTCCCATGATGTTTCCGGGGTGCCTGAATATATTGTCCAGTTGTCAGTCTTGCGCACCTGAATCTATGCATACTGGTTCGTGCGTCTGATCTTTTGATTGGGCCCGTTCGGCCACGGCTGTCCTCAGGTGGCGGGTCATTCGAGGAACTCGACAATATTCCCGGTGTCCAGTGTTGCGTTGCAGGCTGCGCCGGGTGAGTCGGTCCGGCTATGCTGGCGGCGTGGAAAGCCAAACCTAAAAGGGAATCGACACATGTCAGCAGTATCTCGAGCAGGTCTCCTCACGTTGCTGTCGGCCGGAACTCCCCGCCGCATGCTTGCGCTGGCCCTGATGGGTGTCGGTCTGCAGCCTGTCGTTTACGCGGAGGAGGCGGAGCAGCCGGATTTCGACCAGTGCGTGGTCGGCCTTCAGGAGCGTGCCCGTGGTGAAGGGATTTCGGCGGCGACGGTGACCGATGTGCTCGGTGCCGTGCAGTACGTCCCGCGGGTGATCGAACTCGACCGGCGGCAGCCTGAATTCACTCAGACGTTTACCGACTACTTCGGCCGGCGGGTGACCGAGGATCGCGTGGCTCGGGGGCGGGCGCTGCTTGCGGAGCACCGTACCCTGTTGCAGCGGGTGCAGGATGACACCGGCGTACCACCCCACTATCTGGTGGCGTTCTGGGGCCTCGAAACCAATTTTGGCAGCTTCTTCGGCAACATGTCGGTTCCCGATTCGTTGGCCACGCTGGCCTGCGATCCTCGCCGCAGCGAGTATTTCACCAGCGAACTGATGTCGGCCCTGCGCATCATCGACGCGGGTGACATCACGCCTGAGCGCATGCTTGGATCCTGGGCCGGAGCCATGGGCCACGTTCAGTTCATGCCTTCCGTTTTCCTGCGTTATGCGGTGGATGGGGATGGCAGTGGACGCCGGGACCTCTGGGGCAGCATCCCTGACGCGATGGCCTCGGCCGGTAACTTCCTGCGTGGGATCGGCTGGCAGCCAGGGCTCCGGTGGGGGCGGGAGGTCAGGCTGCCGGAGGGCTTTGCCTACGAACTGGCTGGCCGCAGCCAGAAGTACCCTCTGAAGACATGGCGCGAGCGCGGGGTGACGATGGCGGACGGTCAGTCGCTGCCTGCCACGGATCTCGAAGCGTCGCTGCTGGTGCCGTCAGGTCATCAAGGTCCGGCATTCCTGGTGTACGACAACTTCGAAGTGATCATGCGCTGGAACCGTTCCGAATTCTTCGCCCTGGCCGTGGGCCACCTCGCTGACCGCATCGCCGGCGCGCCCCCGCTGCGGCGTCCACCACCTGCAGATGCGCAGGCGCTGGCCCGTGACGATGTCAGGAGTCTGCAGGAGAAACTGAACGAGTTGGGCTTCGACGCCGGTGGGGCGGATGGCATTTTCGGCCCCGCAACCCGGGCAGCCTTGAGTCGGTTCCAGCGGTCGATCGGCGTGGTCGCCGATGGTCACCCGGACCCGGCCTCGATCGAGGCATTGATGGCGGCGGGTTCAGGCGACTGAAGTCCGGAAGCACCGTTTGCTGCGTGGATAGGGCCAGAAACGACAAGGGCCTGGAAGACCAGGCCCTTGGATTTGGCTCCGCCTGCTGGGCTCGAACCAGCGACCCGCTGATTAACAGTCAGCTGCTCTACCAACTGAGCTAAGGCGGAATAACGTCACCGCCTGCGCGGGCGGCGACGGGGGCGTAGTTTAAGGTTCGCCGGCGGATTTGCAAGGGGCGCGATGAATTCCGGATCAGACTGGCATTGGTGAAGAAAAGCTCATCCATTTCAGTGCTTTGAAGGCACGACTCCCGCCGTCGGATGACATGTTATGCTCCGGCGCCGGCATTTTCCGTTGCCCTATGCAGCATGCGAGGCCGCCGATGCAGGCAGCACAGCCCTTCCGAGTCCATGCCAACTTCGAACCCGCCGGCGATCAGCCGGCGGCCATCGAACAACTCATTCGTGGCTTGCAGGACGGGTTGTCCCACCAGACCCTGCTTGGTGTCACCGGTTCCGGCAAGACCTACACCATCGCCAAGGTCATCGAGGCGGTGCAGCGTCCAACCCTGGTCCTCGCCCCGAACAAGACCCTGGCGGCCCAGCTTTATGGGGAGTTCCGGAGCTTCTTCCCTGACAGCTCGGTGGAGTACTTCGTCTCCTACTACGACTACTACCAGCCCGAGGCCTACGTCCCGTCATCGGATACCTACATCGAGAAGGACGCCAGCATCAACGACCACATCGAGCAGATGCGGTTGTCGGCGACCAAGGCGCTGCTCGAAGAGCGGGACAGCATCATCGTGGCCTCCGTGTCCGCCATCTACGGTCTCGGTGATCCCGCCTCCTATCTGAAGATGGTGCTGCACCTCGACCGTGGCGATCGCATGGACCAGCGGCAGATCCTCAGGCGGCTGGCCGACATGCAGTACACCCGCAACGACATGGTGTTTCAGCGCGGAACGTATCGCGTCCGGGGCGATGTCATCGACGTGCATCCGGCGGAATCCGAGCAGGAGGGCGTGCGGCTCGAGCTGTTCGACGACGAAATCGAGGCGATCTCGCTGTTCGATCCGCTGACCGGCGAGGTGCTGCGCAAGGTGCCGCGCTACACCATTTATCCCAAGACCCACTACGTCACACCGCGGGAACGGATCCTGGCGGTGCTCGACGACATCAAGCTCGAACTCGTCGACCGGCTCGAGTGGCTGCGGGAGCGGGACAAGCTCGTCGAGGCCCAGCGCCTCGAACAGCGCACCCGCTTCGACCTCGAGATGATCGCGGAGCTTGGTTATTGCTCCGGTATCGAGAATTATTCCCGCTACCTGTCCGGTCGGGCGCAGGGCGAACCGCCGCCGACGTTATTCGACTATCTGCCGAGCAACGCGCTGCTGGTGATCGACGAGTCTCATGTCACGGTTCCGCAGATCGGGGGCATGTACAAGGGCGACCGTTCCCGCAAGGAGACCCTGGTGGAGTACGGGTTCAGGATGCCATCAGCCCTGGACAATCGCCCGCTGCGCTTCGACGAGTGGGAGCAGCTCTGCCCCCAGGCCATCTTCGTGTCGGCGACCCCGGGCAACTACGAGGCCGAAAAGGCAGGGCAGGTGGTCGAGCAGGTGGTCCGGCCCACCGGCCTCGTCGACCCCATGGTGGAGATCCGCCCGGCGACCAGTCAGGTGGATGATCTGCTCGGCGAGATCAAGCTGGCGGTGGAGGCGGGCGATCGGGTGCTAATCACCACGCTCACCAAGCGGATGGCGGAGGACCTCACCGAGTTCCTCGATGAACGGGGCGTGCGGGTGCGCTACCTCCATTCCGATATCGAGACGGTGGAGCGCTACGAGATCATCCGCGATTTGCGCGGCGGGGTCTTCGACGTGCTGGTGGGCATCAACCTGCTGCGGGAGGGCCTCGACATGCCGGAGGTGGCGCTGGTGGCCATTCTCGATGCGGACAAGGAAGGTTTTCTGCGCGCCGAGCGCTCCCTGATCCAGACCATCGGCCGGGCAGCACGCAACCTGCGCGGGCGAGCGATTCTCTACGCGGACCGCATGACCGACTCCATGCGCCGGGCCATCGACGAGACCGACCGCCGCCGTGCCAAACAGGTGGCCCACAACGAGGCCCACGGCATCACGCCGGCGACCATCCGCAAGGCCATCGGGGACGTCATGGAGGCCGGGCGCAGTGCGCCGGGCACCGCTGCGGGCAAGCGTGGCCAGAAGAAGGTGGCGGATCGCCGCGGCGGGTACGGCCGGGCAGCACCCATTTCCGCTGATCCCGCGGACCTCGGCAAGGAGATCGCCCGGCTCGAGGAGAAGATGTTCGAGCATGCCCGCAACCTCGAGTTCGAGCAGGCCGCCGCCCTGCGGGACGAACTCCACAATCTCCGCGAGCGCCTCCTGCTCGCCAGTTGATGCGGCGCAGCCTGCCAGGCGGGCACCGGGACGGTTTCGGACTCCAAAGATGGCCGTCGTTATTGCTGCCACCTGGCGGCATCGCTATACTCGCGCTCCTTCGCGGGGCTGGACTGGATCGTACACCCCGCGAATGACGGCCGCAGGCGCGTAGCTCAGTTGGTTAGAGCACCACCTTGACATGGTGGGGGTCGTTGGTTCGAATCCAATCGCGCCTACCAACACCAGAAGGGCCTCCCGGCGCGGAGGCCCTTTTCGTTTGTGGCGGACCCGGTCCACGGTGTCCGGGTACGGGGCGGGGCCCTCTAAGTGATTGACCTGCGTGCAGTTCGGATGGCCATTTAGGTGGCGGCAGTGCTTGCCTCCGGCTGCCGCCGGCTCTAGAATCGCTGCACGCGAAGACGGTCACGTCCCACGCGCCAAGTGTCGCAGCGAGTTCCTGCCGTCTGGGGACGGAGGGTCGTCGCCGTGACTTTCGTTATCCGGTCGGAGATCGCAACATCAAGCGAGGAAGTCAGGGCCAGACGCAGTCCAAGCGTGCCACCATCAATGACGCCATTGTCGCCACCGAAGTTCGACTGATCGATGTCGAGGGCGAGCAGATCGGCATCGTTCCCACGGCAGAAGCTCTCGAGAGAGCGCGGGCCAAGGAACTCGATCTCGTCCTGATGGCTGCCGACGCCGAGCCGCCGGTTTGCCGCATCATGGATTACGGCAAACACGTCTTCGACCTCAAGAAAGAGCGCAATCTGCAGAAGAAGAAGCAGAAGCAGACGCAGCTCAAGGAGATGAAGTTCCGTCCCGGAACGGAGGAGGCGGACTATCAGGTGAAGCTGCGCAACATCCGCCGCTTCCTCGAGGAAGGCGACAAGGCGAAAGTGACGTTGCGTTTCCGCGGTCGGGAGATGCTGCATCAGGACCTTGGGCTCGACCTCATGCACCGGGTCCGCGATGACCTCGAAGAGATGGCCGCGGTCGAGTCGGAACCGAAGATGGAAGGGCGTCAGATGACCATGATTCTGGCCCCGAGATCACGCAAGAAGTAGGGCCACCCCATCCCGCGCGGTTGCGGGGGCGGTCATCACGGAATTCTCTGCGGCCGGTCGAGCCCTGGGCTTGACCGGCCGCAGCAGTTGGGAAGCCGGCCGGGGATCGCAGCGTCGACCCGCGCAGGTTTTCCCAAGGGTGTTGGGACGGGCACACCGCATCCGTCCAACCCCAAAGGCCGGGAAAGCCGGCCATTCACGAGCGCCCAAGGCGCTCACTGGCAAGCACAATGCGGAGATGCATCATGCCGAAAATGAAGACGAATCGTGGAGCGGCCAAACGCTTCAAGAAGACAGCTACCGGTTTCAAACACCGGCAGGCCTTCCGTAATCACATCCTCACCAAGAAGAGCACCAAGAGGAAGCGCCACCTGCGCGGTCTCAAGGACGTTCACGAGGCGGATGTGAAACTCATCAAACGCATGCTGCCGATGGACCGCTGAAGGTCCCGACAGCTCACTGCGAATCTTAGAGAGGAAGGAAGGTCATGGCACGAGTCAAGCGCAGCGTCGCGTCCCGCGCGCGGCGGAAGAAGATTCTCAAGGCGGCCAAGGGTTACTACGGTGCCCGCAGTCGTACCCTTCGGACAGCGAAACAGGCGGTCACCAAGGCCGGCCAGTACGCCTACCGCGACCGGCGTGTGCGCAAGCGCAACTTCCGGGCCCTGTGGATCCAGCGGATCAACGCAGGCGCGCGCGAGCACGGTCTGTCCTACAGCCGCTTCATGGATGGACTGCACAAGGCCAATATCGAAGTGGATCGCAAGATCTTAGCTGGCCTCGCCATCGATGAGAAAGCGGCCTTCGGCAAGCTGGTGGAACAGGCGAAGCAGGCCCTGGCTGCCTGATCGAGCGGTACTCGGCTCTCTGGCCGAGCGCGCATGACGGGAGGCCGGGACGTTGCAGGACGTTCCGGCCTCTTCGTTTCCGGCGCCGCATCATGATCTTCGCCACTCTCGAGATGCCAGCCAATTGGGGATCTGGAACGGATGCAAGCACTCGATGAACTGATCGAGCGTGTCGAAGCCGCCATCGCGGCGGTCGGCGACGAGCGTGATCTCGAGCAGGTCCGCGTCACCTACTTCGGCAAGAAGGGGGAGGTCACGGCGTTGCTCAAGGGGCTCGGCCAGTTGCCCGGCGACGAGCGCCGCGCGGCGGGGCAGGCCATCAATCAGGCCCGTGACCGGCTGCAGACCCAACTCGAAGCGCGCCGTCTGGCGCTGTCCGCTGCCCAACTCGACAGCCGTATCGCGGCCGAGACCATCGACGTCACCCTGCCGGGAAGGCGCTCGGGGCAGGGCGGGCTGCACCCGCACACCCAGACCATGCAGCGCATCGAGACCATTTTCCGCAATGCCGGTTACGGCGTCGCCACCGGTCCCGAGGTCGAGACCGAGTACTACAACTTCGAAGCCCTGAACATTCCCGCCCACCATCCGGCGCGGGCCATGCACGACACGTTCTATCTCGAAGGTGGAGAGCGGCTGCTGCGCACGCACACGTCGCCGGTGCAGGCGCGGGTGATGGAGAAAAGCGAACCGCCGATCCGCATCATCTGCCCCGGCAAGGTCTATCGGGTCGATTCCGACATGACCCACACGCCCATGTTCCATCAGGTGGAAGGGCTCGTGGTCGACCGGGACATCAGCTTTGCCGATCTCAAGGGCACGGTCATCGACTTCCTGCGGGTGTACTTCGAGGCCGATCTCGCCGTGCGGTTCCGGCCCAGTTACTTCCCCTTTACTGAGCCGTCAGCGGAAGTCGACGTCGAGTGCGTCCATTGCCGGGGCGAGGGTTGCCGGGTCTGCTCCCAGAGCGGCTGGCTCGAGGTGATGGGCTGCGGCATGGTGCATCCGCGGGTGCTGGAGATGTCCGGCATCGACTCCGAGACTTTCACAGGATTCGCTTTCGGATTCGGGGTCGACCGCCTGTCGATGCTCTACTACAGCGTCGATGATCTGCGCCTGTTCTACGAGAACGACCTGCGTTTTCTGGCGCAGTTCCGCTGACGCGGACCCCCATCGCGTGCGCCCCACCGAACCTGATGGGCGCTGGAATCGGATCACAGCACCACTGGGCGAACGGCGATTCGCCCTGAAGGAGACCACGAGTGAAAATCAGCGAGCGTTGGCTGCGTGAATGGGTGAACCCACCGGTCACCGCGACCGAACTGGTGGCCCAGCTCAGCATGGCCGGCCTGGAAGTGGACAGCGCCGAGCCGGCTGCACCCGCCTTCACGGGCGTGGTCGTCGGTGCCGTGGTGGCGGTGGAACCGCATCCGGACGCCGATAAACTCAGGGTCTGCCAGGTGGACGATGGTGCGGGGGTGCACACCGTGGTCTGCGGCGCACCCAACGTGGCCGTGGGCATGCTCGTGCCCTACGCGCGGCCCGGTGCCGTGCTGCCGGATGGTACTCGCATCGGTCAGGCCAAACTGCGTGGTGTCGCCTCCGCCGGCATGCTCTGCGGCGCCGATGAACTCGGGCTCGATACGGTCCGCGACGGGCTCATGGCCCTGCCCGCCGGGCTCACCCCGGGGGTGGACCTGCGTGATGCACTGGAACTGGACGACACCCTGATCGAGATCGACCTCACGCCGAACCGGGGCGACTGTCTGGGCCTGCGCGGTCTCGCCCGTGAAGTGGGCGTGCTGAATGATTGCGCGGTGGCGGAACCCGGCATCGAGCCGGTTCCGGCGCGCATCGAGGCCAGCTTCCCGGTCAAGATCTCCCATCCCGAGGGTTGCCCGCGCTACCTCGGGCGAGTGATCCGTGGTGTCGACGTCACGCGTCCCACCCCGACCTGGATGACCGAGCGCCTGCGGCGCTGTGGCCTGCGGCCCATCGATCCGGTGGTGGATGTCACCAACTACGTCCTGCTCGAACTCGGGCAGCCCATGCATGCCTTCGATCTTGAGCGCCTGACGGGGGGTATCGACGTTCGTCTGGCGCATCCTGGCGAGAAGCTCACCCTGCTCGACGGCAGCGAGCTCACCCTGCGCGAAGACACGCTGTTGATCACGGACGCCGAGGGTCCGGTGGCCATGGCCGGCATCATGGGGGGTGAGCACAGCGGCATCACGGTGGACCCGGCCGCGCCGACGCGTGACATCTTCCTCGAGTGCGCCTTCTTCTCGCCATTGGCGATCTCCGGTCGCGCCCGCAGCTACGGCCTGCATACCGATGCCAGCCACCGCTACGAGCGCGGTGTGGACTTCGAGCTGCAGCACATGGCCATGGAGCGGGCCACGGCATTGCTGCTCGAGATCGTCGGCGGTGAGCCGGGACCTGTGACCGAAGCTGCGGACAAGGCGGCGCTGCCCGTCCGTGCGGGTGTGACCCTGCGGGAAGCGCGCCTGGCGCAGCTTCTGGGCATGCGCATTCCCACGGCGACGGTGGAGACCATGCTGGAGCGACTGGGGCTCCCGCCGGTGTCGACTCAGAACACCGATGCCGGGCGCGTCTGGCAGGTGCAGGCACCGAGCTGGCGCTTCGACATCGAGCGCGAAGCCGATCTCATTGAGGAAGTGGCGCGGATCTATGGCTACGACAACGTCGAGGTGACGCTGCCGGTGAGCCGCATGCGGCTCGAGCCCACCCTGGCGCGACAGACCGATGCGGACCTGTTCCGGGCCCAGCTGGCGGCAGCGGGGCAGCAGGAAATCCTGAGCTACAGTTTCGTGGAGCCGCGCTTGAACGATCTGTTCGAACCCGACGCTCAGGCGGCTGTGCTGGCGAATCCCATCTCTGCGGATCTGGCCGCCATGCGGACCTCGCTCTGGCCCGGACTGGTGAAGACCTGGATCAGCAACCGCAATCGCCAGCAGCAGCGTGCGCGTCTGTTCGAGATCGGCCGCACGTTTGCGCTCGCGGCCGACGGCGCCGTCACGGAGCGCGCATGGGTCGGCGGATTGCTGGCCGGCAGTCGTGAGCCGGAGAGCTGGAACCAGCCTGCGGTGGAAGTCGACTTCTATGACGCCCGCGGCGTGGTGGAGTCCCTGCTGGCGCTCACCCGCGACCCGGACGGGTGGCAGTTTCGCGCCGAAGCCCATCCCGGTCTGCATCCCGGCCAGAGCGCGGCGGTCTATCGCCTTGACCGGGAAGGGGGCGGGGAGGTGCTGGCCGGGTGGGTCGGTCGTGTGCATCCGGAAGTGCAGGCTGAACTGGACCTCCCGCGGCCGGTGTACCTGTTCGCACTGGCGCTGGATGTCCTGAAGACGCGCGAGATTCCGGTGCATCGTGGCTTCTCGCGTTTCCCGTCCATGCGCCGTGACATCGCCATCGAACTCGATGCCAGCGTGCCGGGTGCAGCCGTGCTCGATTGCGCCCGCAGTGCCGCCGGAGAGCATCTGGTGGATCTGTGTTTGTTCGACGTCTACGCCGGCGAGAAGCTTGGACCCGACCGTCGCAGCCTAGCCCTTGGCGTGATCCTGCAGCACCCGGATCGCACCCTGGAGGACGGTGAGGTGACGGCCCGAATCGATGCCATCGTCGCGGCCCTCGAATCGCAGCTCGGCGCCGTTCGCCGCTGAGGATCCCTGTCCGCTCGCTCTGGCCACCGACAGAACCGATGGATATCCCGGCGCGGTGACGCGTGTCCGGTATTGGGATGTGACGTGGGCTGGCGCATAGACGGTGCGGCGACTTCCGGCTAGGGTTCCGGTCGCCCAATCGGCTTTGACCGGTGTCGCACACATCGTAGGAAAATTAAATGAAAATAAGCATTTATGGGACGGGCTATGTCGGGCTCGTTACGGGAGCCTGTCTGGCTGAAGCGGGCCACCACGTGCTCTGCATGGATGTGGATGCTGACAAGATCGCGCGTTTGAATCGCGGCGAGATTCCGATCCACGAGCCCGGACTCGAGGAGATCGTCGAGCGCTGTGTCACGGCGCGGCGTCTGCGATTCACCACCGATTTCCAGGCCGCCGTCGAGCACGGCCTGCTGCAGTTCATCGCCGTGGGTACGCCGTCCTCTGACGATGGCAGCGCGGATCTCAAGTACGTGCAGGCCGTCGCGACCGAGATCGGTATGTCGCTGAACCGCTATGCGGTGGTGCTGACCAAGTCCACCGTGCCAGTGGGTACGGCGGAGACGGTTCGCCAGCGTGTGAGCGAGGCGCTTGCCCAGCGCGGTGTGCAGGTGGAGTTCGACGTCGCCTCCAATCCGGAGTTTCTGAAGGAAGGGGCGGCGATCGAGGATTTCAACAAGCCCGACCGCATCATCGTCGGCACCGACAGCGAACGCGTGCGCAAGCTGATGCGGGAGTGCTATGCGCCGTTCAACCGCAACCACAACAAGTTGATGTTCATGGACGTTCCGTCCGCGGAGCTGACCAAGTACGCGGCCAATGGCATGCTGGCCACGAAGATCAGCTTCATGAACGAGATTGCCAATATCGCGGAACGCGTCGGCGCCGACGTGGAGGCGGTGCGCCAGGGTATCGGTTCGGACCCACGCATCGGCTACCATTTCATCTACCCTGGCTGCGGCTATGGTGGATCCTGCTTTCCCAAGGATCTGCGGGCGCTGGGCTGGTTTGCCCAGCAGGTGGGCTATGACGCCCCCCTGATCCGCAGCGTCGAGGTCGTCAATCAGCGTCAGAAGCGGACCCTGTTCGCGAAGCTCGACAGGGCCCTTGGCGGCGTGGCCGGACGGACCATCGCCATCTGGGGCCTGTCATTCAAGCCGAATACGGATGACATGCGTGACGCGCCGAGCCGGGACCTGATGGCCCAGCTCTGGGAGGCCGGGGCGAAGGTGCAGGCCTACGACCCGCAGGCCATGCGTGAATGCGAGCAGCTCTATGGTGAGCGCGACGATCTGCGCCTGGTGGCGAGCAAGGAGGCCGCCCTCGATGGCGCCGATGCGCTGGCGATCTGTACCGAGTGGCAGGAGTTCCGGGCGCTGGACGTCGAACTCCTCGCCAGCCATCTGGTGAGCAGGGTGATCGTCGATGGACGCAATCTGTACGATCCCACCACCATGCGGGAAGCCGGCTTCAACTACCTGTGTGTGGGGCGGCCGGGCTGATCTGCGCCGCCGCTGCGGCGGTCATCAAGAGGAACTCGCAATCCATGACCTGCTACGACGTTTTCAATGGTGATGCCGACGGCATCTGCTCACTGCTGCAGATGCGGCTCGCCGCGCCCCTCCACGCGGAACTAATCACGGGCGTCAAGCGCGACATCAATCTGCTCGAACGCGTCGCGCCGACGGCGGATGACGAAGTGCTGGTCCTCGACGTGTCCCTGGACAGCAATCGCGAGGATCTGGTGCGGATCCTCGCCACCGGCGCGAAGGTGCGCTACTTCGATCATCATTTTGCCGGTGAGATCCCCACGGCCGCGAACCTCGAGGCCACCATCGATACGGCGGCCGATGTCTGTACCGCGCTGCTGGTGAACCGGGCCCTCGAAGGCCGGTTTGCCGCCTGGGCCGTGGTCGCAGCGTTCGGTGACAACATGCCCGTCAGCGCGCGCAAGGCGGCGCAACCGCTGGGCTTCGATGAAGCTCAGCTCGAGCAGCTCGATCGGCTCGGCGTCTGCATCAACTACAACGGCTATGGGGCCGGGGTCGAAGATCTCCACTTCGATCCCGCTGATCTTTTCCGCCGACTGCTGCCCTACGCGGACCCATTCGACGTCATCCGTGACAGCGAGGGGCCGTTCGCGGCCCTCGACGCCGGCTACGCGGAGGACATGGCCCGCGCCAATGCAGCCGAGCAGCTGGTCGATACGCCTTCCGCTGCCGCCTTTCTGCTGCCCGAAGCGGCCTGGTCGCGACGTGTGTCGGGCGTCTGGGGCAATGCCCTGGCCAACGACCATGCGGATCGGGCCCATGCCGTGATCACGCCGTCGACGGACGGCTCCTGGCGCATCAGCATCCGGGCCCCGAACAACCGCCGCAGCGGCGCCGACGAACTGTGCCGACGTTGGCCGACGGGCGGTGGTCGCGCTGCTGCGGGTGGAGTCAATGCGCTGCCGAAGGACGATCTCGATGCATTTCTCGCCGATTTCGCCGCTCATTGGCAGTCCTGAACGGCCCCGGGAAGTGTTCAGGCTGTCTGTTGAATGTTGATTGAAAGCGTTGATTCGGCGAGAAAAAATTGTCGCTCGTGGTTGACCTTGACGGACCGTTCGCGCACGCTAGACAGCTATTCGGTGTATCGAGCTGAGAGTCTGGACTGGCCTGATGGCGACATTGACCAAATCGTCCATGGCGGATCGATTGTTCGAAGAGTTGGGCCTCAACAAGCGTGAGGCCAAGGAGCTCGTGGAGCTGTTCTTCGAGGAAGTGCGCTGCGCCCTCGAGCGCAATGAGCAGGTCAAGCTCTCCGGATTCGGCAACTTCGATCTGCGCGACAAGGCCGAGCGGCCCGGGCGCAATCCGAAGACCGGCGAAGAGATCCCGATATCCGCGCGCAGGGTGGTGACGTTCCGGCCCGGACAGAAACTCAAGGCGCGGGTAGAAGCGTATGCTGGAGGCAAGTGACAACAAAGAGCTGCCGCCGATCCCCGGCAAGCGCTATTTCACCATCGGTGAAGTCAGCCAGCTCTGCGACGTCAAGCCCCACGTCTTGCGCTATTGGGAGCAGGAATTTCCCCAGCTCAAGCCCGTGAAGCGCCGCGGTAACCGTCGTTATTACCAGCGCGGCGATGTCATCTGCATTCGTCAGATCCGGTCGCTGCTCTACGATCAGGGCTTCACCATCGGCGGCGCCCGCCAGCGTCTCGAAGGGGAGGACGGTCGGGATGACGTCACCCAATACAAGCAACTCATCCGCCAGATGATCTCAGAACTCGAAGAGGTCCTCACTGTCCTCAAGCGTTGACGAGATTCCCTCCGCAATCCCTTGAATTAAAAAGAATTCGCTTGAAAAACCTGGCAGCCCTCGACTGTGGACGCATTGCGTCGGGAGCGAAGTGCGCCGCGAAGCGGGATGCTGCAGCGGAGCTGATGTCGCTGCCTTCGCTGAGCGCCACGCAGATCGGCGCATTTCGCTGTGCGAAATAGCGCTCTCCCACAAGAGCGTGTCGCGCGACGCTGGGATGCCCCCTATGTGGGAAGGCCCTAATCGCGCAGCGATTGGGCCGATCGCGAGGCGCTGCAGCGGAGCTGATGTCGCTGCCTTCGCTGGGCGCCACGCAGATCGGCGCATTTCGCGGTGCGAAATAGCGCTCTCCCACAAGAGCGTGTCGCCCGACGCTGGGATGCCCCTT
>JAFIFL010000043.1 GCA_020832055.1 Gammaproteobacteria bacterium
TTGGGCCGATCTCGTCGCGCTCTGCCGAAGCTGATGTCGCTGCCTTCGCTGCACGACATGCCGATCGGCGCATTTCGCTGGGCGAAATAGCGCTCTCCCACAAGCTGGCAGCGCCCCCTCACTGTGGGAAGGCCCTAATCGCACAGCGATTGGGCCGATCTCGTCGCGCTCTGCCGAAGCTGATGTCGCTGCCTTCGCTGCACGTCATGCAGATCGGCGCATTTCGCTGTGCGAAACAGCGCCCACCGAGTGGCGTAGCCAGACGGCCGTAGCGCCACGACGCGTTCAGCCGATCGGGTAGAGCACCTGATCTTCGAAGCCGGTAGTGACGGCGATGTACCCTGCGAGCTCCTGATCGAGGGCAGGATCACCGCTGTCGACGATGAGGGGACGCCCCTCGAGGGCCGCGAGTTTGCTGCGTGTGGCGATGACCACGAGATGATCGCGGCCGGCACGACGGAGCAGTTCCGGCGAGAGCTGCTGATTACCGCGGCCGAGCAGGTGCCCTTGGCCGCCGATGAAGGTGATCAGGATCCACGGTCGCATTCCTTCGGTGTGCGCCAGCAGGCTGTTGGCGTCCAGGTCGGCGGCCAGCAGTTCGCCGTGCGCGATCAGGTCCACGCCGAGCAGCGTGTTGGGTAGATCCAGGTGCGCCATGACCGCGGCCGTGGTGCTGCCGGGGCCGATGACCCACATGTCGTCGGCGGGAGCGGACTGCATCCGGTCGGCGATTTCCGCCGCGATCTCTTCGAGCACCAGCGGCTCGGATTCCCGCCCGCCGATTTTGGTGTGCTGCACCCAGCGCGGTTCTGCTGGGACCTGCAGGTCACCGTACCAGCGGCTGTTGACTCTGCCGGCCCGCAGTTCGGCCTCATCGATGTCCCTGACCTCACCGGTGATGAGCCCCACGAGGGCGCCGTCCTGCAGCTGACGGACGACTTCGGCGGCCGCTTCCGGCGTGACGGCGTAGACCCCGGAGTGCATCTTGACGCCGGCGGGAATGCCGAGGACCGGCAGCGGTTGGGGCAGGGCGCTGCAAACGTCCCGGGCGGTACCGTCACCGCCGGTGAACAGGAGCAGATCCACCCCGGCCTCGGCCAGGGTCCTGACCGCTGCGCGGGTGTCCTCCGATTCGGTGATGGCGTTGCGGGGCGCACCGAGTACTACGGGCTCGAATCCTGCGGCCCGCGCCACGTCGGCGCCCATGGCTCCGTCCCAGGTGAGGATGCTGATGCGCTCCCGACGGTCTTGCAGCGAGGACAGACAGCGCTGCGCTCGCTCGCCGGCGCGGGCTTCGGCGCCGCGCCGGCGGGCTTCCGCAACCACCTCCGCGCCATCGCTGCCTTTCAGGGCACTCGGTCCGCCAAGACCAGCCAGGGGATTGATCACGAGGCCCACCCGCAACAGACGCTCGCCCATCAGCTGCGCGCCTGCTCGAGGATGTCGAGCACGACGGCGCGAATGCGTTCACTGGAATGGCTTTTCAAGGCAAGTCGAAGCCGGTTGATGTGGGTCCGCTGGGCGTTGAGGACGGAGATGGGGACTTCATTTCGAAACCCGCCCCGGACCCGCTCGCGAATGGCAGGCGGCACACCGCTGCCGAAGTCATCGCTTTCCGAACTGCTGACCTGCGTGGCCACCGACGACAGCAGACCGAACATTCGCCCGCCGAGGACCACCTGATCCATGGCTTCCTGGCGGATCGTGTCTTCGTAGCGGATGTAGCCTTCCTCGGCCAGCCACAGCATGGCGCTCAGGCAGGCCATGTGGCGGGCGCTGTGCAGGCCGTACTCGTCCGGTTCATCGGGGCCCGAGATGTCCTCGACGAACAGGGAGGACTTGCGCGGGAACATCAGATAGAGCTGGTTCAGGACCAGCGCGATGTCTTTGCAGAAGTCATCGATGTGCAGGTCAGACACGGCTTTCTCCGCGGCGACGCCGCCGTCTCGCTGCGCCCGGCCAGGGCTGCCGGGTCGGTGCTCACTGTGACCGCGCCCTGTGGCTGCTCAAGGCTCGTTCCACGGTTACTGCTCATAGTGCTCCAGGAAGCTCCCGAGGCGGGTGATGGCCTGACGGATGTCGTCCGGTCTGGGCAGGAACACCATCCGGAAGTGGTCGGGCTCCGGCCAGTTGAAGCCCGTGCCTTGCACCATGAGGATCTTTTCCTGCAGCAGCAGATCGAGCACGAACTGTTCGTCGTCGCGGATCGGGTAGACCTTGGGGTCGAGGCGCGGGAACAGGTAAAGCGCGCCGCGAGGTTTGACGCAGCTCACCCCCGGAATCTGGTTGAGCATGGACCAGGCGAGATCCCGCTGCTCGCGCAGCCGGCCCCCGGGACAGACCAGGTCCTGGATGCTTTGATAGCCCCCCAGCGCGGTCTGCACGGCAAACTGGGTAGGGACATTGGCGCACAGACGCATGGAGGCGAGAATCTCGAGCCCTTCCAGGAAGTCCCGGGCGCGCAGGCGGGCACCGGAGACGATCATCCAGCCGGTGCGGAATCCCGCCGCACGGTAGTTCTTGGACAGGCCGCCGAAGGTGAGTGTCAGCAGGTCTTCGGACAGCGATGCCAAGGGCACATGGACGGCGCCGTCGTAGAGAATCTTGTCGTAGATCTCATCCGCGAACAGGACGAGATCGTGCTCCCGCGCGATCGCCACCAGTTCTTCGAGGACCGCTCGCGGGTACACCGCACCTGTGGGGTTGTTGGGGTTGATCACCACCAGCGCCCGGGTGCGGGGCGTGATCTGCGCCCGGATGGCTTGCAGATCGGGTGCCCAGTCCGCCTGCTCGTCGCAGCGATAGTGCACCGGCCGGCCGCCGGCCAGCGTCACGGCAGCGGTCCACAGCGGGTAGTCGGGAGCGGGGATCAGGACTTCGTCGCCGTTGTTCAGCAGGCCCTGGGTCGCGAGCCCGATCAGTTCGCTGACGCCATTGCCGATGAAAATGTCCTCGATCTCGACGCCTTTCACGCCAATCTGCTGGGTGTACTGCATCACGGCCTTGCGGGCCGCGAACAGTCCCTTGGAGTCGCAGTAGCCCTGGGCCTGGGGCAGATTGCGGATCACGTCCTGGATCAGTTCGTCGGGTGCCTCGAAGCCGAACGGCGCCGGGTTGCCGATGTTGAGTTTGAGGATGCGGTGACCTTCCTCCTCTAGGCGGCGTGCCTCACGCAGGATCGGGCCGCGGATTTCGTAGCAGACGGAGTCCAGCTTGTGGGACTTCAGGATTTCGCGCATGGAACGGTCCCAGGAGGGGCGCCGCGTCGAGACCGTCGCGCGACGGTGCTAGAATGTCGGGTCCCCGGAGTTGGAAATGGCCGGGAATCATAGCAGGAGAGCCGAGCATGGGTAAGGTCGAAAAGAGCGAGTCCGAGTGGCAGGCCGAGCTTGCACCACAGGAGTACGAGGTGGCCCGCTGTGGGGGTACCGAGCGCGCCTTCACGGGCCGCTACTGGGACACCAAGACACCGGGAACCTATCACTGCGTGTGCTGCGGAACGCCATTGTTCGATTCGTCCACCAAATACGATTCCGGCAGCGGTTGGCCGAGCTTCTGGCAGCCGCTGTCTGCCGACGTGGTGGGGGAGAAGGAAGACAACTCCCTGTTCATGCGGCGCATCGAAGCCGTCTGCGCCAAGTGCGATGCGCACCTCGGCCACGTGTTTCCCGACGGGCCTGCGCCCACCGGATTGCGCTACTGCATGAATTCCGCGTCGCTGAAGCTCGAACCCCGGGAGGAGTAGTCGGAGCCGCAGCAGGGCATCGAGGACCCGAGACTACTACTATTATTGTCGCGGGTCGCCACGCTCGGCCGTGGGCCCGGGGGCCCGGGGGTTCACGGCAAAGGCACGCCGAAGTCTGCCAGCAGATCCACCAGGGCCATCAGGGGCAGGCCGATGATGCTGTTCGGATCGCGCCCTCGAAAGGATTCGAACAGGACGATGCCGAACCCTTCGGCGTAGAAGCCTCCCGCCGCGTCCAGCGGCTGCTCCACTTCGAGGTAACGGCTGATGGCACCGTCGCTGAGGTTGCGGAAGGTCACCTCGTGGCTGTCCACGATCGTCCGACTGTGCCCGTCTTTGCAGTCCACCAAGCACAGCCCGGTATGCAGCAGCAGTGAACGACCGGACAGGCTGGCCAGCTGTGCCGCAGCGGTGGCGAGATCACGGGGCTTACCGAGTGGTTCGCCGTCGCGATCGGCGACCTGATCGGCACCGATCACGAGGTGTGCCGAACCTGCGTGGCGCCCGGCGATGGCTCGGGCCTTGGCCTCGGCCAGGCGGGCAGCCAGGGCTTCGGGTCTCTCGCCTGCAACAGGTGTTTCGTCCACCTCCGGTGATTCGATCAGGAACGGTTGTCGCAGGCGCTCGAGCAGGGCTCGGCGATACGGCGATGTGGAGGCCAGAATCAGCATCGAGCCAAAGCGCCTGGCAGGGCTGTTCTGCCAGCCGTGGCGGGGAACCGTGGCAGCAGGTCGGTCATGGCTTTAAGTTGTTGATTCCCAATCGGACATGGGCCTCTTGGATGGCTGCAATAGGCTTTGACAGGGCAGGGGGGCATCCCTATGATTGCGCGCCTGTCGCGACCCGGGATCACCGGCGGTTGACCGAAGTGGCTGTTCGCCGGCTCGAAGGGCTGGACTTTGCCGCAGCGCGAGGCATCAGGGCAAGCGGGAGCTGCATGTCATTTTCGCCCTATCAGCTGGCGCGGGAACGCCGGGAACTGAAGCTTCAGGTCCCGCTCGATGAGCTGCCGCGATTCGCGGCGCTGCTGGCAGCCGATGGGGACGCCGTGGCGGTTTCCGTCCGCTTCGAACTCGACGGCCAGGGTCGCTGCCGAATGTTCGGACACATGCGGACGCGCCAGCGCATGCGCTGTGCGAATTGCCGGGAGGTGGAAGCCTTCGACCTCCATGTGGAGGTCGACGCCTGCATCCTCTCTTCGGAAGACGCGGCGCGTGAAGTGGTGGATGAAGTCGATCCGCTGATCATGGAGGGGAAGACGGCGTCAACGGCAGAGCTGTTCGAGGATGATCTGCTGTTGGTCTTGCCGGAACGTCCTTGCTTTGGTCGCGAGGATTGTCCGCACCGCCCGCCGGTGATCGCGGAGTCGCTGCCGGCAGGCGAACGCCGTAATCCGTTCGCCGCACTGGCCGAATTGAAGGAAGACGGATTGCAGAATCGGGATGATTCCTGACCGGGCAGTGATCCGGCAGGGCGAACAGACTGATCCATCGTGACGATGGGCAGTCGAAGCAGGCGGGCTCACCAATCTGTGGATTGGCAGGTCCGGTAGGATTTCTTGAACGACAACCGATGCCCTTGCCGGCATCGTCAGGAGACGCCAGCCATGGCCGTGCAACAGAACAAGAAGACCCGGTCGCGTCGCGACATGCGCCGCTCTCACGACAGCCTGACCGGCCCGACCCTGTCGGTGGATCCCACCACGGGTGAGACCCACCGGCGGCACCATGTGTCTGCGGACGGTTTTTACCGCGGGCGCAAGGTGGCGCCCGCCCGGGACGATTGACCTGATCGCAGAGGCGTATCGTGGCTGCCGCACGGCAGCGTCGCAGCGGCAGACCGCGACGGATTCCGCACACGGTCAAACCATCGTGACGGCTTCGGGGGAGTAGGGCCATGGGCAAGGCCACAGGGATCATGTTTCCCGGGCAGGGTTCGCAAGCCGTGGGCATGCTGTCGGACATGGTGGCGGATCATGCGGCCATACGCAGCACGTTCGCGGAAGCCTCCGATGCGCTCGGCGACGATCTGTGGAGATTGACCCAGAACGGTCCCGCCGAGGAACTCGACCGCACCGAGAACACCCAGCCGGCGCTGCTCACGGCCAGCGTGGCGCTCTGGCGCGCCTGGCAGGCTGCGGGCGGCCCGCAGCCCGTCATCGCCGCCGGCCACAGCCTGGGCGAGTACTCGGCACTGGTGGCGGCGCAGGCCATGAGTCTGACGGATGCGGTGGTCCTGGTGCGTGAACGTGGGCGCCTGATGCAGGCTGCGGTGCCCCCTGGTGCGGGTGGCATGGCTGCGATTCTCGGTCTCGATGCGGGGCAGGTGGAACAGTGCTGCGCCGAGGTCGAGCAGGACGGCGTGGTCGCGCCGGCCAACTACAATGCACCGGGACAGGTGGTCATTGCCGGCGATGCGGCGGCTGTCGAACGCGCCATAGCGGCCTGCAAGGCTGCAGGCGCCAAGCGCGCCATGGCGCTGTCCGTGAGCGTGCCCTCCCACTGTCGGTTGATGACGCCGGCGGCGGAGCAGTTCGCTGCACGGCTCGAAGCGTTGGAGCTTGCCGAGCCCCGGTTTCCTGTGCTTCAGAATCTCGATGCCAAGGCCAGTACCGACGCCGACGGAATTCGCCGGCGTTTGCTGGCGCAACTGCATTCCCCGGTACGCTGGACGGAGAGCGTTGGGGCCATGGGCGAACAGGGTGTCGGGCTGCTGCTGGAGTGTGGTCCTGGCAAAGTGCTCGCAGGGCTGGTCAAGCGAATCGATCGCGACATCGAGACTGCCGGTCTCGGCGATGCCGGGAGCTTCGCGGCGGCGCTCGACAAAGCCAGGGAGATGGCGGCGTGAGTGAGCCCATCACCGCCCTGGTCACGGGAGCGAGCCGCGGCATCGGCGCGGCCATTGCCGACGCCCTCGTCGAGGCGGGCTATCGGGTCGCGGGTACGGCCACCACAGAAGCGGGCGCGAAAGCCATTGGCACCCGCCTCGGCACGGCCGGCGCCGGCTACGTCCTCGACGTGGCCGACGACGCTTCGGTGGAGCAGGCGCTCGTTGCCATCGTCGCCGAGCTGGGTGATCCGCTGGTGCTGGTCAACAATGCCGGCGTTACTCGCGACAACCTGCTCCTGCGCATGAAGCCGGAGGAGTGGGATACGGTGGTACAGACCAATGTCAGCGGCCTGTACCGGTTGTGCCGTCGGATGGTACGGCCGATGATGAAGGCCAGATTCGGGCGCATCATCAGCTTAAGCTCGGTGATTGCCCGCATGGGGAATGCGGGCCAGACGAACTACGCAGCGTCCAAAGGGGCGGTGGAAGCATTCACCCGGTCCCTGGCGCAGGAGATCGGATCCCGGGGGATCACCGTCAATGCGGTGGCGCCGGGGTTCATCGAAACGGAAATGACGGCGGCGATCCCCGAGGCCCAGCGTGATGCGCTGCTGGCCAACGTGGCGGTCGGTCGGCTGGGCAGTGCAGCAGAGGTGGCGTCCGTGGTGCGCTTCCTCGCATCCGAAGGAGCCGGGTACATCACCGGAGAAACGATCCACGTGAATGGCGGTTTGTACTGCGCCTGAAAGTTCCGCGTCGTCAGCCTCCAAGGAGGCGGCGTGCTTGCTTGCTGGTGCGGGAAACGTTCGCATACACTACGCGGCGCCTTGGGGCGCCCTCGAGATGACGGGAGTTAGGGTTCGATGAGCAGCGTTGAAGAACGGGTCAAGAAACTGATCTGCGAGCAGCTCGGCGTAAAGGAAGACGACGTCAAAGACGACGCCTCCTTCGTCGAGGATCTGGGGGCTGACTCCCTCGATACCGTGGAGCTGGTGATGGCACTCGAGGAGGAATTCGAAACGGAGATTCCCGATGAGGAGGCCGAGAAGATCACCACGGTGCGGGAAGCCATCGACTACGTTCTCGCCCACCAGTGATATTCTTGCCGGGTCGTTCAACAATAGTCTCCACCGGCCCGGCGATGGAGATGCCACTCGCCTGAGGAAGCCGCATCTGCGTTCGCGTCCAGCGCTCGCGTCATGCGGCTTTCTTGTGCTTGGCTTGTGCTTGGCTCGTGCCTGGTTCGTGCTTGGCCCTGATTCGCAAGCGATACTGCAACGGAGCCGCAGCGGAACTGTAGCGGGACCGGTAACAGCCCGGTGATTGCCCTGATATGCTTTGCACCGTCGCGCCTGGGCGGTGGCAGCCCTGGAGGAAGCCGATGTCCGGCAGAAGAGTCGTGGTAACGGGATTGGGAATGCTCTCGCCCGTGGGTCTTGATGTCCCCGAGTCCTGGGATGCGATCCTGGCCGGCAAGAGCGGTGCCGCGACGATCGAGGCTTTTGATCCCAGCGACTACAGCGTGCGCTTCAGCGCCAGCGTCAAGAATTTCGACGTCACGCGCTACATGGACGCGAAGGAAGCCCGGCGGGTGGACGTCTTCGTCCAGTTCGGCATGGCTGCCAGTATCGAAGCCATCGAGGACGCGGGGCTTGAAGTCGATCCCGCGCGTGCGGATCGCTACGGCGTGTCCATCGGCTCGGGGATCGGCGGCATCATCACCATCGAGAACACCCGCGACATCCTCACCAAGAGTGGGCCGCGTCGGGTGTCCCCATTCTTCGTGCCCGGCAGCGTGATCAACATGATTGCCGGCAACATCTCCATTCGTTACGGCATGAAGGGTCCGAACCTGGCGATCGTCACCGCCTGCACCACGGGCACTCACAACATCGGCATCGCTGGTCGCCTGATCCGGGACGGTGATGTGGACGTCATGGTCGCAGGCGGGGCCGAGATGGCCACCTCGCCTGTCGCCCTGGCTGCCTTCTCGTCCATGAAGGCGCTGTCCCAGCGCAACGACGATCCGGCGGCCGCATCACGCCCATGGGACCGTGGCCGGGACGGGTTCGTGCTCGGTGACGGCGCGGGCGTGCTGGTGCTGGAAGAGTACGAACACGCCAAGGCCCGCGGTGCGAAGATCTACGCCGAACTGGCCGGCTTCGGCATGAGTGGCGACGCCCACCACATCACCAGCCCCCCGGAAGATGGTGCCGGTGCCGTGGCGGCCATGCGCAATGCCCTGCGCAATGCGGGCATGGACGCTTCGGACATCGACTACATCAATGCCCACGGGACATCCACCTCAGCTGGCGACGTAGCCGAAACCCGGGCGATCAAGACCGTGTTCGGCGCGGACACCCGGGTTGCGGTGAGTTCCACCAAGTCCATGATCGGACACCTGCTTGGTGCGGCCGGTTCGGTGGAGGCGATCTTCAGCGTGCTGGCCATCCGCGACAGCGTCGCACCGCCGACCATCAATCTCGACGACCCGGACGATGAGTGCGACCTCGACTACGTGCCGCATCAGCCCAAGCCGATGCCGATCAGGGCCGCGCTCAGCAACTCGTTCGGATTCGGTGGCACCAACGGTACGCTGATCTTCCGCCGCGTCGACTGAGGCGGCCTGATGGCCGACCCGTCGCCGCGTGTCCTCGTCGATGGCGTGCTCGATGGTGACGTTCCGGCGACGGATCGCGGCTTCGCCTATGGCGATGGTGTCTTTCGCACCATCCGAATTGACGGTGGTCGCGCTTGGCTGTGGTCCGACCATCTCGCCAAGCTCAGCGGCGATGCCCGCCGACTGGGCATGACGCTTGGGTCCGATGATCAAGCCCTGCTGGAAGCGGAAAGCCGCGGTCTGATCGGTCAGGATTCCGGGACGCTGCGGCTGGTGGTGACCCGGGGCAGCGGTCCCCGCGGTGACCGGCCGCCGGTTTCGAGTCGGCTGCGACGGGTGCTCGTGTTCCAGCCGGGTACCCCGCCAGCCATGCCCTCTGCGCCTCGCAGCGTTCGCCTGTGTCATCTGCGCCTGCCGCGCCTGCCGGAACTGGCCGGCGTCAAGCACCTCAATCGCCTGCCTCAGGTTCTGGCCAGACAGGAGTGGCCGGGTCCGCTGCCGGACGAAGGCCTGCTGCTCGATGGGGATGACAGCCTCGTCTGTGGCACCATGACCAATCTGTTTCTGCGCCAGGACGACCGTATGCTCACCCCCGCTCTGGAGCATTCCGGCGTTGCCGGCATCATCCGGGAGCGGCTGCTTACTGGCAGTATTCCCGGCATGGAGGTCTTCAGACAGCCGGTGACGACAGCTCGCATCGCCATCGATGACCTGCTGGCAGCGGATGAGGTCTGGCTGACCAATGCCGTGGTGGGGGTCTGGCCGGTGACCAGACTCGAGGATGCCGAGGGGCAGCCGCTGGCGGGCTGGGAGGCGCCCGGCCGGGTCACGCAAGCGCTGGCGTCCGGGTTGGCCCGACTGCTGGTGTCATCATGATTCGCGCGCTGGTGATCGCCATGATGCTCGGGCTGCTGGGAATCGCAGCCGCCATTGGCTGGGGCGCCTGGGCATTGACTCAGCCTTTGCCCATCGACGACGTGCGCATGGTCGAAGTGGAGCGCGGCGCGTCGCTGGCGCGAACACTGAGGGCTCTGGAAGCGGACGGCATCCTCGAACACCCCGAACTGCTGAGGCTGTGGGCGCGCATCCATGGATCCGGCGCGACCATCCATGCGGGCGAGTATCGCTTGCGGCCGGGCATGACTCCGCTGGCCGTACTTGACGACTTCGTGGCCGGCCGGGTGGTACGCCGCCATTTCACGGTCATCGAGGGCTGGCGCTTCAGCGACCTGAGGCGGGCCCTGGCCGCCGCACCGCGCCTGCGTGCTGACACGGCGGATCTGACCGACGAGGAAATCATGGCCCGTCTCGGCCGTCCCGACCTCCCCGCGGAGGGCCGGTTTTTCCCCGATACCTACGACTACCTGGCCGACCAGTCGGACCTGGTGATACTCCGTCGCGCCCTGGCGCGCATGGATGAGATTCTGGCCAGGGAGTGGCAGGGCCGCAGCTTCGGTCTGCCCTACGAGACACCTGAAGAGGTGCTGGTCATGGCGTCGGTGGTGGAGAAGGAAACCGGCCTGCCGTCGGAGCGGCCCAAGGTGGCGGCAGTGTTCGTCCGCCGGCTCGAGCGGGGCATGCGCCTGCAGACCGATCCGACGGTGATCTACGGTCTCGGTGAAGACTTCGGGGGCACGCTCACCCGAGCGGACCTGCGCAAGGACACGCCCTGGAACACCTACGTGCATCACGGCCTGCCGCCCACACCCATCGCCATGCCCGGGCTGGCCTCGATCCGGGCCGCGCTGCATCCGGCGGAGACGGATGCGCTCTACTTCGTGGCCAGGGGGGATGGCAGTTCCCATTTCTCCGCCACGCTCGAGGAGCACAATGCCGCGGTCTGGCGCTATCTGCGCGGTGGCAGGGACAGTGCCCGGGAGGCGCCCTGATGGCCGATTCAGGAAGGGCGCATCGACGCGGCCGGTTCATTACCGTCGAAGGCAGCGAAGGTGCGGGCAAAAGCACCCACCTTGCCAGCCTCGTCGCCCATCTCGAGGCTCACGGCATCGAGGTGGTCAGCACACGCGAACCGGGAGGGACGCCGCTGGCGGAGGCGATTCGGGACCTGCTGCTTGCGCGCCGTGAGGAGACCCTCGATGCCTTGGCCGAGCTGCTGCTGATGTTCGCCGGTCGCGCCCAGCATCTGGCCGAAGTGATCCGTCCCGCCCTCGCTGCCGGTCGCTGGGTGGTCTGCGATCGCTTTACCGACGCGAGCTTCGCCTATCAGGGTGCCGGTCGCGAGATGGGGCACGCCACCGTCGCGACCCTCGCCAAACTGGTGCACGGCGACCTGAATCCCGATCTCACCCTCTATCTGGACCTGCCCCGCGATGTGGGGCTTGCCAGGACCCGCAGGCGGGGGGAACTCGATCGTTTCGAGGTGGAGAACGCCGCGTTCTTCGATCGGGTCCGCCAGGGCTACCTCGACCTGGCCGCAGCTGAACCGGAACGCATCCAGACGCTGGATGCTTCCGGCGATCTCGACACCGTCCGTGCCGGCGTCATCGCAGCCATTGACGCCTTCCTGGCCCGGACGCAGGGGCAGGGTGCGTGATGAGTGCACCATGGGTTCCGACCTGGCTGCATCCGGTCTGGGAGAGGCTGGCCCATGCCGAAGCCAGTGGCCGACTGCCCCATGCGCTGCTGCTCGATGGCCCGCCGGGCTGGGGCAAACGCTTCCTGGCGCGTCAGCTGGCCCGGTTCCTGACCCAACTGCCACCCCGGGATCCCGCCACCATGCCGTTCGGCGACGACGCCAGCGACGGCGATCTGCTGGCCCATCGCGACGTGCGCGTGGTTCAGCGTGGGGTGGCGGACACGGGCCGTCTCCGGCGGCAGATTCTCATCGATCAAGTGCGTGAGCTCGGCGAGTTCCTGGTACGTACGGCAGGCTCGGGTGGCCGCCGCATTGCCATCATCGAACTGGCGGAAGACCTCAACGTCAATGCGGCCAATGCCTTGCTCAAGCGCCTGGAGGAGCCGGGCTCCGGCTGTCATCTGATCCTGGTGAGTCATCGCATCAGTCAGGTGCTGCCGACCATCCGCAGCCGCTGCCAGCGACTGCTCGTCCCACCCGGCAGTCTCGAGGCCGCGCGGGCATGGCTCGGCCAGCAACTGCCGGCAGAGGTGGATGCCGGGCGCATGCTGCAGCTCGTGGGTGGTGCCCCGTTGCTGGCGAGAGAGCGGGCGAACAGTGATCTGCCACTGCTGGCGGATGCGGTGGACGCTTTCCTGTCCGGCGCCCCGGCCGATGCGCTCATCAAGGACGACCGCGACCGCGCCGACGTGGTCCTGGAGCTGCTCTACCGCGCTGTCGCCCGGGGCGTGAGGGCCGAGGCTCAGCAGCCCTCGGTGAGAGCGCTGCACTTCCTCGACCGCATCAGCCGGGCCCGTCGTCTGCTCGGCTCCACATCCAACCCCAATGTCGTCCTGCTGCTCGAGGACCTGCTGCTCGGCGGTACCCACATCCCGCGCGCGGGAACCAAGGCAACAGCCAAAGCAGGGCGTTGACGGGGCATCGATGCGGCCTGGCGGTCCACCGGACCGGCTCAGGCGCCGAGTTTGCCGTAGTCGACGCTCAACCAGCGTTGCGGTTCGATGCGCACCACGACCGATCCGTCGGTGCCGCTGTGCTCCGCGTAGGCGTCGCCACCCTTGGCGCCCAGGTAGCGGCGCGCCATGGGGCGCAGGTCTCCCGAGTTCGACACTTAGAAGCGCAAACCATTGATTTCATTGACCTCGACCTTTGAAAAATGCCACTACAGCCGCTTTGCGGACGGCTTGGGCAGGTCGATGGCCTCGAATAAGTCGTGCTGTTCCGGCGTCAGTTTGCTCAGACCGCTGGCGGTCTGCTGACGATGTAGCGTCACTTGGTGGTACTGAATGCGCCGTGCGATCTCCAGCGCCCGCTGGGGCGACAGGCGATGATCTCGTGCCTTCAGCCGCATGCGCAGGACGCGGTAGAGAACGAGCGCCAGAAAACAGATGAGGGCATGGGCTCGGATCCGATCCGGCAGTCGGTGGTAGACCGGCGCAATCTCGATCTCGCTCTTGAGCACCCGGAATCCATGCTCGATGTCCGACAGTGACTTGTAGCGAGCCACGACTTGTTCCGGGGTGAATTCCTCGGCCGGGACGTTGGTCACCAGCAGCAACTTGCCATCGATCATGCGGGCGCGTTCCAGGGCGCGCGCATCCAGAACGTAGTTGAAGGTATCCGCGGTGAGATCCACCTTGATGATGTGCGCCAGTCGGGCTTCGCTCACCGCTTGATAGAAGCGGGCCATGACGCCGCCGTCGGACAGCTTGCGACCGCGGTACTTACGGCCAGCATCCTGGCCGTCGAGCTTCGCGAAGAAGCCATCGGCGTCGGCGGTCAGCGCCGCGATCTTCTCATCACGTCTTGCGCTGGTTTCTTCAGCCACTTCCGGGCGGTGCGCAACAATCAGGCGATGGCCTTGCCAGGTCAGTTCACCGATCGACTCTTCATCCTCATTACCCTGGCAATGCTGCTGATGAAAGTCGCCCAGCAGCTCATCGAAGTCTGCGTAGCGACGTGCAGGCACCGCGAGAATGAATTCCAGGGGATGGCCATCAACCGTGATCGACTCCAGGGCCTCCAGATTGTCGATGGACAGCAGCCCGCGATCAGCCACCAGGACGACCCGTTTGACGCCAAAGCGGCGGATGACCTTCTCAATCGTCGGCAGCAGAGTGGTCGTCTCGCCTGTGTTGCCGGCGAACACCTCGTGATGAATGGGCAGCCCTTCCGCAGTCTGGACGACACCGAGCATGACCTGGCGGCCAATGCCGCCTTCTTTGGAGGCACCGAAGCGTCGAAGATCGGCGTCGCTCAGATCCGATCCGCCCTCGGTTCGGATGGTGGTGAGATCGTAGAACACGATCGAAAGGTCCTGATCGATCAGCGGGCGAAGCAGCGAAGCCAGCGTCTCGTCGAGAACCTCGCCACAGTCGCAGAGCGTATCCATCGTCCGCAGCAGATGCTGGTGCGTGATCGCATCTGCATCGACATCGGGAATCACGACGCCCTCGAGCCACCGCAGCAGTCCCAACTTCGACTCGGGATCACACAGGCGGTTGAAGACCATCGCGCGCAGCAGATGCTCGGCATCGAAGCTGCGCTTGCTTCGCAGGACACGCCGAAAGGCTTCGGCGAACCCGAGTTCCTTCCACAGGGAGGTCAGCAGCCAGGTGTCACCTACGGAGCGAGCGGCAGCGAATTCGGTTTCGCCAGTACCTTCATCGAGAGTGGGTTTGCCGGAGACGCGCAGCAGGCCATTGAGCAACGCATCGGTTCCACCCGCCTCGACGGCCTCCAATCGACCCAGGGTAGCCACGAGCCGCTGGCGGGTTCGACCGCCCTCGTCGCGGAAGGCCTCCACGAGTTGAACGTAGCGTCGTGGGCCTGATGAGGTGACCTTGACATACATGCCATGACGATAGGCTGTTTTAGATCTTCAAATCAAGCCCCATACCGAAAAACGTGCCACTACACTAGTTTCGGCCCAGGAATCACTAAGTGACTGATTTTATTGAATCCGGGGTGCAAAAGACGGGCGTTTTGTGGCCGCAAGTGTCGAACTCGGGAGGTCTGATTCCAGATCCGCTTCGCGAATTTCTGATACCAGGCCTTCGACGCTGACGTAGCGGTAGGGCAGGGATTCGGTCTGGGCGACCAGGGTGACCCGGGTGCCAGCGGCGAGCAGCTTGCCCTTGCGGGACTCGCGATCGGTGATCACGGTGATGGCGCCACCAGGCTCGTAGGCATACCAGATGGGCGCCGTCAGAGGCGCGTCTTGGGGCCTCGGGATGGCCAGCACGCCGACGTGCAGGTCGGCCAGGAAGGCTTCCCGCTCTGCGGCGGTCATGCGCGTGTCGCTCAAGGTTGCTGCTCCAGTGTTTGGTCATGGGCCGGGCTTGGCCCCGTCCCAGGCGAGAGTTTAGCCCAGGGAGGCCAGGCGTAAACACGCAGCCACTGCCTGCGTTCCCTGTCTGCCCGTATGAACAACTCCTTCAGGCCGACGCCATAGCGCAAGCGCCGTCATGAATTCGCGCCGGTATGAACATCTTCATGCCATCCCTCTCGGTGCGGAAACCGGCATGGCTTGTTTCCTCGCCCCGATCTGTGTTCGCCATCCAGCAGACCAGCTTCACGCGCCATTCCAGTCTGCGTTCGCAAAGAAAATTCATGCCGGCTCCGGGTCAGGCTTTCTGCTTCCGCGCCGTTTCGATGGAGCCCAGGCAATGGCCAAGCAAGTCCGACAGCAGACGACGACCGATGCCGGGATTCCCGTAGCGAGCGACGAGCACTCGCTGACGATTGGAGCCGACGGCCCGATCCGCCAGCGGGATCAGCTTGGCGATCTGCAGGCGCAAACAGTGGGGCACGCTGAGGGTCGACCGCTGGCCTGTTGATGCCGATATCCCAGCCGGGCGCGTGGGGATCATGGGGGCTTTGCTCAGTGCCATCGACGCCGCGATGGCTGTGGTCGACCAGCACGGCACCTTTTGCCGCAGGTGCGGCGATGAGCTGACGTTCGAGACCAGCTCCGAGGGGTTGGAGGTCACGATGATCTCGTCCAGCCGGCGCTCCCGCCGCAGTTTCAGCAGCCGCTCGGGATCGTGAAGCTTTTCGAGCTTGCGGTAGGCGGCGGTGAGCCGTTCGAGGTGGGAAGCCGTGCCCCGCAGGGCGACGCTGAGCAGGAAGGCCTCGTTCTCGTGGGTGGCCAGCCGGCTGAAGGCGCGGACTTTCTCACGGGCTGCGACCATGACGATACTACAGAAGGCGTTGCGCCAGCTTCGAGCGACGCGCCATTGTGGGAGAGCGCTATTTCGCGCAGCGAAATGCGCCGATCCGCATGACGTCCAGCGAAGGCAGTCCGCTCAGCTCCGGCCCAGGCCTCCGAATCGGCCCAATCGCTGCGCGATTAGGGCCTTCCCACAGCGGGCATTGAGCCAGTGGGCCGTCGACTTCACGCCGTAGACATGCAGCGAGGCGACGTTCTCCCCGGCCCGCACGCAGCGCAGGAACTGATACTCGGCGGCGTACATGTGGGTGCAGAGCAGCCCGAGCTGGGCGTTGAGCTCTTCGTCGTTCATGGCGTCGAAGTCGGGGAGTTCGGGCGTGGCCGGATCGGCGGCTCTCGGGTGCATGATGCTCGCATCGCTGCACTCTGCCAGCAGCACGGCATGCGTGAGTTGTGGTCAGCGGATGGGGATTTCACGCGCTTTCCGGACCTGCAGGTGTCCAATCCCTGCGTTGACTGCACGAGACGCAACGCTGATTCATGATACAGATGTCGTCGGGGAACACCGGCGAACCGAGGGGAGACCACCTGCCATGACCATGATGACCCGAGACGAAGCGCTCACCCGACTCACCGGACCCGGTGAGCCTTACGAATTGGCCATCCGGAAAATCAACGGCCGGACGCTGAAGGTGTTCGTGAATGCACCACAGTCGTTGCGGGAGATGTTCGCGGACGCAGCCACGGACGCCACCTTCCTGGTCTACGAAGAAGAGCGGCTGTCCTTCGCCGAAACCCAACGCCGGGCGGCGTGTCTCGGCCAACTCATGATCGATCAGTACCGCATCGGCAAGGGTGATCGCGTGGCCATCTCCATGCGCAACTACCCGGAATGGGTCGTGGCGTTCATGGCCACCACCTACATCGGCGCCATTGCGGTGGCCATGAATGCTCTGTGGTCGCCCGAGGAGATGCATTTCGGTCTCACAGATTGCGGCGCACGCATGCTGTTCGCCGATCAGGAGCGGCTCGATCGGCTGGCGCAATGTCCGCCGCTGCCGGATCTGGAAGTCATGGCCGTGCGTGCGACACGGCTGCCCGCCAGAGTACCGGATCTCGCGGCAGTGCTGGCCGTGCGCAGCGAAACGGAGATGCCCGCCGTTGCCGTCGATGGGGACGATGCCGCCACCATCTTCTACACGTCGGGATCCACCGGGCATCCCAAGGGGGTGGTCTCGACCCATCGCAACATCCTCACGGCCCTGCTGTCCTGGGAGCTCGATCTGGCCGCCAATGCCTTGGCCACCGGCGTGACGCCACCGCAGTTGCCACGGCAACCTGCGGCCCTGCTCGCCGTGCCGCTGTTCCACGCCACCGGGTCCCACGCGGTCTATCTGCAGTCCTACCGTGCCCAGCGCAAGATGGTCTCCATGTATCGCTGGGATCCCGAACTGGCTGCTGGACTGATCGAGAAGGAGCGCATCACCTCGGTCACGGCGCCTGCCGCCATGACCGGCGACCTGATCCGGGTCGCGCGCGTCACCGGGCACGATCTCAGCTCCCTGCTCACCGTCGGCGGTGGTGGTGCGCCGCGGGCGCCGGAGCAGGTGCGGCAGATCGAATCGGCCTTTGATCAGGCCCTGCCGAATACCGGCTGGGGCATGACGGAAACGAACGCCATCGGTACCGGCATCGGCGGTCCGGACTATCTCGCTCACCCGGCCAGTTCCGGACGCTGTTCCGCGGTGCTGGAACTGCGGGTGGTGGACGAGCAGGGCCGGGACCTGCCTGCCGGGGAGCGCGGGGAGCTGCTGGTCCGAGGGACATCCATGTTCCAGGGCTACTGGAACCGTCCTGAGGTGAACGCGGAAGTATTCGTCGACGGCGACTGGTTTCGTACCGGTGATGTCGCCTACCTGGACGACGAGGGCTATCTCTACATCGTCGATCGTATCAAGGACCTGATCATCCGCGGAGGTGAGAACATCGGCTGCGGGCAGGTGGAAGCGGCCCTGCTGATGCATCCCCACGTCCACGAGGCGGCCGTCTATGCCGTCCCGGACGACCGCCTCGGAGAGGAGGTGGGCGCCACCGTCTATGGCAGCGAGGAACTGGATCTGGATGCCCTGCGGGTCTTCCTGCACGAACATCTGGCCCGCTTCGAGGTGCCGCGCCATATCCAAGTGTCGCCAGTTCCGCTGCCGCGAACCGCCTCCGGGAAGGTCTTCAAGCGGCAGCTCCGCGACGAGGTGGCGGCATCGCTGCCCCCTGCGGCCACGGCTGGCGAGAAGGCCGAGTGAGGCATGGGCCAGTAGTCGGGCGGGCCTTCGATCTGGCATCTCATTGTAGAATGTGCCACGGTTTATCCAATGTGGCACAGGGTCACGGTCATGGCATCAAGAGACAATGAGATTCAGGTCGGTGCGCAGGGGCGGATCGTCATTCCGGCGGCCTTGCGCAAGGCGTTGGAACTGAAGCCCGGCGACCGGCTGCTGGCCCGTGCCGAAGGCGACAGTCTGGTGCTGGAGCGCCGCGAAACCATCGAAAGGCGACTGAGGGAGCGATTCCGGCACATCCCCACCAACGTCAGCCTCGCTGAGGAACTCATCGCCGAACGGCGAACCGAGGCTCTGCAAGAATCCAACGATACGTGAGCGTTGTCCTGGATGCCTCTGCACTGCTGACGTTTCTGCAGGGTGAGCGAGGCAGTGATCCGGTGGCGGCGGCTCTTGAGGGTGCACAAGTATCCACCGTCAACTGGTCCGAGGTGCTGCAGAAATCGCTGCATCGAAACGTCGACATCGATGGCATGCATCAGTCCTTCGTGGATCTCGGCGTGACGTTTGCACCTTACTCTGTCGCGCACGCAGAAATTGCGGCGCAACTCTGGCATCGAACCCGGCACCATGGTCTGTCCCTGGCCGATCGGGCATGTCTGGCGCTGGCCATGGACGCGGCGCTTCCGGTGATGACCGCAGATCGGGCCTGGTCCAGGCTGAACCTGGAGCTCGAGATCCAACTGCTGCGGTGAACCCCCTTCGAAGGCAGGCCGCGTGGGGAGCAGAACGCCAGGGGCCGCGTTCCCATCCAGTGGCTTCGATGCTGTTCCACTCGGCGTCTGCGAGCGCCGCCGGCAGGCGAGGCTCGGGCTGGATCATCCCACGGCGGGCACGCTAGACTTTCCGACTTCTGATCAACGACAGGGCCGCGTCGCGCCACGGCGGCGTGGTAGTCTGGTGGCCGTATCGAGCGGTCGAACGAATGGAACGACACATGGCGGCACGCAGAGGTACACGCAACGGCATTCTGTCCCTGGCCATCAAGGACAAGGCAGTGCTGTATGCGGCCTACATGCCCTTCGTCAAGCACGGTGGTCTGTTCATTCCGACCAACAAGGATTACGAACTCGGCGACGAAGTCTTCATGCTGCTCAACCTCATGGAGGAGCCGGAGAAAATCCCGGTGGCAGGCCGGGTGATCTGGGTGACGCCCAAGGGCGCCCAGGGCAACCGTGCGGCAGGCATCGGCGTTCAGTTCAATGATCAGGACGATCAGGCCCGCTCCAAGATCGAGACCTATCTGGCAGGCTCGCTGACGTCGGACCGACCCACGCATACGATGTGACGCTGCGGCCCCCTCTGCAGCAGCAACATCTGCCTGTTGTCAGCGGCCCCAGCCCCCTCCCTGCTGTAAGCCTCCATCTTTGGATGGCCCAAGGTCATCTCCCCTGCTCGCATCGTCAGGCCCCGAGTGGAAGCTGTGTATCCGAGCGGGCCGCCGCACTTGGGCCCAAAAAATATATCTCTGTGCGTGGCATCCGGCGGCTCGCGTGCCGCGTATAGTGTGATCGGGGACAACAATCATTCCAACAACAGTGCCATGCTCGAAAAATGACATGGTCGGGGGGATAACAAATGGCTGACAATTACCGAACCTGCCTTCGCGTCGGGTTCTTGTTCCTGCTCGCTGCTGCCATTCCGATCTGCACCCTCTCGCTTGCGCAGGCAGCCAGCCCGGAAGCCGCATTGGCGTTACGGAACGATCCGACACTGCCCTACGCCCCGGATTCCATTCTTATCCGATTCAAGCCCACCGCCACGCCCGCCGAGAAAAGTCAGGCTTTGACGTTGGCGAACGCACAACGCATGCGGGTTTTCAGTATCGTCAACGGACTGGAACAGTTGCAGGTGAGGGGAGGCCGGGGTGTCGAAAGAGCCCTCGAACGCCTCAATCAACTCCCTTTCGTGGACTATGCGGAACCGGATTTCGTTCGCAAGGCCATAACGAACGATACCCATTACGGCCTCCAGTGGGGACTGGAAAACACCGGGCAGGATATCCGCGGCGTCAAGGGCCGTTTCGACGCTGACATTGATGCCGAAAAGGCATGGTCAAGCACGATTGGCAACCCGGATGTGGTTGTCGCCGTCATCGATACCGGCGTCGACTATACCCACGAGGATCTTGTCGCCAACGTCTGGATCAATCCCGGCGAAATCGCCGGTGATGGTATCGACAATGACGGTAACGGTTATGTGGACGATATCTACGGCTGGGACTTCTGGTCCAACGATGCGGACCCCATGGACGAACAGGGCCACGGTACCCATGTGGCAGGGACCATCTGTGCGGAAGGCAACAATGGCATCGGGGTAAGCGGAGTGGTCTGGCGATGCAGGATCATGGCGCTGCGGTTTCTTGGGCCCGACGGCGGCTTTACCTCCGGCGCCATCGCAGCGCTTCAGTATGCGGTAGACAAGGGCGTCAAGGTCTCCAACAACAGTTGGGGTGGCGGCGGTTACTCGAGCGCACTTTACGACGCCATTCGCAATGCGGGGAAGTCCGGTCACCTGTTCATTGCCGCGGCGGGTAACGATGCAACCAACACCGACTCCACTCCCCATTACCCCTCTTCCTACGATCTGGACAACATCCTGTCGGTTGCGGCGACCAACAATAAGGATCAGCTGGCTGGTTTCAGTAATTACGGTGCCAAGACCGTTGATCTGGGCGCGCCCGGAGTCGACATTGCCAGCACGACGATCAACTCCGGTTATGCCTGGAGCAGCGGCACATCCATGGCTGCCCCCCATGTGGCGGGCGTCGCCCTCCTGATCCTCGACCTCAATCCTCACTGGACGCACAGCGAGATCAAGAACCAGATCATGTCCACCACCAGGCCCATAGCTGCCCTGGAAGGCAAAACCGTTTCCGGCGGGCTGGTCAATGCCTATAACAGCATCCTCGGCGCGGTCGCCGCACCCGCTGCGCCGTCCGATCTGGCTGCCACCGCGACTGCGCATGACCGGATCGATCTCGCCTGGATGGACCATGCCGATAACGAAACCGGCTTTACCGTTGAACGCAGCGGCGACAACACATCCTGGGCGACAGTGGGTACGGTGGCTCAGAACACCACCCGCTACAGCGACTCCGGGCTGGATGCCGAAACCAACTACCACTATCGGGTGGCGGCCTACAACAGTGCGGGTCAGTCGGACTACAGCAATACCACCAGTGCGGTCACCGATGCGACCCCCACCTACCAGGAAATCGTCAGCAGTGGCGAAATCTTCGGCGCCGGTTCCGTCAAGGGCTCCTACAAGGACACCTGGGCGGCTGATGGCGTGGTTCAATCCATTACCGAAATCACCTCGGGCGGTCGGCCCGCACTCAGGTACAGCTACCTGCAGCACACCTGGATTTTCGAAGTGCCCCCCGGCAGCAACAGTCTCCACATCAATGCCTGGTCCACAGTTTCGAAGGACAACGACGAGTTTCGCTTCAGCTATTCACTGGACAATGCTCAATACAGTGAAATGCTGACCTTGAGTGGCGGGGACAACGACAGCTGGCACAGATTCTTCTTCCCGGCGGGGACGTCCGGAACGCTCTATGTCCGCGTGACGGACACCGATCGGACGGCGGGCAATCAGGCACTCGATACCATTTCCGTGGACCAGCTCTACATCATCTCCGAGCAGGAAGCGGGGGATCCGCCCGCGGCGCCATCCGATCTTTCCGGAGATGCCAGCATCCAGGGACAGGTTAAGCTGAGCTGGATCGACAACGCCGAGAGTGAGCATGGCTTCGAAGTTGCGCGGTCGGAAGACGGCGGCTCGACCTGGTTCAAGATTGCCACCCCGGGCGCCGACAGCACCACCTACACGGACGGAGAGGTGGCGTCTGAAACCCGGTATGCCTATCGGGTCAGGGCCTACAATGGTGCAGGTCATTCGGACTGGTCGAACACGGCGTCTGTGACCACTGCAGCCTCCACATCCGCCGTTGAGCTTTCTGCCACTGGATACAAAGTGAGAGGTTGGCAAAGCACGGATCTGGTCTGGACTGACAGTCAGGATGCCTTCCATGTCTACAGAGACGCCGTCTTGATTGCGACCAATGTGAGCGGAGGTTCCTATACCGATGCCAATATCGGCAAAGGTGGGGCCAGCTACAGCTACCAGGTTTGCCGCTCGACTGACACCTCAGTCTGTTCCAACAGCTCGACGGTGGTCTTTTAGCCTGACCCAGGGCTCGGCCGCGCGGAGTACCGTATTGTCTCCGCGCGGCTAGCCTCTCTTCCAGGCCTCGGGCGCCATCCGCCCGACTT
>JAFIFL010000350.1 GCA_020832055.1 Gammaproteobacteria bacterium
GCCTGCCCGATGCGGCCTGCCCGTCGCGGCCGGTGACTTGCCCTGCTTCGACTCTGCCGGGCACACTCGAACCATCACTGGAGGGAGTATCAGAATCATGAGCGTCATCGCCAACATCGCCGTCCTGCCGCAAGCCAAGGGCCCGCTTCGCATCGAGACCCTGGAACTGCCCGATCCGGGCCCTCATCAGGTTCTGCTGCGGCTGTTCGCCAGTGGCGTCTGCCACAGCCAGTTGCATCAGATGCACCGGGACCGCGAGCACCCTGTGGTACTCGGCCACGAGGCGACCGGCATCGTCATGGCCACCGGCAGCGAAGTCAGCCACGTCAAGGAAGGCGACCACGCCTTCGTTACCTGGGTACCGCGGGACATCGGAGCCGCCGGGAGGCTGCCCATCATCGCCACCCTGGAGACTTCCGAGGGGCTGGCGGTGTCCGAGAACGTCTACACCTGGGCTGATCACACCCTGGCCGACGAGCAGTACGTGGTGAAAGTCGCCGAGGACGTCCGTACCGACGTCACGGCCATCATCGGCTGCGCGGTGATGACCGGAGCCGGCGCGGTGCTGAATACTGCCGGCGTGCGCGCGGGTGAGAGCGTGGCCATCTTCGGCGTCGGTGGCGTCGGACTCTCTGCTGTGGTGGCGGCCCGCATGCGCGGCGCCAACCCGATCATCGCCGTGGATCTCGACGATGACAAGCTTGCATTCGCCAAACGCTTCGGCGCCACCCACGGCATCAATGCCGGGCGCGAGGATCCGGTGGAAGCCATCCATGCCCTCACCGCCAGGGAAGGGGCCTACACCATTTTCCAGCAGCCGGTGAGCGGCGCCGACTACACTTTCGACTGCATTGGCATCAAGAAAACCATGGAGCAGATCGTCCCGGCCTGCCGCGGTGGCCACTTCGGCGCCGCCCACGGCGGTACCGCGGTACTGGTGGGGGTGCCCATGACCACCATGGAACTGCAGGCCCTCGACCTGCTGCTGCACGAGAAGCGCTTCGTCGGCTCCATTGGTGGTTCCTGTGTCCCCGACCGGGACTTCCCGACCTTCATCGACTGGTTCGAGAACGGTGAACTCGATCTCGATGCCATGGTCACCGAACGTTTCAAGCTCGAGGACATCAACCATGCGACCGATGCCCTCGAAGCCGGCCGCATCAGCGGACGGGCCATTCTCGACTACCGCGGCTGACCGAGGCGAGGAGGAACACAATGACCGATCTGCTTGCGCTCTCGTCCGAGGTCATCGACCAGGGTGACCCGGCTGCCATCAGCGGACCATTGAACCGCATCAACCATGAACTGTCCGTAATCGGCGACGACATCGCCATGGTGGAGGCGTTCTCCCACGCCATCGTGTTCCGCACGGCAGCCGGGCTGGTGACCTTCGACACCAGCGGTCCTGCCAGCGGTACCCGGGTCGTGGACGCGATCCGCCACTGGTCCGACGCCCCCTTCCACACCGTGGTCTATACCCACGGCCACGTGGACCATGTGGGCGGCAGCGCCGCCTTCGCTGCCGATGCCGAGGCCCGGGGTGAGCGGCTGCGCTACGTCGCGCACGAGAACGTCCCGGCCCGCTTCGACCGCTACCGGCTCACCGATGGCTACAATCTCGCCATCAATGCCCGGCAGTTCGGAAGCTTCCGCCGCCGCGGCTATCAGATGGTCGAAGGCGAGCACTTCCTGCCGGAGGATGCGGTGCGCCCCAGCCTGACCTATCGGGACGAATTGCCCATCGAGGTGGGTGATCTGCGCATCGAACTGCGTCATGCCCGCGGCGAGACCGACGATCACAGCTGGGCCTGGCTGCCGGATCACCGGGCCATCTGCGCCGGCGACTTCTTCATCTGGGCCTTTCCCAATGCGGGCAACCCCCAAAAGGTCCAGCGCTATCCCCTGGAGTGGGCCCGGGCCATGCGGGAAATGGCCGGCATGGGCGCGGAGCTGTTTCTGCCCGCCCACGGCCTGCCCATTGGCGGCCGCTCGCGCATCCACCAGGTGCTCAACGACGTCGCCGAAGTCCTCGAGGGGCTGGTCCGCGATACCCTGGAACGCATGAATGCCGGGCTGCCCCTCGATGCCATCATCCATGACGTGAAGGTGGCGCCGGCCATGCTTGAGAAGCCGTGGCTGAAGCCCGTCTACGACGAGCCGGAGTTCGTCGTCCGCAACATCTGGCGTCTCTACGGTGGCTGGTACGACGGCAACCCGGCGCGTCTGAAGCCGTCTCCCGACGCGGTGCTGGCCGGGGAACTGGCCAGCCTCTGCGGCGGCGCCCGAACCATGGCCAGGAGGGCCCAGGCCGTGGCCGAAAGCGGCGATCTGCGTCTGGCCTGCCATCTGGTGGAACTGGCCCAGCAGGCTGCGCCCGACGACGTCGAGGTCCATGGCATCCGTGCCGAGATCTACCAGACCCGGCGCAACCAGGAGACTTCCCTGATGGCCAAGGGCATCTACGGCGCCGTGGCCCTCGAGTCGGCCGAACGTTCCGGCAAGGACCTGCCGGGCCGCTGACGCGCCCGGGATGGACCGATCTCGAGGCGCTCTGCCGAAGCCTATGCCGCTGCCTTCGCTGAACGTCATCGCGATCGGCGCATTTCGCTGTGCGAAATAGCGCTCTCCCACAAGCTGGCAGCGCCCCCCCATTGTGGGAAGGCCCTAATCGCAAAGCGATTGGGCCGATCTCGAGGCGC
>JAFIFL010000351.1 GCA_020832055.1 Gammaproteobacteria bacterium
AGGCCCTAATCGCGCAGCGATTGGGCCGATCGCGAAGCGCTGCGCCGAAGCTGACATCGCTGCAAGCCGTTGTGATCACAGCAACCGCACCGGATAATGCCTCCGCAGCCGGTGAAGGAGAGCACCCATGAGCAGCGCCCAGGCAGCCCCCCTGCCGGTGGTCGACCACCTGAAGATCCCTGCCGACGGTGACCCCTACCTCGAAGGCTCCCAATGCGGCGCCTGCGGTGCCGTCTACCTCGGCAGACGGAATGTCTGTTCCCGCTGTGCTGAACGGGACCAGATGGAAGTCATCCGGCTCGCCGACACCGGCACGCTCTACACCTACGCGATCGTGCACCGCTCCTTTCCGGGCGTAGAGACACCCTTCGTCTCGGCAGTGGTCGATCTCGACGGCGGCGGGACCATCAAGGGCAACCTGATGGACATCGAACCGGACCCAGAGCACATCCCGTTCGGCATGCCGGTGAAGGTCGTCTTCCGTGATGCCCTCGGTCGCAAGGACAAGGCCGGCAACAGCTACCTCTCCTACTTCTTCGTCCCACGGGAGTGAACTGCCATGAGCAGCGGTGATGTCTATGTGATCGGCGTCGACATGATCAAGTTCGGCCGTTTCCCGAACCGCAGCGTACCGGACCTCGGTGCGGAGGCGGCGCTGATGGCCCTGGACGACGCCGGCCTCGGCATCCGGGACATGCAGGCGCTGTACTGCGGCAATCTGTATCAGGCCAACGCCATGGTGGGTCAGCGCATCCTGCAGCAGATCGGCCAGACCGGCATTGCCGTGGTCAACTGCGCCAATGCCTGTGCCACCGGCGCCACGGCGTTCCGGGAGGCCTGGATGTCGATCAAGGCCGGCATGCACGATCTGGTGCTGGCAGTGGGAGTCGAGCAGATGGGCAAAGGCCTGCTCGGCGGCGGTGGCGGCAGCAGCGGCATTCCCAAGGAGGGCCTGCTCGGTGGCGTCACCATGCCGACGGTGTTTGCCGAGGCGGGTATGGAGCACGCCCGCAACTACGGCACCACATTCGAGCAGTTCGCCAGGGTGTCGGTGAAGAATCATCACCATTCCACCATGAATCCCAAGGCGATGTACCAGATCGAGACGCCGCTGGAAGATGTCATGAACGCTGAAATGATCAGCTACCCGAACACCAAGCTGATGTGCTCGGTGAACGTCGACGGCTCTGCAGCCGCCGTACTGTGCAGCGAACGCAAGGCCAAGGAACTCGGGCTCATGAAGCGGGCCGTGCGAGTGCGGGCATCCGTGCTCACTTCCGATCCCTGGCAGGAACGGGATCTGGTGATGCCGGACGTCAACTCCTGCACCCGGCTGGCCGCCAGTCAGGCCTATGAACAGGCCGGAATCGGCCCCGAGGACCTCGATCTCGTGGAGCTGCACGACTGCTTCGCCACCGCCGAGATCCTGCACTACGAAAACCTCGGGCTCTGCGGAGAGGGTGAGGCCGGGCGCTTCATCGACGAGGGCCACGCCGCCCTCGGCGGCAGGACTCCGGTCAACGTCTCCGGCGGACTGCTGTCCAAAGGTCATCCTCTGGGTGCCACGGGTATCGCCAACATCTACGAAGTGACGACCCATCTGCGGGGCGAGGCCGGCAAACGGCAGGTAGCCGGCGCCAGACTCGGCATGACCCACGTCATCGGACTCGGCTCGGCCTGCGGCATTCATATTCTGGATACAGTCGGCTGATTCAGCCGGCTCGGCGGGTACCTGAACCGCCCGTGCGTGACCCTGATCAATGTGTCGCCGTCCTATGGCGGCGACAATCGGCTAAACCACTGGTCAGTCACTCGCAAAGAGACAGGTTCCCCCATGCCCCAGAGCCGACGCGGTGCTACCCAGACCAGTGACCGCCCCGCGAGCGCCGCTGAGCGCGCCCACCAACTGTCTTGGCCTGATTGGCACCTGGAAGAGGAGCGCCAGCGGACCCGCGTTCTCCTGGCACTGCTCATTCCCTCCAGCATGCTGTTCATCCTGCTGGATTTCCGCTTCGAAGGCCCGCAGTTCTGGCTGAACATGGGCTTGCGCCTGGTGTTCATGAGCCTGATGATCGCCGCGCTCACCGAACTGTGGCGGGGGAAGGACCCACGACGGGTCGATCGCATTCTCTCAGCAGGCATGCTGAGCCTGGCCCTGTTCTATGGCGTTCGCTACGGCCAGGGCCTGGGTCTTGCGGAGATGCCCGGACACCTCCCGAGCGACCTGGTCGTCATTCTGGTCCTGTTCCTGTTTCCGACCCGAATCGTCGTTCAGGCCCTGGCTGCAGGCGTGATCGCCATCGCCTCGGCCGTGGACTACCTCTACTGGCAAGAGGTGGGGGGAGCCGCTGCCGGCATGCTCATAGCAACGTTGGTGATGACATGCTGCCTTGGCCTGGCAGTCAGCATCGGCCGTCGGGCCAACCTGCGCCAGCGCTACGACGCCCTGCGCGAGGTGCACCTGCTGCGCTCGGCCATCCCCATCTGCGCCTGGTGCAAGAGCATTCGCGACGACGAAGGCATCTGGAAGCGCCTGGAAACCTACCTCGAAGATCATGCGGACATGATGCTGACCCATGGTGTCTGTCCAGCCTGCATGGCGCAGGTGGAGGCAGAGGACCCCGCAGCCCGGCAACCCTGAACTGTGGGAAGGCCCTAATCGCAAAGCGATTGGGCCGATCTCGAGGCGCCATGCCAA
>JAFIFL010000044.1 GCA_020832055.1 Gammaproteobacteria bacterium
TGGCAGCACCCCCATTGTGGGAAGGTCCTAATCGCGCAGCGATTGGACCGATGGCGAGGCGCCCTGCCGGAGCCCATGCCGTTGCCTTCGCTGTACGTCATGCAGATCGGCGCATTTCGCTGTGCGAAATAGCGCTCTCCCACAAGCTGGCAGCACCCCCATTGTGGGAAGGTCCTAATCGCGCAGCGATTGGACCGATGGCGAGGCGCCCTGCCGGAGCCCATGCCGTTGCCTTCGCTGTACGTCATGCAGATCGGCGCACTTCGCTATGCGAGATAGCGCTCTCCCGCAGTGGGGAGCCAGGGGCCCTTCGGGCTCGTGTGTTCCTCGTGCGACAGCGGCGAATCAGCTGATCAGAGCTCCGGTAACGCCGCGCCGATATTCGGCCGCGACGCCAGCTGTTCGAAGGCATGACCCAGCGCCAGCACGGGAACATCTGCATCGCGGCGCGAGGTGATGGACAGCCCGATGGGCAACCCATGAACTGTGCCCATGGGGACAGTGAGATGAGGATAGCCGGCCACGGCCGGATAGGTGGAAAAGCCTCCCAGATAGTGGTCGCCGTTCACCAGATCGATGCTCCAGGCGGGCCCGGTGGACGGCGCAATGAGGAAGTCGAGGTCGTGTTCGGCCAGCAATCCATCGATGCCGTCCTCCCGCGTCGCGCGGCGGATGCGCGTCAGCGCATCCCGGTAGATGTCTGAATCGAGGCCCTCCGTGGCCTGGGCCTTGATGAAAATCTCCTGGCCGAAATACGGCAGGGCTTCCTCGGCGTGAGCTATGTTGAAGGCAATCAGCGCTTCGAGACTGGTCACCCGTCCGGGCTCGGGAAGCGCGGCGAACCAGGCATTGAGATCGTGCTTGAACTCGTGCAGCAACACCGCGTAGCTGTCCGCGCCGAGACCCTCGTAGCGGCCGAAGGCGAGGTCATCCACGAGCGTCGCTCCTGCCCGTCGAAGTTCGGCGATGGCAATGTCGAACAGGGCGTCCACGCCCTCGTGATAGCCGCTGGCTCCCCGCAGGATGCCAATGCGCAGCCCGCCGGCGTTGCCGGCACGAACGGCGGCC
The DNA here is from genome assembly GCA_020832055.1 of Gammaproteobacteria bacterium. Classification (GTDB taxonomy): domain Bacteria; phylum Pseudomonadota; class Gammaproteobacteria; order Pseudomonadales; family Azotimanducaceae; genus SLTB01. The sequence goes on from JAFIFL010000044.1 coordinate 1,069, forward strand.
AGCACCGGCTCGGGATCGAGTCCGGCCAGGACCGCATGGGCCAGAGCGGCGTCGGCGACCGAGAGAGTCATGGGACCGGCGGTGTCCTGGGTGTGGGCGATGGGAATGATGCCGTCCCCCGGAAGGGCGCCGACCGTGGGCTTGAATCCCACCACGCCATTGACGGCCGCCGGACAGATCACCGAGCCATTGGTCTCGGTGCCGATGGCCAGGGGCACGTAGCCGAGGGCCACAGCCACGGCGCTGCCCGAACTCGAGCCGCATGGAGAGCGGGAGGCGTCCACCGCATTGCGGGTCTGGCCGCCGAGGCCGCTCCAGCCTGAGGACGCCCGTTCTGACCGGAAGTTCGCCCACTCCGACAGGTTGGTCTTGCCGAGGATGATGGCCCCGGCCTCGCGCAGGCGCCGGACTACGCCGGCATCGCGACCTGTGCGCAGGTCGGCCAGCGCATGAGCGCCTGCCGTGGTGGGCATGTCTGCAGTTTCGATGTTGTCCTTCACCAGCACCGGAATCCCGTGGAGGCTTCCGCGCTGTTCTACCGGGACGCTGTCGCGTTCCGCAGCCAAGCTCTCGGCATTGAGATTCAGGTGGAGGACGGCACGGTAGTGGCGGTCCTGTTGCTCGATGCGCTGCAGTGCCAGCGCGACGTGCTGCCGGCTGGCATCCGGTTCCCTGCTGACAGTCAGCATGGCCTCCATCGTTCTGGCGGGTTCCGGAAAAGCTTCATCCGGCTCGGGTACGCCGGTGTCGGATTCGCTGCAGGCAACAGCCATCGTCAGGGATACCAGCAAGGCAACGGTGCGGGCTGACATGAGCGGCCCCGGGTGGCTCATCGGAGCAGGCATGTTGCCCCGTCATCGCAGTCGTGGCCATCTCTCGCGCACTCATTCACGGACAAAGGCGATGTTCCTGGCGCGGTGGGTCGAGAGGCTGAAGCCGTGAACGCGGCCGCGCCGGTTGCGCTCGAACGTCAGCAGCAGATCACCGGGTTCCCATTCGAGGAACCGGTCATCGCCGATGGCGGTGAACTCGAGGTCGTCACCGCGGGAACGCCGCGCCACGAGACGATCGCCGCTGACCCTGAGATCGTAGTGCACGTCGAGAGCGGCGCTGTAGTAGCGGCCGGAATACTGCCGGGATTCCCACCCTGAAATGGGCTGGGGGTCGATGCGTTGCGCCTCGATGCGGTGCTCGGGCAACTCCAGCACCAGACGCGCGACACGACCGTTGTCGCCGCCCTCGAAGCGCACCGGCGTCGCCTCGCCGGACAGGACGAATCGATTCTCCGAGTCCGGAAGCAGGGCCTGCAGGCTGCCGCCCATCTGCATGTAGAGGCGGCCCTCTGCGGCTTCCACGGTCAGCATCCGTCCCGTCTCCAGCAGGTATCGGCCCTGATAGCGTGCGCTTTCCCTGAGCGCGGCATGAAGCAACGGTTCCGGCCCGGCGCCCGCTTCAGTCACCGCTTCGACGGGCGCAGGGTCGAGCAGCCGCAAGGCGATCTCGGTGCCCACTGCCGCCGGGCGGATGTTGTTGACGTTGGCCAGCACGACCACCACCAGGGCGGCTTCGGGAAGCAGCAGGAGATGACTCCGGTACCCCGACAGGGAGCCGCCGTGATGGAGCAGAAGGCTGTCGCCGAGGCGTCCGACCTGCAGGCCGAGGCCATAGCCGCTAGGCGTTCCCGCAACCGGTTCAGCCTGCTGCTTCAGGCGTGCGAGCACGGCGGACTCGCCGAGCAGGTGCTCACCGAAGCGCAGCAGATCAGCCACGTCCGTGACCAGATTGCCGGCACCCTGGACATTGGATTGCACGTTGCCCCGCACCAGTTGCGACTGTCGTGGATCGCGCGACCCGGACCGGCGCATCTCGTAGGGCGTAGCCAATCCGTCCATCACCTGCACCGGGGATGTGGGCAGGATCGTGGCGCCCATGCCCAGCGGCTCGAGCACTTCGGCCGTCACCCAGTCCGCATAGGTCCGCCCCGTCGCGGCCTCGATGACGTCGGCCAGCAGGATGTAGCCGGAATTGCTGTAGCCGAAGGCGCTGCCTGCCTCGAAGTTGAGGCCGTCCTGGCGCGTGATCAGGCGTCGCGCCTGCTCGTGGCTGCGCACGTCGGAGGTTTCCCAACCGGCAAGGCTCGCCAGGGTCCAGTCGTCCTTGACGCCTGCGGTGTGCTGAAGCAGTTGCCGCAGGGTCACGCCACTGAGTCGGGTGGGCAGATCATCCAGGTACGATCCGATGCTGTCGTCGAGGTCGAGCCGACCGGCCTGCTCCAGGCGCAGCAGGCTGTAGGCGGTGAGGGTTTTGCTGATGGACCCGGCATTGAATCGGGTGGTGGCCCGGTTGGGGATGCGGTGTTCGAGGTTGGCGAGGCCATAGGAGCGCTCGAACAGCACCTGGCCGTTCCGGCTTGCAGCTACGACCAGCCCCGGACCATGAGGGGCCGCCCAGGGGGCGAGCAGATCATCCAGCCACGCCAAGGCCTCGAATCGATCTTCGCCAGCGACTGCCATGGGTGTGGCGCACAACACCCAGAGCAGCGCAGCAAGCGGCGCCAGAGTGGAGCGCATGTCCAGTCCTCCCGCCTTCCTGAAGCGGCCTCATGGCTGCTCCATCTCTCCGGAATCGGGTGTTGCCGGCCGCTGACAGGAGTCTCTCGTCTCCTCATCGCCAGCAGTCCGGGGCTGGCGCAGGGTGCGTCTTCCCTGCGCCGTCCCGAGCGGCAAGCATGCCTCAACTCGACGCGGGATGGCACCCTGCCTCGCCGCCGGTCCAAAGGCGCTGCACTGCTCGTTCTCCTGCCCTCGCGCTTTTCCCCGGACCATGCATTGCGACGGTGTTTCGTTGCAGAATCCGCCCTCGGGATAACATCGGGGAGAGCAGTGACATGGCGGAAGTGATCGCCGGGGACCGCAGGGTTCCGGTAGAGCGGCTGATCGAGCGCGGTGAGCGGGCAGCCAGCGGTCTCGCCGGGCTGGGCGTGGGCCACAGGGATGCAGTGGCATTGATGCTGCGCAACGACTTCGCCTTCTTCGAGGCTTCCATCGCCGCTGGCCGGCTCGGTGCCTATCCGGTGCCGGTGAACTGGCACAACACGGGGGACGAGGCCGGGTATGTGATCGCCAACAGCGGTGCCAAGGTGCTGGTGATCCATGCCGACCTGCTCGAACCCATCGCTGACGACATCCCGGCAGGCGTTCAGGTACGGGTGGTGGAGACCCCCGCGGAGATTCGGGCAGCCTATGGGCTCCCAGCGGATCGCTGCGAGGTTCCCCCCGGCATGGAACCCTGGCGCACGTGGCTCGAGCAGTTCGAACCGTTGCCGCCGCGGGAACTGGTGCCGCCGGGGACCATGATCTACACCTCCGGAACCACTGGACGACCGAAGGGCGTCAGGCGCGCGCCACCGAGTCCGGAGCAGGCCGCCGCCACGCTCGAAACCCTGCTTAAGGTGTTTGGTCTGAAGCCGGGTTGCACCACGGTGATCACCGGCCCGATGTATCACTCCGCGCCCAATGCCTACGGTCTGACCAGCGTCAATCTCGGCTGCAACACCATCCTTCAAGCACGTTTCGACCCCGAGGAACTGCTCGCGCTGATCGAGCAGCACCGCGTCACCCACATGCACATGGTGCCGACGATGTTCGTCCGGCTGCTGAAACTGCCTGAGGCGGTCCGCAGTCGCTACGACCTCTCGTCGCTGAAGTTCGTGGTCCACGCCGCCGCCCCCTGTCCGCCGGACGTCAAGCAACGGATGATCGAGTGGTGGGGGCCGGTCATCAACGAATACTATGGTTCCACGGAAACCAGCGCGGTGGTGTTCTGCACTTCACAGGAGTGGCTGGATCACCCGGGAACCGTGGGCCGGGCGCTGCCCAATGCCGAGGTGTGCATCCTCGATGAAACGGGGAACCCGCTGCCGGCCGGACAACCGGGGGAGGTCGCTGCCCGGCTGGTGAACGTCGCCGACTTCACCTACCACGATGACGACGCCAAACGTGCCGAGGCCGACCGTTCCGGACTGGTGGCGCCGGGCGACATCGGCTATCTCGACGAGGACGGCTTTCTCTACATCTCGGACCGGAAAAAGGACATGGTCATCTCCGGCGGCGTGAACATCTATCCCGCCGAGATCGAGGCGGTCCTCATCGACATGCCGGGCGTGCACGACTGCGCCGTGTTCGGCATTCCCAACGAGGAGTTCGGTGAGGCCCTGTGTGCGGTGGTGGAACCGGAAGCAGGCGCCGTTCTCGATGCCAGTACCGTGCGCGCCTATCTCCGTGAACGGGTGGCCGGCTACAAGGTGCCGAAAGTGGTGGAATTCCAGGGCGCGCTGCCGCGGGAGGACTCCGGCAAGATTTTCAAGCGCAAGCTGCGCGAGCCTTACTGGAAGGACGCCCGGCGCAGCATCTGAGCGAATCCGTTCGGCTGAGCGCCGCCGGGTCCCGGACGCGCCTGGCCCCGGACACTATGGTCCCCGTGATTGCGGGTGTACCCTCTACCGGCGCAGTGGCTGCGCTGGGAGCACAAGGTGAATACCGTCACGGAGGGATCGGTCGACGCAGGGCTCGGACGAGTCGAAGAAGCCTCGCTGCCCGCGAGCCCCCGGCATCGATTGCACCTTCGTTCCCGTGCCTGGCCTATCGTGATCGGCTATCTGGTCGTTGCGGGCCTGTGGATCTATTTCTCGGATCAGGCCCTGCTCGTCCTCGTTGAAGACCCTGAGCTGTTCCTCGTGCTCAGCGTCTACAAGGGCTGGGCCTTCGTCGCCGTCACGGCAGGCATCCTGCTTTGGCTGTTGCTGCGCGCCTTCGGCGCCATCGAGAAGAGTTATCGGTCGCTGGAGGCGGCGCGGGCGCGTCTTGGCGCCAGCAGAAGCCAACTCGTCGCGATCATCGAATCGGCGATGGATGCCATGATCGCGGTGGACGCCGAGCGCCGCATTGTGCTGTTCAACGCCGCCGCAGAACGCATGTTCGAGCACGATGCCAAGGAGGTGGTCGGCTGGCGCATGGATGATTTCGTCCCCGGCGCAGGCGTGGCGGAACCGGCACTGCATTGGGCGACCGAGGGGCTGCGCGCCAACGGCGATCGATTCCCCATCGAGGCGTCGGTGTCCAGCGTGGCAGGTGACACCGCGAGCCACATGACCTTCATCCTCCGGGACATCAGTGAGCGGCGTGAGCGCCTGCGCGAGATCGGACGGCTGTCCCGCCTGTACTCAGCCCTCAGCCAGATCAACCAGGCCATCGTCCGGACGCGGGCGCGGGATGCCCTGTTCGAGACTGTTTGCCGGGTGCTGGTGCAGCAGGGCCGTCTGCGCATGGCCTGGGTGGGCTGGCACGACCCCGACAGTGAGCGCTTGCTTCCCGCCGCCAGCTGGGGCGATGAGCGCCACTATCTCGACAGCGTGGCGATCTATGGAGACGACCGCCCTGAGGGGCGCGGCCCGACCGGAACCGCCTTCCGCGAAGGGCGACCCTACATTGCCAACGCGACCCTGGACGACCCTGCGACCCTGCCCTGGCGTGCGCACATCGAGCACCATCAGTTCTATGCCGTCGCAGTGTTCCCGATCCGGGAGCGTGGTGTGGTCAGGGGGACCTTGAGCGTCTACGCCGCCGTTGCCGGGTTCTTTCAGGACAAAGAGATCGCGCTGCTCGCGCGGGCCGCGGACGACGTCTCCTATGCCCTCGATCACCTCGCCAACGAGCAGGAGCGTCGGCAGGCGGAGCGCGCGCTGCGGGAAATGAACGCGACCCTCGAACAGCGGGTCGAGGAGCGGACCGCACAGCTCGAATCAGCCCTCGAACGCGCGGAAGCTGCCGATCAGATGAAGTCGGCATTCCTGGCCACCATGTCCCATGAGCTGCGCACCCCACTGAACTCCATCATCGGCTTCACGGGCATGGTGCTGCAGGAGCTCGCCGGACCGCTGAATGCCGAACAGGCCAAGCAGCTCGGCATGGTTCGCGGCAGTGCCCGCCATCTGCTCGAACTGATCAATGACGTGCTCGACCTGTCGAAGATCGAGGCGGGACAACTCGAAGTCAACAGCGAGCCCTTCGACCTCGCCGCCAGCGTGCAGCGGGCGATGGCTGCGGTGACGCCCCTGGCGCAGGCGAAGCAGCTGCCGCTCGAGGTGGACGTCTCCGATGACGTTGGCACCATGGTGGGTGATGCGCGGCGCGTCGAGCAGATCCTGCTCAATCTGCTGGCCAATGCCATCAAGTTCACTGAGTGCGGCTGGGTCCGGCTCACCGTGGCGCCGCAGCCCGGGTATCGACGCACGCCGGATGCCCCGGCGGTCGATGCGGTCCGCCTGGCGGTCACGGATACGGGCATCGGCATCAAGGCGGACGATCTCGCCAAGCTGTTTCAGCCGTTCCGCCAGCTCGACGCCGGCCTGACCCGACAGCATGAAGGCACGGGGCTGGGCCTGACCATCTGCAAGCGCCTCGCCGATCTCATGGGCGGCGAAATCGTCGCTGAGAGTGAATGGTCGGTGGGGAGCACCTTTACCGTCATCCTGCCTGCCCACCCGGGGGGTGAGTCATGAAGGGCCAGGTTCTGCTCATCGAGGACAATGAGCAGAATCGGTATCTGCTCACATTTCTGCTCACTCGCAACGGCTACCATGTGGAGGCCGCGATCGATGGCCCGAGAGGCATCGAACTGGCGCAAAGCGGAAATCCGGACCTGATTCTGCTCGATATTCAGCTGCCCACCATGGACGGCCACGCAGTGGCCGCGGCGCTGCGTAAGATCCGGAGCCTGGATCGCACACCCATTATCGCGGTGACGTCCTATGCCATGGTTGGCGACCGCGAAAAGGCGATGTCTGCCGGTTGTGACGGCTACATAGAAAAGCCCATCGATCCGGACACCTTCGTCGCCGAAGTGGAGCGCGTCTGCGCTCAAGTGCGTGCGGGCGGGGAGGCCTCATGAAGCGCATTCTGGTAGTCGATGATCACGCCGAGAATCGTTACTTCCTGAAGGTTTTGATGGCGGCACAGGGATGGCAGGTCGACGAGGCCGGTAACGGCCACGAAGCGCTCGAGCGCCTCGTGGACTCGGTGCCGGACGCGGTGATCTGCGACCTGCTCATGCCGGTCATGGATGGCTACACGCTGCTGCGCCATGTGCGGGCGGACCCTCGTTTCGCGTCCGTACCTTTCATCGTCTATACCGCCACCTACACCTCCGCGGACGACGAACGCCTGGCCCGGAGCCTCGGAGCCGACGCCTTCCTGCTCAAGCCTGCTGAGCCCCAGGATCTGCTGGCCTGCCTGGGTGACGTCATGGCGCCTTGCCGTTCAGCGGCCGCACCGGCAGTGACCGATGACGGCAACGAAACGGACGTGCTCGAACTCTACAATCGTTCCCTCATCCGCAAGCTCGAAGCCAAGATGGCGCAACTCGACGAGGCCAACCGCGCCCTGAAGGCCGATATTGCCGAGCGTCAGGCCGTGGAGGCGGCCCTGCGCGCCAGCGAGGAGCGGTTCCGCCTTGTGAGCAAGGCCACCCATGATGTCATCTGGGATTGGGATCTCGTCGCCGACACGCTGTGGTGGAACGAGGGTCTCCAACAGCTGTTCGGCTATCCCCACGGACAGGTCACGGGTGGTCATGCCTGGTGGCTCGCGCGCGTCCACGACGCGGATCGCGATCGGGTGGCCGTCAGTCATCAGGAAGCGATCACGACGGGGGTAGAAAACTGGAGTTCGGGCTATCGTTTCCGGCGCGCTGACGGCAGTTATGCGGAAGTGGAGGATCGGGGCTACGTGCTGCGGGACGATCAGGGCCACGCCCAGCGGATCGTCGGTGTACTCAGTGATGTCACGGAGCGCAAGGCCATGGAGGCGCAGCTGCGTCAGGCCCAGCGCCTGGAGGCCATCGGCCAGCTCACAGGCGGCATCGCCCACGACTTCAACAACCTGTTGACCGTCATCATGGGCAATGCCGAACTGCTGGCGGAAGGCGCCGCACCGGGGTCCGACGAACAGGATTTCGCGACCATCATCTCGGCTTCTGCCCAACGTGGCGCCGATCTCACCCGCCGCCTGCTGACGTTTGCCCGCAAGCAGGCTCTCGAGTCCCGGGTGGTCGATGTCAATGTCCAGGTTGGTGAGATCGAACCGCTCCTGCGTCAGACCCTCGGCGCCCAGGTGCAGATCGCCTTCCATCTCGACGCTGATCTCTGGCCGGCGCTGGTGGATCCGGCCCAGCTCGAGAATGCGCTGCTCAATCTCTGCCTCAATGCCCGCGATGCCATGCCGGAAGGGGGGTGGCTGACCGTGGAAACCGCCAATGTGGCGCGGGACTTCGATGGGCCCGAGCATTCGGCAGCCAGCGACTACGTGATGGTGGCCGTGTCGGATACAGGTGTCGGCATTGAGCGTGAGCATCTCGCTCGCGTGTTCGAGCCGTTCTTCACCACCAAGGATGAGGGCAAGGGCAGCGGGCTGGGGCTCGCCATGGTGTACGGATTCATCAAGCAGTCCAACGGCCACATCAATGTCTACTCGGAGTCGGGTCGCGGTACCACCGTGAAGCTCTACCTGCCGCGTGCGGCAGCGCCAACCGAGGAAGCGGCGACACCGCAAGCGACCGCGCTGCCGGGCGGGCAGGAGTCGATCCTGGTCGTGGAGGACGACGAGCTGGTGCGCAGCTACACGCGCCACGTGCTGGCGATGCTCGGCTATACCGTACATGTGGCGACGGACGCGCCTGGGGCGCTCGAAGTCGTGCGTGAAGGTGCGGCCTTGGATCTGCTGTTCACGGACATCGTCATGCCGGGCATGAACGGGTTTGCGTTGGCGGAGGAGGTGGTCCGCCTGCGCCCCGGCATCAAGGTGCTTTACACCTCCGGCTATACCCGCCAGGCGGCAGCCCGTCATGACCCGGAGACCGTCATGGAAAAGATGCTCAGCAAACCCTATGCACGCCACGATCTGGCGCGTCGTCTGCGTGAGGTGCTGGACGATTGAGTCTCGATGCATCAGTGGACGCTGATTGAGGACACTCAGTCGGCTGTCGCGACGGCCTGCTGTTCGAGATGGCGTCGCAGGATGTCCTCGTAGTTGCGGATCCGCTGCAGGTACTGCACCGGCTCGTTGCCCCGGGCGTAGCCGAAGCGGAGGTCCTGGTAGTAGTCCGGGTCGGCCAGCAGCGGCAGCACTTCGCGCATTTCGTGCCATGCATCCGGATCACGCTCCAGGCGCCGGGCCAACGCCCGGGCGTCGTAGAGGTGGCCCATGCCGACGTTGTAGGCCGCCAGCGCCTTCCATGTGCGGTCCGGTTCGGTGACGCTGTCAGGCAGACGCGACTCCAGGTTGGCCAGATAGCGGGCACCACCGAGAATGCTCTGCTCAGGGTCCAGGCGATTGTCGACCCCCACTTCGCGGGCGGTGGGCAGGGTCAGCATCATCATCCCGCGCACGCCGGTGGGACTGCGTGCGGTGGGTTCCCAGTGACTTTCCTGGTAGGCCTGGGCGGCGAGCAGATGCCAATCGATGCCGTAGGTCCTGCCCGCCTCCTCGAAAGTGTCGCGAAAGTGCGGCAGGCGGTTGTCGATGCGGCGAACGAACCGGGCGATATCCACGTAGTCGAAGATTTCCACGTGGGCGTAGTAGCGGGCCCGTGTGGTGGCGATGAAACCACTGTTCTCGGCCTGCTCGAACCATTCCTCCATGGCGCTGCGCAGGCCTTCGGCATTCGCGGGCAGGAGCCAGTTCAGGGTTTCGCCGTCGGTGAGGGGAAAAGCCACCTGCAGCTCGGGCATGTAGCGACGATTGATGGCGACGATGTTGGAGTCCGCGACAGCGCAGTCCACTTCGGAGTCCCAGACCCGCTGCAGGACGATTTCGGTCGCGGCGGTGTCCGCGACCTGCCAGCGCAGATCGGGATGGGTCGTGGCCTCGATGTCGTGCAGGCGCTCGATGTAGCTGCTGCTGCCCGTCACCATCAGGCTGCGGTCGACGAGATCGTCGAGATCACGCGGCATTCGACTGCCGCGGCGACAAACCACCTGCTGCGCAATGGTCTGATACGGCGGTCCAAGCAGGAACTGCTCTTGGCGACCCTCGGTGCCCGTGAGCCCTGCGGCGGCGAAATGGCCCTCGCCATTGGCCAGAGCCGCGAGAATGGCGCCGATGCTGTTGTGGAACTCGAACCGGACCGGTACCCCGAGATGGGCTGCGAAGGCCGTGGCGAAGTCATGTTCGAGACCGGCGGGTTCGCCGTCCCGGTCGTAGTACCAGGTGGTGGGCGCGTTGCGGGTCAGAACGACCAGCTCGCCGGCGTCACGGATGGCTTCCGGGTCGCCTCCGGGCAGGTTGGATGCCGAGCCGGGACCACGATCACCACACGCCGAAAGGCCGAGGCCGACGACGGAGAGAATCGCGATGGTCTGGAGGCAAGGGCCGTAAGCCATGGGATGCTCCGCGGTTCGCGTCGAAGTACCCTAGCACACCCGGTCCTCACCCTCCGCCGCAATCATGTGGCGAATCAGACCGCCTCGTTGCCGTGGGGGTGCACATCGGCCAGGGCTTCCCGCTTCCCGCCTCGCCCGCCAGCGCAGCATGGTGCAGGGTCCCGGCGAGACGCAGCGCAAGCGCCGAGTGGCGATCCGAGGCGCTGACACCAATTGGCCTGCAGCCGCAGCGCTTCCAGAATGGTCGAGTCGGTCATGGCGGCGATGTCCCCTTCGCACCTTGGCCAGCGCAGGATGGGCGATTCGTTCCATGAGAGGCACATCGAGCCTTGGCGGTGCAGAATACGGCCGTAGTGGGGCGTCTTCGGGGTGGGAGGTGACGAGTGGCAGCCAAGAGCGCCAGGACACTGAGCGATGTGGTGCGCGAGATCTGCCTCGGTCTGCCCGAGGTGGAGGAGGTGATGGCCCATGGTTCCCCGGATTACCGGGTCGGCGGCAAGACCTTCGCGACCCACGTCATCAATCATCACGGTGACGGGCACATCGCCGTGTGGCTGAACGCCCCGCCGGGCGCCCAGGAGCACTACACGTCGACTGAGCCCGAGTCCTTCTACGTCCCGCCCTACGTGGGGCCGCGGGGCTGGTTGGGCGTGGATCTCGACCGCGGTCTGGACTGGACGCGGATCGCCAAGCTGATCCGGGAGGCCTATGTGAAGACCGCTCCGGCGAAGCTGGCATCCGGCATACCCGAGCTCGAGGAGGTGACCCCGCCCACCGCGGAGCTGGATCCGGAAGTGATCGATCCGCTGGTTGCTCCTCATGCGGTGGCGCTGCTCGACCGGCTGCGGCCCTTCTGTCTCAGTCTCCCCGAGGTGCGCGAGGTCCGGCAGTTCGGCAAGCCGGCCTGGCAGGCGGGCAAGAAGACGTTCTGTACCCTCAGCCGCTATGACCGCCAACTTCAGGTGCATGCCTGGGTGGGTGCCGAGCAGCAGGTTCATCTGACCTTCGACGACCGCTACCGGATTCCTGCCTACACGGGCCACCACGGCTGGATCGCCCTGGTGGCCGAGGATGGCGTGATCTGGGATGCGGTCGAAAGCCTCGTGCTCGGCAGCTATCGGCATTTCGCGCGCAAGCGCATGCTCGAGCAGCTCGACGCATGACGGGCACTGCTCTCAGACACCGTCGCGTACGCTCTGCAGCGAGACGGCTGCGCGTCCTGCGCGCCGCGCTGGCAGGCTGCGCCCTGATTCTGGCACTGTTCGGTTGCAGCGGGCCGCCCGCAGACGTGGCGCTCGAAGTCCTGGTCTCCCAGCAGGCGGATTTCGACGGGCGGCTGGTTCGCACGACCGGTACGGTACGTGAGTTCGATCCGCCCCATCATGTCTGGATCGAGGATGCGGCGCTGAACCGGGTCGAACTGGAGCCGATCGACCGGGTGGAGAGTCATGTGGGCGAGACGGTGACCGTGACCGGGCGCTTCAGTTTCGTGCCCGATCGCGGTCGCCGGATCCGGATTGAGGCTGTGGAACTGGCCGAGAGGGACTGATTACAGCTTCATCTCACATCTTCATTTCGAAGAAGCAGAGCTTGTTACCGTCGAGATCGCGGACGTAGGCCCCAGTGAAGACGCCCGGCACCCGCTCGCCGGGTTCGCCCTCGTCGGTGGCGCCGAGTTCCAGCGCCTTCTTGTAGAGCCGGGTGATCTGCTCGACGCCCTGGGCCGGAATCGCCACCATGGTACCGTTGCCCGGGTGCTGCTCCTGCTCGTCGTAAGGAATGCACAGCGCCAGCATGGGCGCGTTGGGCGCCGTACCGTAGAATTTGATCCGGTCCATGCCGAACAGCTGCTTGCCGCCGACTTCGGCCAGCAGCGCGTCATAGAATGCGCAGGCCTTGGCCATGTCCTTCGTACCGATGGTGACGTAGCCGATCATGGTGGTGCTCCTGGTGGATGAGGGGGGCTGCCGCCGGGGCGCAGCTGCGGCAGTGTCCGGCTGAAGCTCGCAAGTCGCAAGCGCAGCGCCGGCCCTCGGCCGGGAGGCAGACACATGGAACAGGGCAGCCTAGGGACCATGACCGAGACAACCGCCGTCGATGCGTCCAGCGCCGAAGTGTCCACCCGGGAAGGCATGGGCCTGTTCGAGCGCTACCTGACCATCTGGGTGGCCCTGTGCATCGTGGCGGGTGTGGCGCTGGGCCAGTTCCTGCCCGTGGTGCCGGAAACGCTGGCGCGCTTCGAGTATGCGTCGGTCTCCATTCCGGTGGCGGTGCTGATCTGGGCGATGATCTATCCCATGATGGCGCAGATCGACTTCAGCGCCATTCTCGAAGTGCGCCGGGAGCCCAAGGGGCTGGCCATCACCACCATGGTGAACTGGCTGATCAAGCCCTTCACCATGTTCGCCATCGCCTGGTTTTTCCTCATGGTGGTGTTCGCACCGTTCATCCCTGAGGAACTCGGACGCCAGTATCTGGCTGGGGCCATTCTGCTCGGTGCCGCCCCCTGCACGGCCATGGTGTTCGTGTGGAGCTACCTGACCCGCGGTGACCCGGCCTACACCCTGGTGCAGGTGGCGGTGAACGACCTCATCATGCTGTTCGCCTTCGCGCCCATCGTGGTCCTGCTGCTGGGCGTCTCGAACATCGTGGTGCCCTGGGAAACGGTGGCGCTGTCGGTGTTTCTCTACATCGTCATCCCCTTTGCCGCCGGTTACCTGACCCGGGTCATGCTCATTCGCCGGCGTGGCATCGAATGGTTCGACAACGTGTTCTTGAAGCGGCTGGCACCGGTGACGCCGATCGGACTGCTGATCACGCTGGTTCTGCTGTTCGCCTTTCAGGGCGAGATCATCCTGGAAAACCCGCTGCACATTCTGCTGATCGCGGTGCCGCTGGTGATCCAGACCGTCCTGATCTTCTTCATCGCCTACCGCTGGGCCTGCGCCTGGAAGGTCCGGCACGCGGTGGCGGCTCCCGGTGCCATGATCGGTGCCAGCAACTTCTTCGAACTGGCGGTGGCCGCGGCCATTGCCATGTTCGGCCTGCAGTCCGGTGCGGCGCTGGCCACGGTGGTGGGGGTGCTGGTGGAAGTACCCCTGATGCTGGCGCTGGTGCGCATCGCCAATCGGACCCGGCACTGGTTTCCGGCCGAGGTGGAGGGGGAGACATGACGGAACGCGAATGCCTCGTCTTCGATCACGTGCTCGTGGCGGTGGACTTTTCGCCGGCGGGTGAGCGACTCCTGGGCCAGCTTTCGCGTTTGCGCGCCCTGGGGTGCAGAAGGCTGACCCTGGTGCACGTGATTGCGACCTCTTACGGCCAGATCCCGGGCGTCTCGAACCGCGAGCACTATCAGCAGCGGCTCGACGACCTGGCCGCATCCCTGGGCCAGGACGGGTTCGAGGTGGCCACGGAAGTCTGCATCGGCCCGGTGGTCAGTGAATTGAAGCGTGTGGCTCTGGAACGGGCGGTGGATGCCGTCCTGGCAGGCACCCACGGCCACAGCACTCTGCGGGATCTGTTTCTGGGCAGCACGGTACTGGACCTCGTCCGCCATGCGGATGTGCCCATCCTGCTCGCGCCCACCGATCAGTCCGTCATCCTGCCGACGACGGCCCTGTGCCGGCCGCTGCTGGCCACGGACGGATCCGCCGCGGCCGGCCGGGCGGAGGAGATCTTCCTGGCCCTGCTCGGCCACTGCAGTCGTGGCGTGGTCGTATCCGTGGGGCGGTGGGATGATCGGCTGGAGTACGACAGCGAACGGGAGCGCATCGAGATCCACATCGAGGGCCTGGCGCAGCGGGCGCCGAAACCGGGCTTCGAAGCGGTGGTCCCGGGACAGGGCAAGCCCTCGGTAGAGATTGCCCGTGTCGCGGCAGAGCGGGACGCGGATCTGATCATCGTCGGCAAGCGCGGCAGCAACCCGATTGCGGATCTGCTGCTCGGCAGCACCGCCGAAGCGGTGTGCCGTCACGCACAGCGACTGGTCCTGGTCGTGCCTTAAACCTCCCTGTCATAATTCCGAAGTAATGTGGCCGGTCTTCGACGCAGCGCCCGGGCTCATGCCACGTTCGATGACCATACTCAGTTTGCTCCTCGGTGCCGTGCTGTTCTGGCAGGCCCAGGGTGCCGTGGCATCGTCGTCAGACGCTGACCTGCCGCGCGTCGACGGTTTCCCTTCCCAGCCCATCCGACTGGTGGTCTATACCAGCCCGGGCGGTCTCATCGACGTCACGGCGCGCCGCTTCGCCCAGCTCGCCCAGGAACACTCGGGTCATCCCTTCGCGGTGATCAATCGGCCCGGTGGGGGCGGCATCGTGGCCTTCGAGGAAGTCCTGCGGGAGCCGGCGGATGGCCACCGGTTCCTGGCCGTCACCCGCTCCAACATCTCCAAGATGGTGGCCATTGGTCGCGAGGACCTGATTGACCGCATTCATTGGCACGCCTCCATCATGGACAATGCCCATGTCCTGATCACCAATGCCGAGGAAGGGCCGTCGGACTGGGCTGCGCTGCATGCCTCGGGGCGCCGTGCAGGCCGGGAGCAGCGCTGGCTCGGCGTCGACATCGGTGGGGTCAAGCACGTCTCCGGCGTCAAGATCGCCGAGGCGGTGGACATCGACATGCGTTGGATTCCCTATGGCAGCGGCGGGGAGGCCGTCGCAGCGCTGCTGGGTAATCTGGGGACCGCCTACCTCGGCAATCCGCGGGACGCCATGATGTCGGACCGTCTGCGCATCGTCGCGGTGGCCGCCGAGAAACGACTGCGGGAGTTCCCCGAGGTCCCGACGTTCGCCGAACTGGGGTACCCGGGTCTCGAAGACGAACTGATCTGGCGCGGCTTCGCCTTTCGCAGGGGCATCCCTGACGACGTCCAGGCCTGGTACGACGCTCTGATTCGCAAGGTGGTGGAAGACCCGCGCTGGGTCGAGGCCTGGCGCAACGAGGCCGTGAACCTGCGCTACCGGGACGCGGAGAGCTTCGGCCGCATCATCGAACGGGATCGCGACGAGTTTCGGAGCTACCTGGACAGGCTGGATCTGCTGCCCGACGTCGAGCAGCAGGCCAGTGGGTTCGCTGCCCTTGCCCGGCCGCCGGGCCTCTGGCTGCTGGCTGGGCTGGTCCTGGCGTTGATCCTAGGCATGGCGGTGCTGCTGCCGCGCAGCCGCTGGCGGGACGGGGCCGGTGAGCTGACGCTGCTGTTCGCAACGATGTCGATCACCCTGCTGGTGCTGCTGCTGACGGTACGCCTGCCGGCTGCGAATCCCGTGGATCCCATTGGCGCCGGCGGTGTGCCCAGGCTCTGGATCGCGCTCCTGCTGCCCCTGTCTTTGTTCCAGGTCTGGCTGTGCCTGCGACAGATGGCGCCCGCGCCCGGCGGTCTTCAGACCGGGCGGGTTCTGGTCAGCCTGGGTCTGTTCGCCAGTTACCTGCTGCTGCTGCCGGTTCTCGGCTACGCCCTGGCGTCCCTCCTCTACATGCCCGCCTTGATCCTGTATCTGGGGTATCGCCGGCTGCCGGTGGTGGCCGCCATCACCGTGGGTTGGTTGACCTTCTCCGAAGTCGTTTTTCAAAGGCTGCTGTTCGTGGACCTGCCCCGGGGCTGGTGGTTCGGATGAGCGGGCCAGCGGAGTTCTGCCATGTTTGAAGCGCTGTCTGCCGGACTCGGGAGCGTCTTCGCGCTGCTGCCCCTGCTGACCATCGTCATCGGCATCGTTCTCGGCATCCTCATCGGAGCCATGCCGGGGCTGTCGCCCTCCATGGGCGTGGCCCTGATGGTGCCGTTCACCTACGCCATGTCGCCGACCCTGGCGCTGATCCTGCTGGTGGGGATCTACATCGGCTCCAGCTACGGTGGCTCCATCACCGGGATCATGGTGAACGCCCCCGGAACGCCCTCGGCGGTGGTGACCGCCATCGACGGCTACGCCCTCACCCGCCAGGGCAAGCCTTCGCTGGCACTGGGGACGTCCATCGTCGCGTCGTCCTTCGGCGGCATGTTCGGGACCCTGATCCTGATCGGTTTCTCGGTGCCGCTGGCCGCCGCGGCCGTCCGTTTCCACCCCTCGGAGTACTTCGCCTTCGCCCTGTTCGGCATGGCCACCATCGCCACCCTGGCGGGAGACAACTGGGGCAAGGCGTTCATCGGCATGCTGCTGGGGCTGCTGCTGGCCACGGTGGGCACCGACCCCATTTCCGGCGCCGAGCGCTTCACCTTCGATGTGCTGGAGCTGTCCGACGGGTTTCTGCTGATCCCGGCGCTGATCGGCATGTTTGCCTTGAGCGAGGTCTTCGCGGGGATCGAAAAGGGCGAGTCCACGACCGCCCGCTCCGATGCCGCCCGCGATCCCTGGCCCCGCTTCGCCCACTACTGGAAGCTGAAGTGGGTGATGCTGCGCGCAAGCGCCATCGGCACCCTGGTGGGGGTTTTCCCGGGGGCCGGTGCGACGATCGGCTCCTTCATCAGCTACGGGCTGGCGAAACGATTCAGCCGCAAGCCGGACGACTTCGGGAAGGGCAGCCCCGAGGGTGTCACGGCGTCAGAGGCCGCCGATTCCGGCTCCGTCGGCGGTGCCATGGTGCCCCTGCTGGCCCTGGGTATTCCCGGCAGCGCCACCACGGCGGTGCTCATCGGCGCCATGATGATCCATGACCTGACGCCGGGCCCGCAGCTGTTCGTGCGCAGCCCGGAGATGATCTATGCGATCTTCGGCGCCATGCTCGTGGCCCAGTTCGTGCTGCTGTTCGTGGGCATGGCCGGGGGCCGGCTCTGGGTGAAGGTGGCGCTGATTCCCAAGGAGCTGCTGTACGTGCTCATCACCATGATGGCGATGATCGGCTCGTTCGCTGTCCGCAATGCCATGTTCGACGTGTTCTGCTGTCTCGCCTTCGGCCTGCTCGGCTGGGTCATGCGCCGCTACGGCTATCCTCTGGCGCCGGTCATCCTCGGGCTGGTGCTCGGCACCATCGCGGAGACCAATTTTCGCCGCGCGATCATGATGGACGGCCCGGAAGTCTTCTTCACCCGACCGATCACCGCGGCCCTGATCATCCTCGCGCTGCTGTCCTTCCTGCTGCCGCTCATCGGCCGGCTGCGTCTGCGGAAGCAACAGGCTGCCTTCGCGGTGTCCGGGACTGGCGCCACCTGACCGCCGGCCACTGATCGGACACCTGCAGCGGTTGCCGGCAGTCAGTCGGCCAGGACCTCCAGGAAATCGCCGAGCCGGGTGAATTTCACCCGCGGCCGTTCCTGCGCCTCGCCGCGGCGGGTCTCCTCGGCATCGATCTCGGTCCAGTCCTGGTAGCTCACTGAGCGGGGTTCGAGGGCTTCGACGAAGGCCGCGGCGGCAGCCGCCGTCGGCTGTGCCGGTTCGAGGTGGCGTCCAGCGTGAATGTCCTCGATCATCAGGGCCACGGTTTCCTTGGCGTCCACCTTGTTGCTGCCGATCACGCCGCTCGGGCCGCGCTTGATCCAGCCCGTGGCGTAGAGCCCGTTGAGAGCCGCTCCGCCATCGTCGATGATCCGCCCGGCCTCGTTGCGGATCACGCCGCGGCGCTCGTCGAAGGGCAGTCCGGGCAGGCCAAGGCCGCGGTAGCCCACCGAGCGGAACACCAGCCCCACGGGCAGCACTTCCTCGTCCCCGGTCTGGCGGACCTGAACGCTGCCGTCTTCCGCCATGAAGGGCTCGTTGCGGGCCAGCCGGATGGCCTCGGTGCGGCCCGCGCTACCGATGATTTCCAGTGGCGTGAGCAGGAACCGGATGTGCAGCTGCCTCCGTCGCCCCTGGGGCAGGCGTTGCGCATAGGTCTGAATCGCGTCCACGTTCTTCTCGGCGTTGCGGTCCGGGTGGGCCCCGAGGGCCGCGACACTGGCGCCGTCCAGCGTGGCCTCCTCCGGCCGAACCAGAATGTCGGTGTCGTCCAGCTCCCCGAGTTCGATGATCTCCGGCGGCGTGAATGCGGCCTGGGCGGGTCCACGCCGGCCGAGAATGTGCACTTCCCGGATGCGGCTGTTCTTCAATGCGAGCAGGGCATGGTCGGCGATGTCGGTGTGGCGCAGTTCCTCGTGGGACTTACAGAGGATGCGCGCCACGTCGAGGGCGACGTTGCCGAGGCCGACCACAGCCACGCGCTCGCAGGACAGGTCGAACTCGAGACGGGCGTAGTCCGGGTGACCGTTGTACCAGGCCACGAAGTCGGTGGCGGAATGGCTGCCGGGCAGATCCTCCCCGGGGATGCCCAGGGCCCGGTCGCTCTGGGTCCCGGTGGCGAAGATGATCTGATGGTAGAACCGCTTCAGATGATCGAGATCCAGGTCTCGGCCGTACTCGATGTTGCCGCAGAAGCGGAAGTGGGGGTCCCGAGCGCTCTTGTCATAGGCCCGGGTGACGCTCTTGTCCTTCTGGTGATCGGGCGCCACCCCGGCGCGCACCAGCCCGAAGGGCGTCGGCAGCCGGTCGTACATGTCCACCTCGATCGTGAGCCCCTCCGCCTTGAGCAGAGCCGCTGCTGCGTAGAAGCCTGCAGGTCCGGCGCCGATGATGGCGATGCGCAAGGGGTGTTCCGGCGTGCCGGCTGTGGCCATGGGTTCATGCTCCGGGCAGTGGGACTTGCGATGTCTGCAATCTAGCAGAACCAGCGAGCGTGCCGGGAACGGCCGGCAGTCATCGCAGCGCCACCCCGGCCGTGCGACCATGGCGGCCCATGTGCAACGGCGTCAGTCTGGCGGATTCGCCCATGTCCCTGTCCGACCCCGACATCGAGACCGTCGTCATCGAATCCTGGAACCACCTGCAGGAGGAGTTGTTCGCGGATTCCTGGAACGCCAAGATCGGCCGCTTCCGCTCCCATCACGCGTTCCGCGGCCTCTCCGATGTGTCCTATCCCCTGGCCACCACCCTGATGCGCCTGGGCGGCCGCTATGCCGAACTCGAGCGGCATCTGGTCCGCAACTTCCGCAAGTATGCCCACGGCAGCGTCGTGGAGCAGGATTCCCTGTGGAACTGGGTGTCGGTGGCGCAGCACTACGGCTTGCCGACGCGGCTGCTGGACTGGACCAATTCGCCCTATGTGGCGCTGCACTTCGCCACCGCCAACGTCACCCGTTCCGATCGCGACGGCGTGGTGTGGGTCGTGGACTACACGGATGTCCATCGCCAGCTGCCACTGGCGCTGCGCAAGGCCCTCGACCGCGAGGGTGCGAGCATCTTCACGGGCGAGATGCTGGCAAGGGAAATCAACTCTTTCGAGCAGATGGCGGAGTTTTCCAAGGAGCCGTTCACGGTGTTCTTCGAGCCGCCGTCCATCGACCCGCGCATCTATCAGCAGTACGCGTTCTTCTCGGTGGTGTCCGACAGCCGAATGGCCGTTGACACCTGGTTGGCCCAGCATCCGGGCGCGGGCCGCAAGATCGTCATTCCGGCCGCATTGAAGTGGGAGGTGCGCGACAAGGTGGATCTGGCCAACATCAACGAGCGCACCCTGTTCCCCGGCCTGGAAGGCCTTTGCAGCTGGCTGCGGCGCTATTACAGTCCGAGCCCCACGCTGCTCGACGAGGACCCGACGCTCAGTCCCCCCGTGAATGGCGATTGATGACAGCCCCGGAGCCGACGCCGATGACGTCAACCCTGAAAGTGGGTCTGATCCAGTTCACCGCCACGCCTTCCATCGAGCGCAACATCGCGCTCACCGAAGCGCTGATCCGGGAGGCGGCCGCGGCGGGCGCAGAGTTGGTGACCCTGCCTGAGGTCTCGAATCTCATGCAGCGCCGGCGCAGCCTGGCCAGGGAAGTGGTGAGCCTGGAGGAACACGATTCTGCGCTGCTGGCGTGGCGCGACCTGGCGGCGGAACTCGACATCTGGCTGCACGTGGGTTCGATGGTGGTGCGCCTGCCGGACGACGAACGCTTTGCCAACCGTGGCCTGCTCATCGATGCCGACGGCGCCCTGCGCGCCCGCTACGACAAGATCCACATGTTCGACGTCGACCTCGAAGGCGGCGAGAGCTACCGGGAAAGCAGCGGCTTCCGCTCCGGCGACCGCGCCGTGCTGGTCGACACGCCGTGGGGCGGCTACGGCATGACCATCTGCTACGACCTGCGCTTTCCCTACCTCTACCGCATGCTGGCCCAGGCTGGCGCGCGCATCCTCAGCGTGCCGTCCGCCTTCACCCGTCAGACCGGCGAGGCCCACTGGCACACCCTGCTGCGCGCCCGCGCCATCGAGACCGGCTGCTTCGTCCTCGCCCCGGCCCAGACCGGCGACCACGAAGACGGCCGCAAGACCTATGGCCATTCCCTGGTGGTGGCGCCCTGGGGTGAAATCCTCGCCGACGGCGGCGAAGCGCCCGGTGTGGTGCTGGCGGATCTGGATCTGCAGCAGGTCGATAGCGCGCGCAGCAAGGTACCGTCCCTGTCCCACGACCGGCCCATCACACCGCCGTGAACCGGTATCTGTAGGACATCCAGCGCAGGCAACCACATCAGCTCCGGCGCAGCGCCACGAGATCGGCCCAATCGCTTTGCGATTGGGGCCTTCCCACAAGGAGGGGCAACGCCAGCTTCGGGGGATACGCTATTGTGGGAGAGCGCTATTTCGCGCAGCGAAATG
>JAFIFL010000352.1 GCA_020832055.1 Gammaproteobacteria bacterium
CCGTCGATCACCGGCCAGCGCAGACCGCGGGTCTCGTGGTAGACCTCGAAGGGTGCGAGGTCATGGGCCTTGCCGCGGCCGAAGTGGGCGTATTCCTCAAACAGGCCCTTCTGCAGGTAGAAGCCGTAGGCCTCCGATTCCTGATTGCGGTAACCCTCCGCACGCTCGCTGTTCGGATACGCGTCCACCTGCCCATTGGCGAACAGCACCTCGAACAGCGTCTTGCCGCGAAACTCCGGCGCCCCGGACAGCAGTTCCTCGGACCAGACGTCGTCGGTGCTGAGCCGCCGGGATAATTCCACGAGCTGCCACAGATCCGATCGGGCAGAGCCCGGCGCGTCGGTGAGCTGGTGCCAGAACTGGGTCCGCCGTTCCGAATTGCCGTAGCCGCCTTCCTTCTCCACCCACATGGCCGCCGGCAGGATCAGGTCCGCCGCCTGGGCCGATACCGTGGGATAGACGTCGGAGACGATCACGAAGGCATCCGGATGGCGCCAGCCGGGCAGGGTCTCCCGCAGCGTGTTCGGACCGGCCTGGATGTTGTTCGTCACTTGCGTCCAGTAGACGCGGATCTCGCCGTCGCGCAGCCGCCGCGACTGCTCCACCGCAGCGAAGCCCACCTTCGACGGAATGGTTCCGGCCGGCAGCTTCCACACCGCCTCCGCAAAGGCGCGGTGTTCCGAATTCGTCACCACCATGTCCGCCGGCAGGCGATGGGCGAAGGTGCCCACCTCTCTCGCGGTACCACAGGCAGACGGCTGACCGGTAAGCGAGAACGGACTGTTGCCAGGCTCAGAGATCTTGCCGGTGAGCAGATGCAGGTTGTAGATCATGTTGTTGGCCCACACCCCGCGGGTGTGCTGGTTGATGCCCATGGTCCACAGGGACATGACCTTCACATCCGGATCGGCGTAGAGCTCCGCCAGCGCCTGCAGGTCCCGCTCCCGCAGGCCCGACTCGCGGCTCGCCCGCGCGCGGGTGTAGGGTGCGACGAACTCGGCGAAGGTCTCGAAGCCGATGTCGTCCCAGGTGTTCGGCCGGTCGGCGCCGGTGGCGGCCCGCTGCCGCGGATCCTCCGGCCGCAGCCCGTAGCCGATGTCGGGCGTACCGCGCACGAAGCGGGTGTGGGCATCGACGAAGTCCCGGTTTACCGCACCGGTCTCAATCAGGTGATTGGCGATGTAGTTGAGGATCACTCCATCGCTGTTGGGGCGCATCATCATCTTCAGGTCGGCGAGATCGAAGCTGCGATGACCGAAGGTGGAGAGCACGGCAACGCGCACGTGCGGATGCGCCAGCCGTCGTTCGCTGATCCGGCTCCACAGCACCGGATGCATCTCGGCCATGTTCGAGCCCCACAGCACGAAGGCGTCCGCAGACTCGATGTCGTCGTAGCAGCCCGGCGGTTCGTCGATGCCGAAGGTGCGCATGAAACCGGCCACCGCCGAGGCCATGCAGTGGCGCGCGTTGGGATCGATGTTGTTGGTCCGCAGCCCGGCCTTGAACAGTTTCGATGCCGCGTAGCCTTCCCAGATCGTCCACTGCCCGGATCCGAACATGGCGACGCTGTCCGGACCATGTTCGCGGATGGCCGTGCGGAACTTCTCCGCCATCAGGTCCAGCGCTTCGTCCCAGCTCACGGGCTCGAAGTCACCGTCCTTGTCATAGCGGCCGTTCTTCTTGCGCAGCAGCGGCTGACGCAGGCGGTCACGACCGTAAGGGATCTTGGCGAGAAAATAGCCTTTGACGCAGTTCAGCCCTTTGTTCACCTCGGCTTCGGGGTCACCCTGGGTGGCGACGATTCGCCCGTCCCGGGTGCCAACCATCACCCCGCAGCCCACCCCGCAGAAGCGGCAGGGCGCCTTGTCCCAGCGCACGTCCCGGAGGTTTTCAGTCCCCTCGGCCAGTGTGGAGAGGGGAATGCCGGCAACGGCCGCTGTGGCCGCGGCCGCCTGGGCCTTGATGAGTTCGCGGCGGGTCAGCTTCATGCCGGCGCCTCCGCACCCTCGACGATCTGGTGGTAGACGAACTGCACGTCGAGCACCCCCGGTTCGTTGCGCAGCCGTTCCATGATGTCGACCACTGCCGCGTCGTCCGGTCCTTCGAGGACCAGCACCAGCGTGCCTTCCTCGTTGCTGGTGGCCACTTCCGCGCCGGGTTCCCGCTCCACCCAACGGCGCACGTCCGCCGCGCTCGCAGGTTGCACCCGGGCGATGGCACCGACGACGTGGCAGGAAGGGGCCGTCATGACGGCGGCCCGGTGAAGGTCTGGAACACCCAAACGGCGAGACCGTAGCTGCCGACCACGGCGACGGCGAGTGCGGGCATGATGACCATGACCAGCAAGAAGAACGCGAGGCCTTCGTGCTTGCGCGTGGCCGTCTCCTCCTGATCATTGGGCTCAGCGGTCCGAACGCCCATGGCGTCCCCCCTCGGTCCGACAACTCCGACGCTACCGCGGCCTTGCTGGCTTCACAAGTCGGGGAGGGGGGCAGGACACGGGTTCCAGATCGGACACTGGAAAGTGTGCCCATGGGAGGGCAATCTGCGCCGGCCCCCTGACCCACCAACGAGCAAAACATCGACGTTGCGGGGTGGCCGGAACAACACAACCTCACCACACTAACGATCCGGTCAGTTCGATCCCGAA
>JAFIFL010000045.1 GCA_020832055.1 Gammaproteobacteria bacterium
CGCAGATCGGCGCATTTCGCTGCGCGAAATAGCGCTCTCCCACAAGTTGGCAGCGTCCCGCCTTGTGGGAAGGCCCTAATCGCGCAGCGATTGGGCCGATCTCGATGCGCTTTGCCGAAGCTGAGCCGCTGCCTTCGCTGGATGTCACGCAGATCGGCGCATTTCGCTGCGCGAAATAGCGCTCTCCCACAGTGGGCTCGCTGTCAGTTCGGGGGGTAAAGTTGATCGCCACCCTAGGGTATTGGACAATCAGCCTTTGCAGTCCGATCCCAAGGATCTTCGAGCCATGCGCCTGACCACTCGCGGCCGCTATGCGGTCACCGCCATGGTCGATCTGGCGCTGCACGGTGGGCAGGGGCCAGTGACGCTGGCCGATATTGCCCATCGACAGCACATCTCGCTGGCCTACCTGGAGCAGATCTTTGCCCGTCTGCGCCGGAGCGGACTGGTGTGCAGCGTACGGGGGCCCGGCGGCGGGTACAGGCTGGCCCAAGCAGGTCTGGGCATTGCCGTGGTGGACATCATCGATGCGGTGGACGAGTCCCTCGATGCCACCCGCTGTGGCGGCGGCAGCGACTGTCAGGATGGTCGGACCTGCCTCACCCACGAGCTCTGGAGTGATCTCTCATCGCGGATCCACGACTTTCTGAGCGGGGTCACCCTCGGCCAGATCATTGGTCGACCCGAGATCCAGGCATTGGGCCGGCGCCAACGCGCACAATCGCAGACGCCGCAAGGGCGTGCGGATGATCGCATCGATACCCTCTCGCTCGACTCGGGTGCCCTGAAACCATGACCGAAGTTACGGATCTGAAACCGCACCTGCCCGTCTATCTGGACAACGCTGCCACGACGCCCGTGGATCCGGACGTGGCGACGGCCATGGCGGAGTGCCTCACCCTCGACGGCGTGTTCGGCAATCCTGCGTCCCGCTCTCATCTCTATGGCTGGGATGCCGAGGAGCGGGTCGAACAGGCGCGGGTGGAGGTGGCGGAACTGCTGAACTGTGATCCGCGGGAGATCGTGTGGACCTCCGGCGCGACGGAATCCGACAATCTCGCCATCAAGGGCGTACTGCTTGGAGCGCGCGCCCGCGGCAGGCACCTGATCACCTCCCGCATCGAACACAAAGCGGTGATCGACAGTTGCCGCTGGCTCGAAAAGCAGGGCTGCGAGGTCACCTGGCTGACGCCGGATGCCAGCGGCAGCGTGGCGGCCGATGCGGTGGCCCAAGCGCTGCGCCCTGATACGGCCCTGGTATCGCTGATGGCGGTGAACAACGAACTGGGCGTGTTCAATGACATCGAAGCCATCGCCGCCGTCACCCGGGCCGCCGGCGTACCGCTGCATGTGGACGCGGCGCAGGCCCTGGCCAAGGTTCCCATCGACCTTGCCGCCGTGCCGGTGGAGTTGATGTCCTTCTCCGGGCACAAGATCTACGGGCCCAAGGGCATCGGGGCGCTCTATGTCCGGCGCAACGCAGGCCTTGCGCTCGAACCGCAGATGCACGGTGGTGGTCACGAGCGGGGGCTGCGATCCGGAACCCTTCCCACCCATCAGATCGTCGGCATGGGGCGGGCCTGCGCCTTGGCGAGCGCCGGGCTCGAGGCAGAGATGGCCCGGTTGCGTGATCTGCGTGAACGCTTCATGGCGGGTATCGCCGAGCTGGACGACGTGGGTCTGAATGGTGCCGCCGAGCGCAGTGTGCCCGGCATCGTCAATCTGGCCTTTGGCGGCGTGGATGGTGAAGCGCTTCTGCTTGCCCTGTCCGCCGATGTGGCCTGTTCCTCGGCTTCGGCCTGTACGACGGCCACCGTCGAGCCTTCCCACGTGCTGCGCGGCATCGGGCTGGGCGACGAGCTCGCCCACGCCTCGATCCGCTTCTCCATGGGGCGCTTCACCACCGCAGAAGAGGTGGACTTTGCGGCCCGGCGGGTCTTGGAGACCGTCAGCAGGCTGCGCGCGTCCTTCGCCGGGAATCCCCGTCGCGGCGTGGTCTGAGCGTTCTCAGAACACATCTCCGGGGCACATCTCAGGCAATAACGGAATAGATGATGCAATGCAAAATCGCCCCGGGCGCGTATAATGTGCGCCGCCTCGGGGGGTGGCGCAGTGACTGCTCACACCCCGATTTTTCTGACGAATTGCTGGAGAGAGAACACGATGGCCCTCGAACGGACCCTGTCCATCATCAAGCCCGACGCGGTCGGCAACAACCATATCGGCGCGATTCAGGCACGTTTCGAGGAGGCCGGGCTGCGCATCGTCGCCCTGCGGATGCGGCACCTGTCCCGGGCTGAGGCCGCAGGCTTCTACGCCGAGCACGAGGGGCGGCCGTTTTTCGAGGACCTGCTGAAGTTCATGACTTCCGGCCCGGTGGTCGTGCAGGTTCTCGAAGGCGAGGACGCGGTGGCCGCCAACCGCAGGCTGATGGGGGCGACCGACCCCAAGAAGGCCGATGCTGGTACCATCCGTGCTGATTTCGCCAGTTCCATTGATGCCAATGCGGTCCACGGCTCCGATTCCACGGCATCTGCGGCTCGCGAAATCGCCTATTTTTTCAGCGCCCTGGACGTTCACCCGCGGAACACCTGATGACCACTGCAAACGCCACTGCATCCACCGCGTCCGACCCGGGCCGGCCCGTTAACCTGATCGGCCTGCCGCGCGCCGGCCTCGAAGAGTTCTTTGCCGGGCTCGGTGAGCGGCCGTTCCGTGCTGTGCAGGTGATGAAGTGGCTGCATCATCGTGGCGCCGATGATTTTGCGTCCATGACCGACCTGTCCCGGGTTCTGCGAGCGAAGCTCGAGGAGATGGCCGTCGTGGCCATGCCGGAGGTGATGGCCGAGAACATCTCCACCGACGGCACCCGCAAGTGGCTCATGCGCCTCGACGACGGCCAGCGCATCGAGGTGGTGTTCATCCCTGAGAAGGATCGCGGCACCCTGTGCATCTCCTCCCAGGTCGGCTGTGCGCTGGATTGCAGCTTCTGTGCGACGGGCAAGCAGGGCTTCAACCGCAATCTCACCACCGCCGAGATCGTCGGTCAGGTGCGGCAGGCCAGCCGCCGTCTCCAGGGCGTGGTGACGGGTCGTGATCGGGCCATCACCAACATCGTCCTGATGGGCATGGGTGAACCCCTGCTCAACTTCGACGCGGTGCTTCCTGCCATCGACATCCTGCTCGATGACCTAGGCTACGGCATCTCCAAGCGCCGTCTGACCCTGTCCACGGCAGGGGTCGCGCCGGCCATTCTGCGGCTGGCGGAAGTCACTGACGTGGCGCTGGCGATTTCCCTGCACGCGCCCGACGACGCCCTGCGTGACCAGCTGGTGCCGATCAACCGCCGCTATCCCATTGCCGAACTGCTCGACGCGGTGCGGACATACCTGGGGAAAATCGGCGACTGGCGCTCGGTGACCATCGAGTACACGCTGATGGACGGCGTCAACGACAGTCTGGAGCAGGCCGAGGCCCTGGCAAATCTGCTGGCAGACCTTCGCGAACGCTCCAAGATCAACCTCATCCCCTTCAATCCCTTCCCTGGTTCAGGTTATCGTCGCCCCACCGAAGCGCGGGTGCGGGCGTTCCAGACCCATCTGCTCGAGCGCGGTTTCGCGACCATGCTGCGGACGACCCGTGGCGAGGACATCGATGCCGCCTGTGGGCAGCTGGCCGGCAACTTCGAGGACCGCACGCGCAGACGCGAGCGCTACATAGCGAGACTCAAGGACCATGGTGTCATTACCCACCAAGCGGTTTGAGCGCAAAAGCAGGGGCATTGTCCTGGCGACGGTCGTCGCGGCCATGCTGACGCTGGCGGGTTGCGCCGCTGCGCCTTCCAGCACCGGCCCGGGGGAGGTGGGCACGGTCGAAGAGCGTGTGCGCGCTCACCTCGATCTGGCTGAAGGCTATCTGGAAACCGGCGACATCAATCGAGCCAAGCGGCCGCTGGAAAGGGCGGAGCAGCTCGCACCCCGGTCCTGGGAAGCGCAGAGTCTGCGGGCACGCATCCACTCCCGCGAAGGTGACTTCGATCTGGCGGAGCGCCACTTCCGTCAGGCCATCCGCTTCGCCGGCAGGGAACCGCGGGTGCGCAATGACTTCGGCGTCTTTCTCTATGAGCGTGGTCGCTACGAGGAAGCAGTGGAGCAGCTGACCCAGGCCGTCGCCGACCCGGCCAATCCCCAGCGTGCCATCGCCTACGAGAACCTGGGCCTGGCGCAATTGCGGGTGGGTGCCCGCACCGAGGCCCGCAACGCCTTCAATCGCGCCATCATGCTGCGCGAGCGCATGCCGGTGTCACTGCTGGAACTGGCGGAACTGGCTTTCGAGGATTCTGACTTTCCCCAGGCGACCACCTATTTCGATCGCTTTCGGGGCATGAGCCGGCAGACCCCGCGCAGCCTCTGGCTGGGCATCCGGCTGGCTCGTGTGTTCGACAACGAGGATGCCGAGGCCAGCTACGCGCTGCAGTTGCGCAACCTCTATCCGTCGTCCGCAGAGTTTCTGCGCTATCAGGAGTCCCTGCGTGACGGATGAGCGCTCTGCTGCGGATATCACCGGCGACAGCTCCGGACCCGGTGCCGAAGAGAATGGTGAAGCAGGGTTCGGAGCACGCCTCGCGGCAGAGCGCGAACAGCGGGGCCTGAGTCAGGCCGATGTGGCCCGGGCCCTGAATCTGCGGGTGGCGGTGATCGTCGCCATCGAAGAGGAGAACTTCGCCGCGCTGCCGAAGATGGCCTTCGTGCGTGGCTATGCCCGATCCTATGCCCGGTTGCTCGATGTGGCTGAAGCGGAAATCGCCGAGGCCCTCGTATCCTGGCGTGACCCGAGTGAGAGCGGTCGACTGCCGCTGTCGCCGGCGGCGGTCAAGGTCAAGCGCAGTTTTGGCAGCAGTCTGCATGGCCATGCCGGTCTCATCCTGACGGTGCTCAGCCTGCTGGTGGCCGTGCTGCTCGCGGCGATACTGGTGGTGATCTGGCCCGAGGGCGGCGTGCAGGCCATGCGCTCGGAGTCGTCGGCAGAGCCGCCGGCGACGAGGGCGGTCGCACCCTCCGTCCCCCGGTCCGCGCCCGGGCAGCAGTTGGATGCTGGCGTGCCCGCTGTCGATGCAGTGGACGGCGAGGTGCGGGCAGACGTTTTTGCCGACGATGGCTATGACGGCTCGGAGGCGGCCGAAGAAGCGGCACACGAGCTCCCTCGGGAAACCGCAGGGGAAGCTCCCGCGGGTGCTGCTCCGGATGCTCCTCTGGCAGCGACACAGGAAACGCGACCGGCCCCGCCCGTCGCAGAACGCAGCGCCGATCCTGCAGTCGAATTCGCGGTGCGCCGCGAGAGCGCGGAAGGGGGGCGGGTACTGCGGGTGTTTGCCGGCGGCGAGGATCACGCCGTGTTGAGCTTCAGCAGCGACTGCTGGGTCGAGATCCGCGACGCCGAGGATCGTGGCATCGTCAGCGATCTCGGGCGCGAAGGTCGGACCATCGAGGTCTTTGGCCAGGGACCTTTCCGGATGCTGCTCGGCTATGCCCGCGGTGTCGAACTCAGCTACAACGGTGAGCCGGTGGGACTCGCGCCGCACACTCGCAACAACATTGCCTCGCTCGTGGTCGGTCGTTGACCGTCTGCGTCACTTTGGACATTTCATGAAAAAGATCCAGTCGGTTCGGGGCATGCCCGATGTTCTGCCCGGAGTTTCCGGGCGTTGGCTGTGGCTGGAGCGTCAGGCCCAGGACATCCTGGCTGCCTGGGGCTATCGCCAGATTCGCCTGCCGGTGCTCGAGCACACTGGTCTGTTCGCCCGCTCGGTGGGTGAAAGCACCGATATCGTCGCCAAGGAGATGTACTCCTTCGCCGATCGCAGCGGCGACTCGGTCACCCTGCGCCCGGAGGGGACCGCAGGCTGCGTGCGCGCCTGCGAAGAGCATGGGCTGCTGTTCAACCAGACCCAGCGACTCTGGTACGCGGGCCCGATGTTCCGTTACGAACGCCCGCAGAAAGGCCGCTATCGGCAGTTCGAGCAGATCGGCGTGGAGTGCTTCGGCTTCGAGGGTCCCGACATCGATGCCGAGCTCATCGTCATGACGGCACAGCTGTGGCGTGCACTCGGGGTGGCCGATGCGGTGACCCTGGAGCTCAACAGTCTCGGCTCCCCCGAGGCCCGTGCGGTCTACCGCGAAGCGCTGGTGGCCTGGCTGACGCCCTACCGGGACGATCTCGATACCGACAGTCAGCGGCGGCTGCTGCAGAATCCA
Organism: Gammaproteobacteria bacterium; assembly: GCA_020832055.1. Classification (GTDB taxonomy): domain Bacteria; phylum Pseudomonadota; class Gammaproteobacteria; order Pseudomonadales; family Azotimanducaceae; genus SLTB01. Next base: position 6,255 of record JAFIFL010000045.1, read on the forward strand.
CTACGGATCTTCGACTCCAAGGTGCCCCGCACCCGAGAGATCATGGCGGAGGCGCCGCTGTTCGCAGACCATCTCGATGATGCGTCCAAGGCGCACTTCGAAGGGCTGCAGGCGCTGCTCGAAGCGGCGGCAGTGCCGTTCGTGGTCAATCCACGCATCGTCCGCGGTCTGGACTACTACAGTCGCACGGTCTTCGAGTGGACCACGGATCGCCTCGGGGCACAGGGTACCGTGTGCGCGGGCGGTCGTTATGACGGGCTCGTGGCGCAGCTCGGAGGCCGCCCGACGCCGGCGGTGGGGTTTGCCATGGGCCTCGAACGGGTGCTGTTGCTGGCGGAGGCCATTGGGGCCTTGCCGGCGGAACTCGAGCGGGAAGTGGACGTCTATCTTCTGAACCTGGACGATGACCAGTTGCCGCTGACCTTGGCGCTGGCGCGGGAGCTGCGCGCCGCCGTGCCTGGCCTGCGGCTGCAGATGCACTGCGGCGGCGGCAAGCCCAGGGCGCGCCTGAAGCGTGCCGACGGCAGTGGTGCGGAACTGGCGCTGATTCTGGGTGAGGAAGAAGTGGCCGCGGGGACCGTTGCGGTGAAGGCCCTGCGGGCCGGCGGCGAGCAGCGTACCCTGGACAGGACGGCACTGATCGAGACATTGCGGGCGCTGGTGGCGGGTCGCGCGGACGGGAGAGACTGCAAGTGAGTGAGTATCGCAGTGACGAAGAGACCGTCGAGGTCATCGCGAACTGGTGGAAAGAGAACGGCGCCTTCATGGTGGGCACGGTCGTGCTGGTCGTGGGCGGTGTTCTGGGCTGGAACTGGTGGCAGAGCCAGCAGCTGGCGAAGGCCGAGGATGCGGCCGCCATTTACGCCGCCTGGGAACGGGCCGATGGAGCACAGCGTGAGGCGCTGGCTGCGGAATTGAGCGAAGCGTATCCGCGGTCGGCCTATCGGGCCCTGGTGGCATTCGAGACGGCGCGCGTGGCGATGGACGGCGGTGATGCCGCCGGGGCCCGGGAAGCGCTGGAAGTCGTGCTGAGTGTGCAGGTGCCGAGGCAGATGCAGGATCTGGCGCGCATTCGCCTGGCCCGGGTGGCGCTGGACGAAGGCGATGCCGAGGCGGCGCTGACCCATCTCGACGCCATCGGCGGGGCCGCTGAGTTGAGTCTGGCAGAAGAGCTGCGTGGCGATGCGCTGCGCCTGCTCGGCCGCCACGACGAAGCGCTGGCGGCCTACGAACGGGCCCTGGCCAGTGCCGAGATGGCGCGGCCGCTGCTCGAGATCAAGCAGGATGATCTGCGTGGTCGCCTGGCTGGAGGTCGCCTGTGATGAGGTCTTCTGTAATGCGACCGGCCTGGTCCCAGCACATGAGCCGAATCGTCGTGATGGTCATGCTGGCCTCTCTGGTGTCCGGCTGCGCGTGGATGCAGCGCCTCAATCCTTTTTCCAGTGACGACGATGAGCTCCGGCCGGCGCCGCTGATGGAGTTCACGCGGGAAGCGCGGGTGCGCACCGAGTGGAGTGGGTCTGTGGGTGCCGGCCTCGGCCGCCGCTACAACCGACTGCAGCCTGCCATACGCGGCGATCGGGTCTATACCGCTGACGCCTATGGCATGGTCGAAGCCCGCAATCGGGAAACCGGCGAGCGCATCTGGCAGACACGGATCGGTGTCCCGGAGGGCGCGCTGCTCGGCGCCATTGCGGTCTGGGAACGGGACAACGACCGCGGCAGCTTCGTCACCGGTGGCGTTTACGCTGACGACTTTGCCGTCTTCGTGGGCACCACCCGTGGCGATTTCGTTGCCCTGCGGGCCGATGACGGGGGCGAGCTGTGGCGGGTCACCCTGTCCAGCGAGGTGCTCGCACCGGCCGCATCGAGCCGCGATCACATCTTCGCCGTCACGGGTGACGGCCGCCTGCGGGCGCTGTCGCGCTCGGATGGCCGGCAGATCTGGAGTTATGACACCCAGGTTCCGGTGCTGTCCCTGCGTGGCAGCTCGGCGCCGGTCTTCAGCGATCCGCTGGTGTTCCAGGGCTTTTCCAACGGCCGCTTGACAGCGCTGCGGGCCGACAGCGGTCAGGTGGTCTGGGAGGTCCCGGTGGGTGTACCGACCGGGCGGTCTGAACTCGAGCGCATGGCGGACGTGGACGGTTCTCCTTTGATCACGCCGGCGGGAGCCTTCGCAGTGAGCTATCAGGGGGCGGTCAAGTCCGTGCGCCTGCAGGATGGCTTCACCCAGTGGGAGCGGCCCATGTCCAGCTTCGTGCCGCTGGCGGAAGGTTACGGGCAGCTCTACGTGGTCGATGAACAGGGCGTCCTGCATGCGCTCGACCAGGGTTCCGGGTCGGTGGTCTGGCAGCAGGACGGGCTGTTGCGCCGTGGCGTCACCGGCGCCGCCAGTGTCGGGGCCCATGTGGTGGTGGGTGATTCGGAAGGCTATCTGCACGTCTTCGCCCAGACCGATGGCCGTCCGGTGGCCCGGACCCGCATCGACCGTCGTGGCATCCGGGTGGCGCCGGTCAGCGATGGCTCCCGGCTCTATGTGCTGGGCAACAGCGGGCGGCTCGAGGTCGTGCGCATCGAAAGCGACTGACGCGGCCTTTCCGCGCAGTCCGCACAGCGAGAGACAATCATGGTTTCACCGGTGCTCGCACTGGTGGGTCGGCCGAACGTCGGCAAGTCCACCCTGTTCAATCGACTCACCCGTTCGCGGGACGCGCTGGTGGCGGATCTGCCGGGTCTGACCCGTGATCGGCAGTACGGCCTGGCCCGGCTGGATGGCCGCACCTGCGTCATCATCGACACCGGTGGCCTCACGGGCGAGGACGTCGGCATCGACGAAGCCATGGCCAGGCAGACCCTGATGGCCGTGGACGAGGCCGATCTGGTGCTGTTCCTGGTGGATGCCCGTGCCGGTCTGACCTCTGGCGACGAACTGATCATCGAGCGCCTGCGCCGCCTCGGTCGTGATCCGATCCTGGTGATCAACAAGACCGACGGGGTGGGCGAGGACGCTGCCCTGGCGGAATTCTCAGGCTTCGGGTTTGCCGCCAGCACAGCCATTTCCGCCGCCCACGGTCGCGGCATGCGTGACCTGGTCACCCTGGTGCTCGAGCAACTGCCGCCCCCGGGGCCGGATGAGCGCATCGGCGACGAGCTCGATCTCGATGCCGAAGAGGGCGCCGATGACGCGGCACGGGAGGCCCGCGGCGTCGTCATCACCGTGGTGGGTCGACCCAACGTCGGCAAATCCACCCTGGTCAATCGGCTGCTTGGCGAAGACCGGGTGGTGGTCTTCGATGAAGCCGGAACCACCCGCGATTCCATTTTCATCCCTTACGAGCGGGACGGTAAACGCTACACCCTGGTGGATACCGCCGGCGTGCGCCGGCGGGGTCGGGTCTCGGAGGTGGTGGAGAAGTTCAGCATCGTCAAGACGCTGCAGGCCATCGATCGCGCCGACGTGGTGATCGTGGTGGCGGATGCCCGCGATGGTCTGGTGGATCAGGACCTGCATCTGCTCGGGACGGTGCTCGAGCACGGTCGAGCGGCGGTGCTGGCCATCAACAAGTGGGACGGACTCAGCGTCGATCAGCGCCGTGCCGTGCAGGAGGAAATGGACCGCAAGCTGAGTTTCGCGCCCTGGCTGCGCAGCCACCTGATCTCGGCGTTGCACGGGTCCGGGGTGGGCGAACTTTACGGGTCCATTCACGAGGCCCATATCAGTGCCACCGGCAAACTTTCCACCCCACGCCTGACGGCCATTCTCATCGATGCGGTGACCGCCCACGCGCCGCCCCTGCGGCATGGCCGGCGCATCAAGCTGCGCTACGCCCACTCCGGAGGCCTGCGGCCGCCGCGCATCGTCATCCACGGCAATCAGGTCGAGCATCTGCCGGATCAGTACAAGCGCTACCTGGAAAATGCCTTCCGCAGCGCCCTCGATCTCCACGGTACGCCGTTGCGCATCGAGACCAAGGCCGGCAGCAATCCCTTTGCCGGCCGCAAGAACGTGCTCACGCCGCGGCAGATCAAGAAACGCCAGCGCCTGAAGCAGCACGTGAAAAAGAAGGGGCGGTAGCCCGGGTCAGGAACCACCGTCTCCCGGGCATCGCCCTGAAGGTTGTGGTCAAATGATCTTCGCAATGCATGGCGAAGGTCCCGGCAGATGCCCGCTTGCCATTGGCACAAGCTCCTGTTGGTCGTGGCGCTGCTCGGCGCAGCACAGCTGCTCGAGGCGGGCGAGCGGGACGCGCTGCGCGAGCGCCTCGGCGCCGCGGAAAGACTCGTGGTGGGTGGTTCGGAGCTCTACGCTGCGGGCACGCTTGGACCTTTCTATGCAGGCCGCGATTACGAACCGCTCTGGTTCCGTCACGGCGCCCCGACGCGCATGCTGCTCACCCTGCCTGATGCGATCCGCGCTGCGGCTGCGGAAGGCCTCGTGCCGGATCACTACCATCTCCGCGCCCTCGAGCGCGGTCTCGCCTTGTGGCGGCGCGGCGACCGCTCACGGCAGGCCCGGGCCGAACTCGAACTGCTCGCCTCCGACGCCTTTCTCACCCTTGCCGGCCACTATGCCCATGGCAAGGTCGACCCCGCCGAGATCAACCGGAGCTGGACGCTTCGCCGCCCGGACGTGGCCCTCGAATCGCTGCTCGAAGCGCTCGCCCGGGGCGCGTATGCCGACCCCGGTGAGGCCCTCGCGAAGCAACTGCCCGACCATGTCGATTATGCCCGCCTGCGTGAGCGGCTGGCGCTTTACCGGCGCCTCGAGCGCGACTGGCGTTTCGCACCTCTCGCCGACGGTGAGCCTTTGCGTCAGGGGAGCCACGATGGGCGGGTCGCGGCCCTCGCCGCCCGTCTCGAACAACTCGGCGACCTCGAAGCCCACCGTGTGGATCGGGCCCACTTCGATCCCGCTCTCGATCTTGCCGTGCGCCGTTTCCAGCAGCGCCACGGCCTCGCCGCCGACGGCGTCGTCGGCCCGTTGACCCTGGCCGCACTCAACCTTGCCATCGAGGAGCGCATCGACCGCGTGCGGGTGAACCTCGAGCGCTGGCGCTGGTTGCCGGACGATCTGGGCGCGGAGCACATCCTGGTCAATATCGCCGGCTTCTACATGGTGCTGGTCTCGGACGACGTCGAGGTCATGCGCCAGCGTGTCGTCGTTGGTCTGCCCTACCGGCGCACGCCGGTGTTCTCCGACCGCATGACCTACCTGGTCCTGAACCCCTCCTGGGAAGTCCCTCCCGGTATCGCCCGGCGGGAGCACCTGCCGAAGATCCGTCGCGATCCCGGCTACCTCGAGCGCATGGGATTCACGCTGCTCGAAAACTGGGGCGAGAACGAGCGGGTCATCGACCCTGAGCGCGTCGACTGGGCGGCCCACGCCAACGGGCGTATGCCCTACCGGCTGCGCCAGCGTCCCGGCCCGGACAATGCCATGGGGCAGGTGAAGTTCATGTTCCCCAACCGCCACAACGTCTATCTGCATGACACGCCGTCACGGGGCCTGTTTGCCCGCAATGCCCGTGCCGCCAGCGCCGGCTGCATTCGCCTCGAAAAACCCCTGGCGCTGGCCGAGTGGGTCCTGGGTGGACCCCGTCGCGACACGGCCATGACCGGCGATGAGATTGCGCAGATTCTCGAGGGTGGCGAGGAGACCCGGGTCAATCTCCCGCGTCCGGTGCGGATTCACCTGATGTACTGGACCGCCTGGGTCGAGCGCGATGGACGGACACATTATCGTGACGACATCTACGAGCGTGACGGTCCGCTGCTCGAAGCCCTCGATGCTGGGCGCCACCGCTGATCGAGCTCCGGCTTGATCGACGATGGCCGCCGCAGGACTGCGTCGCGAAAACCGGGGACGAAGCGCCGACGCAGCGGTAGGATAGCGGTGGATGCTGGACGGAGGGACACCATAGATGGACATGATCGCAGCCGCCTGGGAGTTCGCCGGAATCATCGGCCGGTTGGCCCAGTCCCATGGCCTGGCGGTCTGGGGGTATCTGGCGCTGGTCTCGGCGGCCTTCCTGATCGGCGAGTTTTGGCGCACGAGATCGCTCTTCGCCACGTTTTTCGGCCTGCCGGTCTTCTGGTTCTTCCTTCTGCTGCTCGTGCTCTTCGGCTTCGTCGCGGTAGGCATTCCGGTCTACCTGCTGGTCGGTTTGCGGATGCTCTGGGAATCCCAGGCCAACCAGCTCTTCCAACTCACCCTCGCAGTATTGCTGTTGCTGGTGCCTTTCACCGGCATTTATGCCTGGTTCCGCGACGCATTCTGGCCGGGCCGCTGAGGCATGAGGCACCGCGGGATGGTTTCGATGCGGGCCACTGTGCACCCGGGGTGGTCGTGGCGGTATGTCTCGTGCTGCTGGTGCTGCGGGAGTTCAATGCCATCGGTTTCAACCTGATGCCGTGATTGCGGTGTGATCAGGCATCGGGGTCGGACACAGCCTTGCCCGCACTGACTTCGAGGATGCCGCCGGCAAGGCGGGCGTGCAGCCGTTCTCCCACCGAGACCTCCTCGGGACGCCGGATGACCGTGCCGAAGCGGGTCGCGTCCGGCCGGCTCAAGATGGCGTAGCCCCGTTCCACCACCGCCAGCGGATTGTAGGCGTTCAGCGCGCCGGCGAGACGCTGCTGTTCGCTGCGCTTGCGGTCGATGAGCCGCGTTTCGGCATTGACGAGTCGGCGCTTGAGACCGACGAGGCGGGAGCGCTCGCGAAGGACGTGGTGGGTCGGCTGGGCCTGCAGCAGACGGCGCTGCAGACGTTGCAGGCGCTCAGCGCCGCGCATGAGCCGGCTGCGCGGGCTGGCGTGGAGCAACCGTCGCCGCAGGCCGGCGAGCCGTTCCCGTCGCCGTTCGAGGCCCTGCTCGATCTGCCGCCGGATGCGCAGGTCGAGCTCGTCGACCCGCTGGCTGCGCTCCCGCAGCAGATGGCCCGGATGCCGCAGCCGCCGTGACAGATGCCGCAAGCGTTCCCGGACCTGATCGAAGCGGCGATGAGCGCTGCTTTGCAGACGGCGTTCGAAGGCGGCAAAGCCGGCCAGCCAGTCGATGCGGTCCGGGACCGCGAGTTCCGCTGCGGCGGAAGGTGTGGCGGCGCGGAGATCGGCCACCAGGTCGGCGATGGTGACGTCCACCTCGTGGCCGACGGCAGAGATGACCGGGATCGGGCAGGCGACGATGGCACGGGCGAGGCCTTCGTCATTGAAAGCCCAGAGGTCCTCCAGGGAACCGCCGCCGCGACCGATGATCACCAGTTCCGGCGCCCGCTCCGGCGCCAGATCCCGCCAGCGGGCAAGGCGCTCCAGGGCCGCGATCAGTTCACCCGGCGCGGCATCGCCCTGCACGGCGCTGGGAAGCAGCGTCACCTGGGCTGCGGGCCAGCGACGGCCGAGGACGGTGAGGATGTCGCGGATGGCCGCGCCGGTGGCGGAGGTGATCACGGCCAGATGCTTCGGCAGGGCGGGCAGAGGTCGCTTGCGGTCGGCCTCGAACAGGCCTTCGGCCTCCAGACGTGCGCGAAGCTGCTCGAAGGCGAGCCTCAAGGCACCTTCGCCGGCGGGCTCGATGTGATCGACGATGACCTGGAATTCGCCGCGGCCGAGGTAGAGGCTGACGCGGCCTCGCAGCAGGATTTTCAGGCCGTTCTCGGGCTGGAACTTCAGACGCAGGTTGCGATTCCTGAACATCGCGCAGCGCACCTGGGCGCGGGTGTCCTTGAGCGAGAAGTACCAGTGGCCGGAACCCGGGCGTGCGAGGTTCGAGACTTCACCCTCCAGCCAGATCAGGCCGAAGTTCTCCTCCAGGACCACCTGCGCCTCGGCGTTGAGCTGGCTCGGTGTCAGCACTCGTCGTGGCGGCTCGGTGGGCCGGATGGCGCCTGTGGGATGGTTCGAAGATGCACTCATGGCATCATGTTAGCAGCCGCAGGAGAGCTTGCAGGAGGGCTTTGCCAGCGCGGTTTACATCCAGCAGGCCGGGGCGTAGCATTGCGCGCTTCATCTGCGGGGAGGACCTGTCGCATGCTCCGCATCGCGCACGACGCACTCACATTCGACGATGTACTTCTCCTGCCTGCCTATTCCGAAGTACTGCCCTCCCAGGTGTCCCTGGGGACCCGCCTGAGCCGCAATATCAACCTGAACATTCCCCTGATTTCGGCCGCCATGGACACGGTGACCGAGGGCCGGCTGGCCATTGCCATCGCCCAGGAAGGCGGCATCGGCATCATCCACAAGAACATGACCATCGAGCGCCAGGCCCGCGAAGTCCGGTCGGTGAAGAAGTTCGAGAGCGGCGTCATCCGTGATCCCATTACGATTTCACCGGATGCCAGCGTGCGCGAGCTCATCGATCTGACCCGCGAGAACAACATCTCTGGCGTGCCCGTGGTCAAGGGCGAGGAACTCTGCGGCATCGTTACCAGCCGCGACGTCCGCTTCGAGCCCAAGCTCGACAACACCGTGGCCGAGATCATGACCCCCAAGGACAAACTGGTCACGGTCAAGGAGGGTGCCAGTCAGCAGGTGGTGATGGAGTTGCTGCACCGCTACCGCATCGAGAAGGTGCTGGTGGTGAACGACGACTTCGCCCTGCGCGGCCTGATCACCGTCAAGGACATCAACAAGGCCCTGCGCTACCCCAACGCCTGCAAGGACGATCAGGGACGGCTGCGTGCCGGTGCCAGCGTCGGCACCTCGGCGGACACCGAGGCCCGGGTGGCAGCCCTGGTGGAGGCCGGAGTGGACGTCATCGTGGTGGACACTGCCCACGGTCATTCCCGCGGGGTTCTGGAGCGGGTGCGTTGGATGAAACAGCACTATCCGGACATCGACGTCATCGGCGGCAACGTCGGTACGGCCGAAGGCGCCCTGGCGCTGGTGGAAGCCGGCGCGGATGCGGTGAAGGTGGGCATCGGCCCCGGTTCCATCTGCACCACCCGCATCGTCACCGGCATCGGCGTGCCCCAGATCACGGCGGTGGCCGAGGTGGTCGCGGCGCTTGCCGGGACGGACGTGACCGTCATCGCCGACGGCGGGATCCGCTTCTCGGGCGATCTGGCCAAGGCCATCGTCGCCGGCGCCCATGTGGTGATGGTCGGCAGCCTGCTGGCGGGCACCGACGAGGCGCCGGGCGAGGTGGAACTGTTCCAGGGCCGGACCTACAAGGCCTATCGTGGCATGGGGTCCATCGCGGCCATGGAAGGACCTCACGGCTCCTCCGACCGCTACTTCCAGGGCCCGGAAACCGACACCCGCAAGCTGGTCCCGGAAGGCATCGAAGGGCGCGTGCCCTACCGCGGGCCGATGGGCGCCATCGTCGGTCAGCTCATGGGTGGCCTGCGGGCCAGCATGGGCTACACCGGTTCACCTGACATTCCGACCATGCGCACCCGTCCACAGTTCACACGTGTGACCCACGCCAGCATGATCGAAAGTCATCCCCACAACGTCAGCATCACCAAGGAAGCGCCCAACTACCCACTGGGGTGATGGCAGGCGGCCTGCTACGGGACATTCATGAGCCAGGACATCCATACCCAGAGGATTCTCGTCCTCGACTTCGGTTCCCAGTACACCCAGCTCATTGCCCGTCGCGTCCGCGAACTGGGGGTGTTCTGCGAAATCGTCCCCTTCGACGTGGATGCGGCCGAGCTGCGCATGCTCGCACCCCATGGCGTGATCCTGTCCGGCGGGCCGGAAAGCGTGACTCTGGAGTCGACGCCGCGCGCGCCGGCCACCGTGTTCGAGCTCGGGGTGCCGGTGCTCGGCATCTGTTATGGCATGCAGACCATGGCGAGCCAGCTCGGTGGGGCCGTGGAAGGCTCGAATCACCGTGAGTTCGGCCATGCCCGGGTCCAGGTCAGCGGTGGCTGCGCCGTTCTCGACGGTCTCGAGGATGCGCGGGATGGCGATGCCCGGCTGCTCGACGTCTGGATGAGTCATGGCGATCGCGTGGCCGCGCTCCCGGTCGGCTTCAAACTCGTCGGCGTGTCCGACAACGCGCCCATCGCCGCCATGGCGGACGAGGAGCGGCGCTTCTACGGCCTGCAGTTCCACCCGGAGGTCACCCACACCCGGCAGGGGCAGGGCATCCTGCGGCGCTTCGTCCGGGACGTCTGCGGCTGCGAGGCGCTGTGGACGGCGGCCAATATCGTCGAGGATGCCATCGAGCAGGCCCGTGCCCAGGTCGGTGACGGGCAGGTCATCCTCGGCCTGTCCGGGGGCGTGGACTCCTCGGTGGTGGCGGCGCTGCTCAACCGGGCCATCGGCAAGCAGCTCACCTGCGTGTTCGTGGACAACGGTCTGCTGCGTCTGAACGAGGGTGGGCAGGTCATGGAGGCCTTTGCCGCCGCCACCGACAACACCTTCGATCTCAACATCATCCGGGTCGATGCCGAGGACGAGTTCCTCGACCGGCTCAAAGGCGTGGCCGACCCGGAAACCAAGCGCAAGCTCATCGGCCAGACCTTCATCGACGTCTTCGAGCGCGAGGCGGCGAAGATCGACGGCGCCCGCTTCCTGGCCCAGGGCACCATCTATCCGGACGTCATCGAGTCCGCGGCCTCGCGCTTCGGCAAGGCCCATGTCATCAAGTCTCACCACAACGTCGGTGGCCTGCCGGAACGCATGAAACTGGAGTTGGTGGAGCCCCTGCGGGAACTGTTCAAGGACGAGGTCCGGCGTATCGGCCTCGAACTCGGCCTGCCCTACGATCTGGTGTACCGGCACCCCTTCCCGGGCCCCGGGCTCGGCGTGCGCATCCTGGGCGAGGTGAAGAAGGAATACGCTGATCTGCTGCGTGAGGCGGACGCCATCTTCATCGAGGAACTGCACGCGGCGGACTGGTACCACAAGGTCAATCAGGCCTTCACCGTGTTCATGCCGGTAAAGTCCGTGGGTGTGGTGGGCGATGCCCGCCGCTACGAGTACGTAGTGGCGCTGCGGGCCGTGGAGACCATCGACTTCATGACCGCACGCTGGGCCGAGCTGCCCTATGCGCTGCTCGCTCGGGTCTCCAACCGCATCATCAACGAGATCTCCGGCATTTCCCGGGTGGTCTACGACATCTCCAGCAAACCGCCCGCCACCATCGAGTGGGAGTGATGGACGCAGAGCCCTTGCGCGATGCCCAATCCGACTGAGCCGCCTGAGGAGAACATCGACGAACGCTTCATGCGTCGCGCGCTCGAACTCGCGGGCGAAGGCGCCGCGCTTGGCGAAGTGCCGGTGGGCGCAGTGTTGGTCATCGATGGCGAAGTCGTCGGCGAGGGTTTCAATCGCCCGGTTCAGAGCTGCGATCCTACCGCTCATGCGGAGATCGAGGCCCTGCGCGTGGCCGCGAGGCGCCTCGACAACTATCGCCTCACCAACAGCACCCTGTATGTCACCATCGAGCCCTGCACCATGTGTGCGGGGGCCCTGGTGCATGCCCGGGTCGCGCGGCTGGTGTACGGTGCCGCCGAGCCCCGCTCCGGGGCGGTCGTCAGCAGTGCGCAGGTCCTGGACAATCCGGCCTTGAATCATCGCATCAAAGTCACCGCCGGTGTGCTCGAGGAAGCGGCGGCGGCGCTGCTGCGGGATTTCTTTCGTGCGCGACGCGCGCGGACTCAAACAGGAGTTCAAGACGTTTGAACGCTGCGAACCAGCTCGATCTTGCCGGCGGCGAAGCCGTTTCCGAGTTTCGTCGCAAGAAGCTGCTCGATGCCTTGGCCGGTCGTGAGCCCGGCCTTTCGAACCTCGCGGCACGCTTCTGTCATCTGGTCGAACTCACCCGACCGCTGGACCAGCGGGAGCGCACCCTGCTCGAACGTCTGCTGCGTTATGGTCCCCGGACCGATGGCGCGCCGGCAGGCGCGCCATTTGCTCTGGTGGTGCCGCGCCCGGGCACCCAGTCACCGTGGTCGAGCAAGGCCAGCGACATCGCCCACAACTGTGGTCTCGATGCCGTGCTGCGCATCGAGCGTGGGGTGCGCTGGTGGGTTACCGGTGAGGTGGTCGATCGCGCAACCGTCGCGGCCGAGTTGCATGATCGCATGACCGAGACCGTGCTGGCACCGGATGCGGACGTGGGGCTGCTGTTTCGCCATGCCGCGCCCGCACCGCTGGCCCGGGTGGCGCTCGGCGACGATGGTCTGGCGGCACTGCAGGCGGCCAATCAGCGTCTCGGGTTGGCCCTGTCCGATGACGAGATCGCCTATCTCGTGACCGCCTTCCAAGGTCTCGGGCGCGACCCCACCGACGTGGAGCTGATGATGTTCGCCCAGGCGAACTCCGAGCACTGCCGCCACAAGATCTTCAACGCCAGCTGGACCGTGGACGGTGAGGCCCAGCCGCGTTCGCTGTTCGCCATGATCAAGAACACCTTCGAGGCGAGCAATGGCCGCGGGGTGCTGTCGGCCTATGTGGACAATGCTTCCGTGATCGAAGGCAGTGTGGCGTCCCGCTTCTTCGTCGACCCGGTGACTCGGAGTTACGGCTTCCAGCGCGAACCGATACACATCCTCATGAAGGTAGAGACCCACAACCACCCGACGGCCATCGCGCCGTTTCCAGGTGCGGCCACCGGCTCGGGCGGGGAGATCCGCGACGAGGGGGCGGTGGGGCGGGGCTCCAAGCCCAAGGCCGGATTGTCCGGGTTTACGGTGTCCCATCTGGAGATTCCCGGCTTCGAGCAGCCTTGGGAAACGGGCTATGGTCGACCCGCGCGCATCGCCTCGCCGCTTGCGATCATGCTCGAAGGCCCCATTGGTGCAGCGAGCTTCAACAACGAATTCGGCCGACCGGCGCTGTGTGGCTATTTCCGCAGCTTCGAGCAGACGGTGGATCTCGGAGCGGGCGCGGAGGTTCGCGGTTATCACAAGCCCATCATGATCGCCGGCGGTCTCGGCAACGTTCGCGCTGAACATATCGAGGCCGAAGAGGTGGTGCCGGGGGCGCCGCTGGTGGTGCTCGGCGGACCGGCCATGCTCATCGGGCTCGGCGGCGGTGCGGCGTCGTCCATGGCCAGCGGCGCGAGTGATGCGGAACTGGATTTTGCGTCGGTTCAGCGCGGCAATCCCGAGATGCAGCGCCGTTGCCAGGAAGTCATCGACGGCTGCTGGGCGCTGGGAGCGGACAATCCCATTGCCCTGATTCACGACGTGGGCGCGGGCGGGTTATCCAATGCCCTGCCGGAGCTGGTGAAGGATGGCGGCGTCGGCGGTCGTTTCGATCTGCGCGCCATTCCCAGTGCCGAGTCCGGGCTCGCCCCCATCGAGATCTGGTGCAACGAGGCCCAGGAGCGCTACGTCATCGCCCTGCATCCGGAGCGCCTGGATGTGTTCGCCGAGCTCTGCCGCCGCGAGCGCTGTCCCTGGGCTGTGGTGGGAACGGCCACGGCAGAGCCACACCTGCATGTGGCAGACCCGAAGTTGGGCGACGCGCCGGTGGACCTGCCGCTGTCCGTGCTGTTCGGCAAACCGCCGAAGATGGAGCGCAGCTTCGACACTCTGCGGCGGCGGCCGCCGGCACTCGATCTCAGCGGCATCGACCCGGCCGAAGCGGCCGAGCGCGTGCTGCGGTTTCCGGCCGTGGCCAGCAAGTCCTTCCTGATCACCATTGGTGATCGCACCATCACCGGTCTGGTGGCCCGTGACCAGATGGTCGGGCCCTGGCAGGTGCCGGTGGCGGACGTGGCGGTGACGGCAGCGGCCTTCGACACCCACGCCGGTGAAGCCATGGCCATGGGTGAGCGCACGCCGCTGGCGCTGGTCGATTCCGCCGCAGCAGCGCGGGTGGCGGTGGGCGAGGCCATCACCAACCTGATGGCGGCGGACGTCGGTGAGCTTGCGGATATCAAGCTGTCCGCGAACTGGATGGCGGCGGCGGGACACGGTCACGAGGATCAGGCCCTGTTCGAGGCCGTTCATGCGGTGGGGATGGAGCTGTGTCCGGCCCTGGGCATCTGTATTCCCGTGGGCAAGGATTCTCTTTCCATGCGCACGGTCTGGGAGGAGGCGGGCGAATCACGCAGCGTGGTGGCCCCGGTATCCCTGATCGTCTCAGCCTTCGCACCGGTGGCCGATGTCACCCGGACGCTGACGCCTGAACTGCGGCGCGACGCCGGATCCACCCGATTACTTTGGGTCGATCTGGGTGCGGGACAGGATCGTCTCGGCGGCTCGGTTCTGGCTCAGGTCTACCAGCAGTTCGGAGACGTCGGTCCGGACCTCGATGATCCCGCCCGCCTGCGAGCCATGTTCGAGGCCATGCGCGATCTGGCGGCAGATGGCGATGTGCTGGCCTATCACGACGTCTCCGATGGCGGCGTGTGGACCACGGTCTGTGAGATGGCCTTTGCCAGCCGGATGGGTCTCGAATTGGATCTGGGTGCGCAGGCCAAGACATCTGAACAGGTGCTGGAACGGTTGTTTGCCGAGGAACTCGGCGCTGTGATTCAGGTTCGCGCCGATCGCAGTGAGTCGGTGTTCCGCATGCTCGAAGAGCGTGACCTGTCCGGCTGCGTGACGGATCTCGGCAGCCCCCGTTCTGACGAGGTGATCGAGGTGCGCGGTGGTGGCCGGGTCTGGATTCAGTCAGATCGGGCGACGTTACAGCAGGTCTGGGCCGAGACGAGTCAGCGCCTGCAGGCTCTGCGCGATGACCCGGATTGCGCCGCGGAAGAGTTTGCCCGCATCGAGTCCGATGATCCGGGATTGCGGCCGAAGGTTGCTTTCGACATGAGCGAGGACGTCGCTGCGCCGCTGATCGGCACCGGTGCCCGGCCGCGCATTGCCGTGCTGCGGGAGCAGGGCGTCAACGGCCAGGTGGAGATGGCGGCAGCGTTTCACCTGGCCGGTTTCGAAGCCGTGGATCTGCACGTGTCCGAATTGATGGACGGCAGCCGCAGCCTGGACGATGTTCAGGGACTGGTGGCCTGTGGCGGTTTTTCCTATGGGGATGTGCTCGGTGCCGGCGAGGGCTGGGCCAAGTCGATTCTGTTTCACGATCGGACCCGGACGCTGTTCGAGACTTTCCTGGGACGCGACGATCGCTTCGCTCTCGGTGTCTGCAACGGCTGTCAGATGTTCTCGGCCTTGGCCGAGTTGATTCCCGGCACCGAGGACTGGCCGCGTTTCGTGCGCAATCGCAGCGAGCAGTTCGAGGCGCGGCTGGTGCAGCTTCAGATCGATCCGGGACCGTCTGTACTGCTGGCCGGCATGGCGGGCACGCGCGTGCCAGTGGCCGTGGCTCACGGTGAGGGGCGGGCGGAATTCGCCACGGCCGCCGAAGCCTCACGACTCGCAGGCAGCGGCCGGATCGTGGCCCGCTATGTCGAGGGTGACGGCCAGGCTGCAGTGCGCTATCCGGCTAATCCCAACGGTTCCCCCGAGGGGATCGCCGCCATCACCAACGCTGACGGCCGGGTCACCCTGATGATGCCGCACCCGGAGCGGGTATTCCTCACCCGGCAGATGTCGTGGCATCCGGCGCATTGGGGCGAGTATTCGCCCTGGATGCGCCTGTTCCGCAATGCACGGGTGTGGCTGGGCTGACGCTCACAGCTGGCGCAACGCAAAAATCGAGCGGCACGCCCTCGTGGGCGCATTTCGTCTGGAAAGAAACGCGCCGATCTGCATGACGTGCAGCGAAGGCGGCGCCCTCAGCTTCGGCAGACGGCTTCGAGATCGGCCCAATCGCTGCGCGATTAGGGCCTTCCCACAATGGGGGGGCGCTGCCAGCTTGTGGGAGAGCGCTA
>JAFIFL010000353.1 GCA_020832055.1 Gammaproteobacteria bacterium
GGGTGGCCGCGAGCGGTGCCGGGATAGGCGACCTTCATGCCGCGGTGACATGATCCCGGGCGATGGACATGGATTTGAGCACGGCATGGACCTGATCGCCCACCTGCAGGTTCAGCGACGCGACGGCGCGGCGCGTCACCCGGGCGAGGATCTCATCTTCGCCGAGCGCAAGCCGGATCAGCACGGCAGGACCGTCGCCCGGCTGCAGGTCGACGATCCGCGCGGGCAGAATGTTCTGAGCCGACAACCCTTCCGGCCTGCTGCGTGCGAGCATCACCTCGTGGGCCATGATCCGCACCCGCACGCGGGCGCCCGGCGCAGCTTCCACCTTCGGCAACCACAACGGCCCGGCACTGGTGATCAGCCGGGTCATGCCGTCCGCATCGTGGCGATCAACGGTGGCGGCGAGCATGGCGGCGGCTTCCCGGATCCCCATGGCGTGCAGGGCTTCAGGGCTGGACATGACGGCGCCGGTGGACCCCTCGGCCACCATCCGGCCAGCGTCGATGACCACCATCCGGTCTGCCAGCAGTTGGGCTTCGTTCATGTCGTGGGTCACGAGCACGATCGGCATGGCCAGATGGGCGCGCAGGGCGATGACCTCGGCATGGAGTTTCTCGCGGGTGCTGCGGTCCACGGCCGAAAACGGCTCGTCCAGCAGCAGAGCCTCCGGGCGCCGAGCCAGGGCACGGGCCACCGCCACGCGCTGTTGCTCGCCACCGGACAGCCGGGCCGGTCTGCGCTGGCCCAGGCCAGACAGATTGACCAGTTCGAGCAGGCGTTCGGCCTCCAGCGTCCTGGCGGGCCCGGACAAGTGGTCGATGGCGCTGGCCACGTTCTGGACGGCGGTCATGTGCGGAAACAGCGCGTAGTGCTGGAACACGACGCCGACGCGGCGCTGATGGGTGGGTAGATCCACGCCCGCGATCGTATCCAGCCAGGTCCTGCCGTTGACCTGGACGCGGGCGGTCTCGGGTCGCCACAGCCCGGCGATGGTGCGCAGCAGCGTGGTCTTGCCGGACCCGGAGTGCCCCACCAGCGCCAGCAGTTCCCCCGGTTGCACACGGAAGGCCAGATCCAGGGGGATCGGGGTGGTGGCCCTCGCCATGACTTCCAGCGCCATCAGGAGAGTCTCCGGCCGACCCGGGTGGACAGCCAGTAGGTCACGGCGATCGTGAACAGTGAGATGGCCACGAGGACCGCGGACATGGTGGCCGCGCCCTGATCGTCGAAGGTCTGAACCCGGTCGTAGATGGCAATGGCAATGGTCTTGGTCTCGCCAGGGATGGACCCACCCACCATGAGGACGATGCCGAACTCTCCCAGGGTATGCGCGAACGTCAGCACCATGGCTGTGAGCAGTCCCGGCCAGGCCAGCGGCAGCTCCACCCGCCACAGGCTGCGCATGGGTGACATGCCGCAGCAGGAGGCCGCCTCGCGGACATCGATGGGTACGGCCTCGAACCCGCGCTGGGAGGGGAGAATGGCAAAGGGCAGGTTGAAGATCACGGAGGCCAGCACCAGTCCCTGGAAGCTGAATACCAGCTGCTGACCAAACATGGATGTCCAGAATTGTCCCAGGGGCGAGTTGGCCCCAAAGGCCACCAGCAGGTAGAAGCCGAAGACCGTGGGGGGGAGCACCAGCGGCAGCATCACCAGCGCCTCGACGAGTCCCTTGCCGCCGAAGCTGCGGTAGGCGAGGAAGCGGCCGGCGAACACCGCCACCGGCAGCAGGAACACCACGGTCCACCCCGCCAGGCGCATGGAGAGCCACAGGGCGGTCCAGTCCACGGCCTAACCCCCTTCCGGCAGGTCGAAGCCGTAGCGCGTCATGATTGCCCTGGCTGCAGGTTGCTTCATGTAGTCGTAGAACGCCTTGGCGGTCGCGCCGGCGCCGTTCAGCAGGGCCATGCGCTGGTGCAGGGGCTCGTGCCAGGCCTCGGGGATGAGCGCATAGCTGCCGCGTTGAGCAAGCCTCGGGGCCAGCGCCAGGGAATAGGCGATGATGCCGCCTTCGGCATTGCCTGACAGGGCGAACTGTGCCGCCTGACTGACATTCTCACCGAGAACCAGCGCCGGCTGCAGCTCATCCCAGATGCCCTTGGAGACCAGCGCCTCCCGCGCGCGCATGCCATAGGGAGCGTGGTCGGGATTGGCGATGGCGAAACGCCTGATTCTGCCTTCCTCGAGCATCCTGGCCAGATCGTCGAGACGGCTGTCCGCCTTCAGCGGCGACCGGTTCGGCACCACGATGACGATGCGGCCCACGGCGTAGCGGTCACCGGCACCGAGCGTGAAGCCCCCGGCGTGCAGATCGGCAATGAACTGCTCGTCCGCCGCCAGGAAGATCTGGTACGGCGCGCCTTCGCGGATCTGGCGGGAAAAGTTGCCGGTGGACCCAAAGGCCAGCCGCACCTCCATTCCCGTCTCGGCCTTGAAGGTCTCGGCGATCTCGGTTAGGGCAAACTGGAGATCGGACGCGGCGGCAATGACCGGCGAGCCGCTGCGGGCCATGGCGCCTGGCGGCGCCACGCCCAAGGCCAACCCGAGAGCAGACACCCCACCGCCCACAAACGGAACGCGGGAAAAAGCCCGCCCCAAAACGAGAAACCCGGGAGGGTTAGGGAAACAAAAAAA
>JAFIFL010000354.1 GCA_020832055.1 Gammaproteobacteria bacterium
GCGAGTCGCTATGCCGAAGCTGATGTCGCTGCCTTCGCTGATCGTCAGGCAGATCACTGCTGCGCTGGGCCTCACACGCTGTGCAGCTTCTCACGAGCACAACGCGTGTTGTTGCAGTGCCCGGGCTGTGGTGAAGTTCGGTCCTCTTGTACTGAGTGAGGCCGGACCATGCCGAATGCCATCTTTGATCGCGATCTCGATCCCGTCGCGGCCAATCATGTTCCGCTCTCGCCGCTGAGTTTCCTGGCGCGGACGGCGGCGGTGTACCCGGAGCATCCGGCGCTGATCCACGGCGACCGGCGGTTGAACTGGTCCGAGGTGGCGCAGCGCTGTCGTCGGCTGGCGGGCGCACTGGCCGCCCGTGGCATCGGCCGCGGCGATACCGTGGCGGTGCTGGCGCCCAATGTCCCCGCCCTGTTCGAGGCCCACTTTGGCGTGCCCATGGCCGGCGCGGTGCTCAATGCCATCAACACCCGCCTCGATCCGGCCGCCATCGGCTTCATTCTGGAGCACGGCGAAGCCCGGGTGCTGATGGTGGATGCGGAACTGGCGCCGGTGGCTCGGGACGCGCTGGCCCACTGCAGCCATGGCGCGGACATCCTGGTGGTGGACATCGCCGATGCGGCCGTCGCGGACGCGCAACCCATCGGCAGCCTGGAATACGAGGCGCTGCTGGCCGAGGGTGATCCCGACTTCGCCTGGCAACTGCCCGGGGACGAGTGGGACGCCATCTCCCTGAACTACACCTCGGGTACCACCGGCGATCCCAAAGGCGTGGTCTACCACCACCGGGGCGCCTACCTGAATGCGGTAGGCAACGCCCTGGCCTGGGAGATGGGCCAGCATCCGGTCTACCTGTGGACCCTGCCGCTGTTTCACTGCAACGGCTGGTGCTTTCCCTGGACCCTGGCCGCCGTGGCCGGTACGTCGGTCTGCCTGCGCGCGGTGCGTGAGGAACCCATCTTCGCCGCGCTGGCGGACCACGGGGTGACCCATTTCTGCGGCGCGCCCATCGTCCTCAACACCCTGGCCAACGCGCCGGCCGAGGTGCGCCGCGAACTGCCGCGTACCGTGAAGGTCATGACCGCCGGCGCCGCGCCACCTGCCAGCGTGCTGCAGAAGATGGAAGCCATGGGCTTCGCGGTCACCCACGTCTATGGTCTCACCGAGACCTACGGCCCCTGCACCCTGTGCGCGCCGCAGCCGGATTGGGACGACATGGCACCGGAGGACCGGGCCCGGTCCAAATCCCGCCAGGGCGTGCCCTACCACATGCTCGACGGCCTGATGGTGGCGGACCCGGAAACCCTCGAGCCCGTGCCCAGGGACGGTACGGCCATGGGCGAGGTGTTCATGCGCGGCAACAACGTGATGAAGGGCTACCTCAAGAATCCGGCCAGCACCGGCAAGGCCTTTGCCGGCGGCTGGTTTCACTCCGGCGATCTGGCCGTGTGGCACCCCGATGGCTACATCCAGATCCGCGACCGCTCCAAGGACATCATCATCTCCGGCGGCGAGAACATCTCCAGCATCGAGGTGGAGGACGTGCTTTACCGGCATCCCGCCGTCCTCGAAGCCGCGGTCGTGGCGGTCAGCGACGAGAAGTGGGGCGAGACGCCCTGCGCGGTGGTGACGCTGGCCCCGGGTGCGGCGGCCGGCGTGGAAGACATCCGCAGTTTCTGCCGCGAGCACCTCGCGGGCTTCAAGGTCCCCCGGCACGTGATCTTCAGTCCGCTGCCCAAGACCTCCACCGGCAAGATCCAGAAGTTCGTGCTGCGGGAGCAGGCGGAAGCGAGCATTCACGGCGGCCAACAGGCATGACCCGACCGCTGTGGACCGCGGGCGAACTGACGGAGGCGCTCGGGCTGGTTGAGCCTGCTGACGTGGACGTCCGCGGCGTGAGCATCGATTCGCGCTCGCTCGAGCCCGGCGATCTGTTCGTGGCTTTGAGCGGTGCGCCGGATGCGCGCTATCACGGTGCCGGCGGCAGCGGCCGCGACGGTCACGACTTCGTGGCCAGTGCCGCCCGGCGGGGCGCCGCCGCGGCGCTGGTCAGCCGCCGGGTCGACGCGGCCCTTCCCCAGTTGCGCGTGCCCGACACCTTCACGGCGCTGTGGCAGCTGGCCGCCGGTGCCCGTCAGCGCTTCTCCCAGCCGGTGATCGCCGTGACCGGTTCCAGCGGCAAGACCACGGTCAAGAGCATGCTCGCGGCCGCGTTGCCTGGCAGTCATGCCTCCCAGGGCAGCTTCAACAACCATATCGGCGTGCCGCTGTCTCTGGCCCGCCTGCCCAAGGATGCCCCGGCCGCCATCTTCGAGATCGGCATGAACTCGCCGGGGGAGATCGCACCGCTGGCCAAACTGGTGCGGCCGCAGGTGGCCCTGGTGCTCAATGTCCTCGGCGTGCACCTGGAAGGGCTCGGGTCGCTTGCAGCCATCCGCCGCGAGAAGCTCGGCATTGCCGGCGGCCTCGACGGCGACGGCGTGCTGGTGGTCCCCGAGGGGCTCTCGCTGGAGGGCTGTGGTCATCAGGGCCCCATCCTCACCTTCGGCACCGGCAGTCATGCCGACGTCCGCCTGGTGGAGGCGGGTGGCGGGGCGCGCATTGAGCTGCCTGACGGCAGAACGCTGG
>JAFIFL010000046.1 GCA_020832055.1 Gammaproteobacteria bacterium
AGAAGGGCTTGGAGAAGGGCTTGGAGAAGGGCTTGGAGAAGGGCCTGGAGCAAGGCCGCCAGGAGGGCCGTCAAGAGGGTGCACACGACGGCGCCGCGCGTGTACTGCTGCGTCTCGTTGCGCTGCGTTTCGGCGATGAAGCATCCACCATGGCTCGCAAGCGGGTAGAAGCCGCGGATCTCGACGCGATCATGGCCTGGTCGGATCGCATCCTGACCGCAGCCTCACTGGAAGACGTCTTCCGCTGAGCAGCAAACCGCGCTCAATACGCGGCGGGAATGGCTTCAGCCGCGAAAGCTTGCGGGGGTAGTCGATATAAAGGTGGGACATCGCGGATGGATCCGCTCCCACTGCGGCGTGTCGCATTCCGAACCTCGACGAGGTGATCTCTCAACCTTCGGTCTCGTGAGCAGCTGGCGCCAGAACGCCGCATGCGTCGTTGGCCGCTCCTGACGTAAACTCGCGCCCCTTCACACATGAGCAGGCAGGGAGAACGGGTATGAGCGATGACGGGCTGCGACTCGAGCGCCGCGGGGCGGTGGCGATTCTGACGCTGGATCGGCCCAATGCCGCCAATGGGATCGATCTCGCGCTGGGCAAGGCGCTGATGCTGCAGGCCATCGCGCTGTCCGAGGATGCCGAGGTGCGGGCGGTGGTGCTGACCGGCGCCGGCCGCTTCTTCTGTGCCGGTGGCGATCTGAAGTCCTTTGCCGGTTTCGGGGCGGAACTGCCCGCGCGGCTGAAGGAGCTGACGGCCTATCTGCATACGGCCATCACGCGTTTCAGCCGCATGGATGCGCCGCTGATCACGGCCGTCAACGGCATGGCGGCCGGAGCCGGCATGAGTCTGGCCATTACCGGCGATCTGGTGGTGGCGTCGGAGTCCGCCGGTTTCATCATGGCGTATACCGCTGCGGGCCTGTCGCCGGACGGCAGCTCGAGCTGGTTCCTGCCGCGTCTCGTGGGGGATCGCCGGGCCCGGGAGCTGATGCTCACCAACCGTCGTCTCACCGCTGCCGAGGCCCTGGACTGGGGCCTGATCAATGAAGTGGTGCCGGAGGGTCAGGCCCTCGACGCAGCGGTGGCCCGTGCCGAGACTCTTGCGCAGGGGG
Organism: Gammaproteobacteria bacterium; assembly: GCA_020832055.1. Lineage (GTDB taxonomy): Bacteria > Pseudomonadota > Gammaproteobacteria > Pseudomonadales > Azotimanducaceae > SLTB01. Next base: position 1,113 of record JAFIFL010000046.1, read on the forward strand.
CCACCGGTTCTTATGGGGCCGTGAAAGAGCTGCTGCTGGCGACCTTCGGCAATGGTCTGGAAACTCAGATGGAGCTCGAAACCCGGCACATCGCCGCGCGGGCTGCCAGCGAAGACGGTCGTGAGGGCATCGCCGCGTTTTCCGAAGGCCGCAAGCCCGCCTTCACGGGGAAGTAGCGTTTCCTGAACGCAGTTCCCGCTCCCGTTCGATGAGCCGGTCGGCCACATCGAGAATCTGGCGGCGGCTCATGTCGGTGCTGCTGATGCGGTAGCGGTCGTCCACCACGACTGTCGGCACGGCAGGGATGGCGGCCTCGCGGGCGCGCCGTTCGGCTTCCTCCACTTTGCGTCGCACCGCTGGGGATTGCATGGTGCGGCGGAAGGTCTCGGCGTCGACGCCCTGGCCGCCGACAAGTTGAGCTATGGACTCCGGGGTCGTCAGACCGAGGCCTGACACATGGATGGCATCGAAAATGCGCCGATGATGGCGCTCGCGAATCTCGAGCTCCTCCAGCGCGTAGTAGGCCCGCGCGAGATTGCGCCACGCGGGTGAGAAACTCACGGGAACCCGTTCGAAGCGCACATCGTCCGGCAGCCGTGCCGCCCAGCTCTCGATCTGCGGGTCGAAATTGCGGCAGTGCACGCAGCCGTAGGAAAAGTACTCCGTGACCACGATAGGGCCGCTGCGGGGGCGATCAGCACCTTCGAGGGGGGCGTAGTGGCGGCCCTCGTCCAGGCCGGCGGGGACGCCGGAGAAGATGGCCCAGATGCCGATGGCGCCCACCACCACCAGCAGGGCGCCGAACCCCCCGATGATCGAACGCCGCAAGCGCCGGACTTTGGGCGATTCCTGATAGCTCTTCTTGGCCACGCGTCGTCCCCTCTATAGATGGTGCTGATTCTACGGTGAGAGCTCTCCGTTCTGGAACGGATCCGTGCTGCCGGCCTCCATGGCCTCGAGATAGCGGGTCTCGCGGGCGACGATGGTGCGGACGAAATGTTCAGAGCCCCGCATGTGTCGAAAGGCCGAGAAACCCCGTTCCAGAAAGCTCTGCAGGTCGCCAAGGCCCATCAATTTCGCGGGGCCGTGCGCCATGCGCAGGGTAGCGTACAGCATGGATGAATGGACGTAGCGGTCCAGGCGTTCGGCCAGGGTTTCGAGCAGTGCGATCTGCCGGCGGCGGTCGTCGAAGGCATTGCAGATCCGGTAGGCCTTGGCGTAACGCGCCACATCGATGTCCTCGCTGCCGGCATCCGCGCCGGGATCCGGGAACAGGGCGGTGACCATGGCGGCATCGAGTTCTCGCGTCAGCACCTGCAGGGCCATGGCGTCGGCGGCAGTGTCCAGAACCTTGGCCGGCAGCAGGCGAATCATATAAGGCAATGCCTGTTCGACATCGGTGTCGCGGGCTGAGAAATCGCGCGGGGCATACAGGTCGTCGATGAAGAAACGGACGCCCGGAGCATAGCGCGGCTGGGCTGCCAGATCGGCATGGCTGCGCGTCAGGCGCGCGCACTGCCAGCGCTGCAGCTGTCGCAGCCGGGCCCGGAAAGCCGGATGGGCCTCTTCCGCCTCGGCGAGGGCGTGGTTCTTCTCCAGCAGATGACGCAGTCGCTCGGCCGGACGGCTGTCGCTTGCGCTGATCATTGACGTCCGTGGACCATGAGCCAGTGGGCGAGCAGGTGGCGGCCGCTCATGTTCAGGGCCTGCCTTCCCTCCGGAATCACCCGGGCGAGCACCGGAAAGACATGGGGCTGGGCCGGCCAGATGTTCAGATCCACGGAGACCCCGGCGCTGCGCGCCCGGTCGGCCACGCGGGTCGAGTCGTCGAGCAGCACCTCCGTGGAGCCAACGTGAAGGGAGAGGGGCGGAAAGCCCCGGTAGTCGGCAAACAGCGGCGAGATCAGCGGATCGCGATGGTCAGCCCCTGGTGCGTAGAGTTCGGCGGCATCCCGCAGCCGGTGTCCGGGCAGCATGGGATCGCGGCGGGCATTGAGAATCACCGAGGCGCCGCTGCCGGTGAGATCCGTCCAGGGCGAAAAGCAGATGGCCGATGCCGGCATGGGCAGCCCTTCCTCCCGCAGCCGCTGCAGCAGCACCAGGGTCAGATTGCCGCCGGCAGAGTCGCCGGCGACAGCGAGATCGTGCCCGTCATGGCCCTCGTCGAGCAGCCAGCGATAGGCGGCGAGAGCATCCTCCACGGCCGCCGGATACGGGTTTTCCGGTGCCAGCCGATAGTCGATGGCAAGCACCCGGCAGCAGCCCGCTTCGGCCAGCCGCCAGGTGAAGATCCGATACAGCTCCGGATTGCCCACCGTGTAGCCGCCGCCATGCAGATAGAGCAGCGTCTTGCCCGGCACGCGCAGCCCCGAAGCGCTGATCCACTCCGCTTTGACGCCGGCGGCATCCATCGGTTCGATACGCACATCCGGTGGCAGGCGGTTGCGGGCAGCCATCCGGGCCAGCCTGATGCGGGACGCCGCGATCTGTCCGGCATCGAGCGTCTGGGCTGCCAGCCGGCGTTTCACGGCCAATCTGAGGAAGCCGTTGACCATCCGGGTCTGCCAACTCACCACGGCGCGTACTCCGCATCCAGGAACGAACGGGCATAGTAGCAGGGCAGGTGGAATGCGCGGTGTCTGCCTGGCGGCGGTACCCGGTCTGTCACCGGGTTGCCGGGCGCCCTATACTGCGCGGCGGTTCGTTTTGTCATTGACTGGCGCGTCTGCCCAGTCCCCCAGCCCCCAAAGAGGAGAGTCCCATGAGGCTAGGCATGCTCGCCGGCTATTCCGGTGCCAAGCTCAGTCTTCCGATGGATGCGATCAAGCATGCGGAAGCACTCGGCTACGATTCAGTCTGGACGTCGGAGGCCTACGGTTCCGATGCCATTACGCCGGCGACCTGGATCCTCGCCAATACCACGAAGATTCGCGTCGGCACCGCCATCATGCAGATGCCGGCACGCACACCGGCCATGGCGGCCATGACCGCCATGACGCTTGCCCAGCTGTCCGGTGGCCGCTTCATCGTCGGGCTCGGTGCATCCGGTCCGCAGGTGGTCGAGGGCTGGCATGGCGTGCCTTACGGCAAGCCCGTGACGCGCCTGAAGGAATACACCCAGATCATGAAGATGATCTTCGCCCGCGAGGATCGCGCGACCTTCGAGGGTACCGAGTATCAGCTGCCCTACACCGGTCCGGGCGCCACCGGCCTCGGCAAGCCGCTGAAGAGCATCATGAAGTGCGAAGACGACATTCCGATCTACGCTGCGACCATCACTCCCAACGGTGTGGCCGCAGCAGCGGAGGTCTGCGACGGCTTCTTCCCGATCTGGATGGATCCTGAGAAGTACAGCGTGCTGGCTGATCCCATCGACAAGGGCTTCGCCAAGGCCGGCAACGGCAAGGGCCTGAAGGACTTCGACGTGGCTCCGTTCGTGACGGTGGTGGTCGGCGACGATGTCGAACAGTGCATGATGCCGATCCGCGGCAGCATGGCGCTGTACATCGGCGGTATGGGCGCCCGGGACAAGAACTTCTACAACGACTACGCCAAGCGTCTCGGTTTCGAGGAAGCGGCGGTGAAGATCCAGGATCTGTATCTGGCCGGCAAGAAGGACGAGGCCATGGCCGCGGTGCCGGCGGAACTGATCGACGCCTGCCATCTGGTGGGTCCGGCAGACCGCATCCGCGAGCGCGCGGCGCGCTGGAAGGAAGCGGGCAAGTCCAATCAGGTGGGCAGCATGCTCATCGGCAGCGCCCAGAAGGAAGCCATCGAACTGATGGCGGAGATCATGCTCTGATCAGTTTGCGGCGGCGCCCTTGGGGCGTCGCCGCACATCCGCTCACGCAAGTCCTTTCGACTCCACCAGCCCCCACGCCAGTTCCGAGCGCTGCCGGCAGACATCCTTGTAGCCGAGCGCCTGTTCGGAGCTGGCGTTACCTTCCAGCCCGCGCTTGTAGACACCCTGGATGATGGCGCCGGACCGGAACAGGTTGTACACCACGTAGAACGTCCAGTTCTCGATCTGTTGCCTGCCGGTGAGTTTGCAATAGTGCTCGACCATCTCGGCTTCGTCGGGAATGCCGCGGGCAGCCAGATCGGCATCGCCGAGACCCTGGCCGTCGTAGCCGGGCGAATGGTAGTCCATGCACAGGTAGCCCAGATCGGCCAGCGGGTGGCCCAGGGTGGACAGCTCCCAGTCCAGGACGGCGACGATGCGCGGTTCAGTAGGATGGAGCATGACGTTGCCCAGGCGGTAGTCTCCGTGGACCACGCAGACCTCGTCGGACTCCGGGATCTGCTCGGGCAGCCAGGCCATGAGCTTGTCCATGGCCGGCAGGTCTTCGGTCTTGGATGCTTCGTACTGGCGCGACCAGCGTGAGATCTGCCGGCTGTAGTAGTTGCCGGGCTTGCCGAATTCGGCCAGTCCCACGGCTTCGTGGTCCACGGCATGCAGTGCCGCCAGGACCCGCACCATGTCCAGATAGACGGCGCGGCGGTCCGCCTTGGGCAGATCCTCGAGCAGCAGGTCGCTGTAGACCCGTCCTGCCACCTTTTCCATGACATAGAACTTGGTGCCGACGACGCTGCTGTCCTCGCACAGCGCGATCATCTTCGGGACCGGGACGTCCGTACCGGCCAGCGCAGCCATCACCTTGTACTCGCGATCCACCTGATGGGCGGAGGGCAGCAGCTCGCCCGGGGGTTGCTTGCGCATCACGAACTCACGCTCACCCACTTTGAGCAGAAAGGTGGGATTCGACTGGCCACCTTCGAACTGACGGATCTCGATTCCCTTGCTGGCGCCGGGAACGTGGGGCTCCAGAAAACGGGCGAGGGCGGCCTGATCGAATTCATGGCCGGGGCGAACGGCAGTGATGACGGCGGTCTCGGTCATGCAGAGAGATCCTCGTTGAGCGCTTGTGCGGGCGCGGGGGTGGCGGAGGATAGCACCGCCCGATGGACCGTCTCCACTTGATCCCCTGCGGGGCGGATGCGAGGCTTGCCGCCTTCACCGGCGCGGGTGCTGGCGCGCAGGCAGAGGCGACGGTCACGGCCTGCCGGTTCATCTCGAGAGTTCAACGACAATGAGGGAGAGATCATGACACAGCGCAAACGCGTGGCGGTGACGCTGCCGGGTGGTCCACGGGTGCAGGACACCATTGATCGGGTGCAGTGGGCGGAATCGAAGGGTTACACGGATGCCTGGTTCGGGGACGGCGGTGCGCCCGACGCCCTGACCCTGGCGGCCATTCTCGGTGACCACAGCCAATCGATTCGCATCGGCATCGCCGTGACGCCGGTCTACACGCGCTCAGCGACTGTCCTCGCCGCCACCGCCTATACGGTCAGTCAGCAGCTGCCCGGGCGTTTCGTCATGGGGCTCGGCTCTTCCAGTGTGGCCATGATGACCGGCTGGAACGGCATCCCGCTGGACAAGCCGCTGACCCGGGTCAAGGAGACCGTGCAGCTGGTGCGATCCATGCTGGCCGGTGAGAAGTCCGACTTCAATGGTGAGACCCTCAAGAGCAAGGGCTACCGGCAACCGCCCCTCGAGAATCCGCCGCCCATCTACATGGCGGCCCTACGTTCCAAGATGATCGAGACCGCAGCCGAAGTGTCGGATGGCGTCATCTTCAACCTCTGGCCCAAGCGGGCGCTGCCAAGAATGATCGAACACGTGAAGATCGGTGCCAAGCGCGGCGGCAAGAGCGAGACGCCGGAAGTGGTCAACCGCTTCATGGTCTGTGTCACTGACGACAAGGCGCGGGCGCGGGATGCCTTCCGGGCGGCCTTCGCGCCCTACTACGCCACGCCTCAGTACAACGCCTTCCTGGACTGGGCCGGTTACGAGGATGCCGCCGCGCAGATCCGTGAGGGCTGGGCGGCCAAGGATCGGGACAAGACCACCGGGGCGCTCACCGACGACATCGTCGACGAGATCGCGGTGATCGGTTCCCCCGAGGAGTGTCGGGAGCGCATCCGCTGGGCCCTCGACACGGGCATCGATACCGCCATCATCGCGCCGCTCGGCCTGTCGAAGGAGGACACCCAGGCCAGCCTGGACGCCTTCACCGCCGATCAATTCCAGCCTTGAGGATCGACGGTCATGAGTGACTACCAGTGGATCATCGTCGACCGGCCGCTGCCCGGCGTTCAGCGCATCACGCTGAACCGTCCGGAGAAGCGCAATCCCCTGTCGAACCTGCTGCGCACGGAACTGTTCGATGCCCTGATCCAGGCGGATCAGGATCCGGAGCTTCGGGTCACGATCCTGCGCGGCGCCGGCGGCAACTTCTCCGCCGGCTACGATCTCAAGCAGGATTCCCGTCAGAACCAGCCGTTTCACACCGCCGGTGGCCTCGGCAACTGGCCCCGGCACGTGGTGGACGGCTTCCTGCAGATGTGGGATCTGGCGAAGCCGGTGATCGCCCAGGTGGAGGGCTACTGTCTGGCCGGTGGCACCGAACTCGCCACCGCCTGCGATCTGGTCTACGCCGCCGAGGATGCAAAGATCGGCTACCCGGTGGTACGTTCCATCAGCCCGCCCGACAATCAGTTCTATCCCTGGATCGTCGGCCTGCGCCGGGCCATGGAGATGATGCTCACCGGTGATTCCATCTCCGGGATCGAGGCGGCGGAATGCGGCTTCGCCAACCGGGCCTTCCCCGCGGATCAGCTGGAGGCGGAGGTGCTGCGGGTGGCGGAGAAGATTGCCCGGGTGCCGCCGGACATCCAGCAGATCAACAAGCGCGCCGTGCACCGGCAGATGGAGCTGATGGGCATGCGTGCGGCGATCCGCTCCGGCACTGAGCTGCAGACCCTGTCCATGCTCACCCCCTCGGCGCGCAGTCACCTGAAGGACATCGCCGAAGGCGGACTCACCCAGGCGCTGTCCAAGCGCGACAAGGACTTTGGGGACTATCGCGAGTCGAATCGGGAGTCGAAGGAATGAGCGAGGCGGAGAAGGTTGCCGGCGCCGAGCCTTCCGTACTGCAGGCACTCGGCGATGGGGTCTGTATCGAGCTCGACGCCGATCGCGGCTTTGCGGCGCTGCGCTTTACCGTCAAGCCGGAGTTCTGCCATTCCGGCGGAGTGGCCCAGGGCGGGTTCGTCACCGGCTGGATCGATTCGGCCATGGCCCATGCGGTGCTCGCTCAGCGCGGGCAGCAGTTCTGGATCGCCACCCTTGAGATCAAGATCAGCTTCTTCCGGCCCGCGGGCCCCGGCACGGTGCGGGCGGAAGGCTGGATCGAGCGGGCAGGCAAGCAGACGGTGTTCTGCGAAGGGCGCCTGCTCGATGCCGAGGGCGAGGTGCTCGCCAAAGGCACCTCGACCATCCGGCTGGTGCCTCAGCGAGCTTGAACCGTGCAGCCTCAGCCCGCGTTCTTCAGCGCGGCGATGCGGGCCTCCAGGGGCGGGTGGGAGGAGTACAGCGCCTGCATGCCCTGGCGCAGGCCCTGATTGATGCCGAAGGCCTGCATGCTCTCGGGCATGGCGTCGGGCATCTCGCTGCCGACCCGCAGCCGCTCCAGTGCGGCGATCATGTGCTCCCGGCCGGCAAGTCTGGCGCCGGCGGCATCCGCCCGGAACTCGCGGAAGCGCGAAAACCACATGACGATCATCATGGCCAGGATGCCGAGGATGATCTGGGCGACGATGGTGACGATCCAGTAGCCGGGGCCGAGGCCCCGATCGTTCTTGAACACCACCCGGTCGACGAAGAAGCCGATGATGCGTGCAAAGAACATCACGAAGGTATTCACCACGCCCTGCACCAGCGCCAGCGTGATCATGTCACCATTGGCCACGTGACCGATCTCGTGGGCCAGGACGGCCCGGACCTCCTCCGGACGCATGTTCTGCATCAGACCGGTGCTGACCGCTACCAGCGAGCTGTTGCGGTTCCAGCCGGTCGCGAACGCATTGGGCTGGGCGGCGTCGAAAATGCCGACTTCGGGCATGCCGACGCCGGCCTTGTCGGCGAGTTCCTTGACCGTGTCCACCAGCCAACGCTCGGTCGCCGTGCGCGGCTGCTCGATGACCCGGGTTCCCGTGGCGCGCTTGGCCATCCACTTGGAGATGAACAGGGAGATGAGCGAGCCCGCGAAGCCGAAGACGGCGCAGATGATGAGCAGAGAAGTCAGGTTCAGGCCGGTGCCGGTTTCGTCGAGCATGCTGCCGACGCCAAGAATGCTGAGCGTGATGCTGGCAAGCGCGAGCACCGCGATATTGGTCGCGATGAACAGCAGGATGCGCATGTCGGGTCATCTCCATGAAGATAGGTAAACTTGGATTGAGGGTGGGGCCGCGGCCCTCGCTTTCAAGAGTAGCAAGCTTGAGACCGCGTGCGCAGGACTATGTTCGGAGATTGGGTGATGTGGGGTCGTGAAGGCGCAGCGGTGGAGGTGAAGTGGTTCGGGAGTTGATCTTCATTCGTCATGGTGAGACGGAATGGAATGTCAGTGGTCGCCTGCAGGGGCGCGCTGATTCGCCGCTGACAGACGTCGGGCGCCGGCAGGTGCGTGCGCATCTCAGCTGGCTTCTCGAGCTCAGACCGGAACTGATCGTGACCAGTCCGCTCGGTCGCACTCAGGCCACAGCGAAGATCCTGGCCGACGCCCTCGGACTGGAAGTGGAGATCGATCCGCGGCTGGCAGAGCGCAGCATGGGGCGATTCGAGGGCTTCACGCTGGACGAGGTCACGGCGACGGATCCCGAGGAGTCCGACCGTCGCATCCAGGATCCCTGGGGCTACCGGGCACCGCTCGGGGAGAACTACGATGACATGGTCGAGCGGGTGACCCCCCTGGTCGACAGGCTCGTCGATCATCCGGCCCGTCGCATCGTCGTGGTGTCTCATGGGACCCTGGTGCGGGTGCTGCTCGGATGCCTGCTCGGTCTCGAGCGGGAGACCCTGCTCCGGGTGCGCCAGCCGAATGCCGTGGCCTACCAGGTGCGGCTCGATACAGCCGGCAGCGATGTGGTCCGCTGGGAGGGCGGCTGTGCATCGCCGGGCCTGCTGCTGTCAGACTGATGGGCGGGTCCCAGGATCAGGCGCGCCTGGTTCACGCATGTACCACGCAACCCTTTGCAGGCTAGAATCCGTTTCAAATCCAGTCTTCGATTTCACTTCTTTGGAGGTAAGTACATGCGCGTCGATGGCGGCTTGACCATGGAGCTCGACAAGGTCCCACAGAGCGTTCGTCAGCTCGAGGAGATGGGCTACAGCGGCGCGATGACCGCCGAGACCTCCCACGACCCCTTCTTTCCGCTGCTGCTCGCTGCCGGTGAGAGCAGCAAGATCGAGTTGATCACCTCCATCGCGGTAGCGTTTGCGCGCACCCCGATGACGCTGGCCAATATTGGCCATGACCTCAACGCCCACTCCAAGGGGCGTTTCATCATGGGCCTCGGTTCGCAGATCCGTCCCCACATCACCAAGCGCTTCTCCATGCCCTGGTCGTCGCCGGCACCGCGGATGCGCGAGTTCATCCTCGCCATGCGTGCCATCTGGGACAACTGGTACAACGGCACGCCGCTGGATTTCCGCGGTGAGTTCTACCAGCACACCCTGATGACGCCATTCTTTACGCCCACCAATACCGAGTACGGCCCGCCGAAAGTGTTCCTGGCTGCCGTGGGACCGATCATGACCCAGGTGGCAGGTGAAGTGGCGGACGGTGTCATCGCGCACGCCTTTACCACTGAGGAGTACCTGCGGACCGTGACGCTGCCGAACGTCGAAAAGGGTCTGGCGGCATCCGGTCGCAAGCGCTCCGATTTCCAGGTGTCCTATCCCTGCTTCGTGGTGACCGGTACCGACGAGCGCACCTTTGCCCAGGCCAGGGAGACCGTGACCCGGCAGATCGGGTTCTACGGCTCGACGCCTGCCTACAAGGGCGTGCTCGATTCCATCGGGGCAGGTGAGTTGCAGCCGGTGCTCAACACCATGTCCAAGGAAGGCAAATGGAAGGAGATGGGAGAGATCATTACCGACGACATTCTGCAGAAGTTTGCGGTGGTAGCAGAGCCCAAGGATGTGGCGGCCAAGATGAAGCAGCGCTACGGCGATCTCATCGACCGCACGTCAGCTGCCTATGGCACGATTCCCGCGGCAGAGCAGAAGCGGATCATCGACGACCTGCAGGCGGCCTGAATCCCTGCTTGGGCCTGAAGCCCCGCGCGTCGCGGGGTTGGAGCCGCTCCCGCACCGATTGGGTGCGCGGAGCGGTCATGGCCGGTGCGCAGCGCCTCACTTCTCTGTTCCAAATCTTGAAAAAGAATGGATTTCTGGTGAAGGCTGAGTACAATCGCCGCATCTCGGCCAGCCCGGAGGTGCGTCGTGACTGTGGCACCGTCACCGCTCCTGATCACTCAAGCGTTATTTTCCATCCTGCGGGCTCTGCCCGGCGGGGTTTGGGCGCGCGTGTCGCCGGCAGCCCGGGTCGCCCTGATCCCTGTTTCCGCGGTCCCGGTTGCGGTGCTCATGGCGCTGATCGTGGCTCAGCTCGCCCAGCCGCTGCCCCCTGTCGTGAAGGATCTGGCCTTGCCGGCACAGGAAGCCGCGCCGGTCGTCCCGTACTACGACGTCGAGGAGTTTGCGCGCCGGCTCGAACAGGTCTTCGGGCTCGAGCCCAAGCGTGCACTGACGTTTTCGGATTGGATCCTGGAAGCCAGCTGGCGCTATCAGATCGAACCTGAAGTCATTGCCAGTCTCATTCACACCGAGAGCTCCTTTCGCAAGCGGGCCGAGTCGTGGGCGGGCGCCATTGGTCCGGCTCAGGTGATGCCGCAGATCTGGCGTGATTTCTGCGGCGGTTTCGACCTCCTCGATCCGGAACAGAACATCTACTGTGGTGCCCAGGTCCTGGCCTTCTACAAGGCCGAGTGCGGGGACCTTGACTGTGCCCTGCGCCTCTACAACGTCGGCCCCGGCAATCTCCGGCTCGCCCGCTTCCAGCAGGCCGGACAGCGCTACGTCACCCGGATCGAGTCCAGCCGGATGCTGTTCGACGAACAGACTCTGCTCTGAGTCCCGCTGGCAGGGCCTGGGCGCTGCCGAATTCGATCCTGGCACTTGCCTCTTCAGATTCCTGTGGCAACCTCTCCATCGGGCGATCGGCCCAACGGAGAGGGGACTGCGATGGGAAACGAACGCCCGGCGTTCGGCGTCACGATGTTTGCCACGGACGACGCCATGAGCGTGGTCCAACTCGCCAGTGCTGCCGAGGCACGCGGCTTCGAGTCCCTGTTTCTGCCCGAGCACACCCATATCCCCGTCAAGCGCGAGTCACCCTGGCCCGGCGGTGACGAGTTGCCGCGCTGGTACTATCGGACCCAGGATCCCTTCGTGGCGCTCGGAGCCGCGGCCGCCGTGACGACGTCGATCCGGCTGGCGACGGGTATTGCGCTCGTGACGGAGCGGGATCCTCTTCTCATGGCCAAGCAGGTGGCGACCCTGGATCACCTCTCGGGTGGACGGGTGCTGCTGGGAGTGGGCGCTGGATGGAACGCGGAAGAAATGGCGAATCACGGAGTGGCTTTCAGGCAGCGCTGGGCGGTGCTGCGTGAGCGCATCCTGGCGATGCGTGCCATATGGAGCGACGAGGCCGCCGAATTTCACGGCGAGCACGTGAACTTCGATCCCATTCACGCCTGGCCTAAACCCGCCCAGCCCGGTGGTCCACCGATCCTGCTCGGGGCGGCGTCGAAGTATGCCTTCGCCCGCGTCGCCGAGTACGCCGACGGCTGGATGCCCATCGATCGTGGCGGCGTGGATCTCGCGGCCAGCATGGCCGAGCTGCGTGCGGCGATGACGGCAGCCGGACGCGATTTCGACAGTCTCGATCTCACCGTGTTCGGCACCGGGCCGGATCCCGATCGCGTCCGGCGTTATCTGGACATGGGATTCACGCGCATCGTCTTCGGTTTGCCTGCGGCCGGCGCCGACAAGGTCGTGCCCATGCTCGATCGCTATGCCGAACTGGCGGCATCCGTATCGCGGTGATGGCGGGGTGCCGGAAGCGTGGCGATCTCGATGGCTTCGAGCAGATCGAGCGCGCTGCTGCGGTCGTGGCCGCAGAAGTCGGGCTCGGCCAGGAAATCGCCGCAGGCCCTGGGCCGGTCGGCATGGCCGAAGATCCCGCAGCGCAGGTCCTCCGTGAGGTGGACGCAGCGAACGCCGGCAGGTTTGCCGGATGGCATCCCCGGCAGGGGATCGCGAATGGACGGGGCGATGCAGCAGGCGCCGCAGCCAGTTCGGCATTGCATAGGAAGACACCATCAGTGGATGCGGAGGACGGACTTGAGCCTAACCGGAGATGACGACGGCAGCACCCCGGACTTGTGTGTGCTGTTGACCACCACCTCGACCGAGGACGAAGCGCGGGCGCTGGCCAAGGGGCTGCTGACAGCCGGGCTGGCCGCCTGCGTGCAGCTGTCCCAGGTCGACAGCCTCTACATCTGGGACGATGCGGTGGCAGAGGACCCGGAGATCCGGCTCATGATCAAGACCCGGCGCTCCCTGGCACAGACCGCTGCAGCGTGGCTCGAACGCGAGCACCCCTACGAGGTGCCGCAGATCGTGGTCCTGCCCGCTCTGGCCGTGGGCAGCGACTACCTGGACTGGGTCATCGAGGCCACGTCCGCGGGCGGGTGAGATCAGGCCTCCGCGCAGTCCTTACACCATCATCGGGCCGTCATCCGGCGTGTCCCGCTCGGCGCGCAGGCGGCGGGCCAGATCGGGGTCGATGGAGCGGAAGCGCCAGACGCCGTCCTCGCCCGTGACGCGCTCGATGCGGTCCCGGTGCATCAGCAGGTGCAGATGGGCGATGCACTCGCCCAGCGCCATGATCATCTGCCGCGAGTCGAGTTTGCGCCGGAACAGCACCGGCAGCATGTCCCGGGCAATGGCCGGGCGGGTGCAGTACTCCTCCAGCGCCAGCATGCGATCTTCGTGGTGGGCAATGAGGGCCCGCAGCCGCTTGCGCAGCCCGCGGAAGGGCTCGCCGTGGGCCGGCAGTACCAGGGTCTCGTCCGGCAGGGACAGAAAGCGGTCGTGGGAATCGAGCCAGTCCTTGAGTGGATTGGCCATGGGCTCATTGGGGTGCACGCTCACATTGGAAGTGATCACGGGCAGCACCTGATCGCCTGCGATCAGGATCCCGAGCTGACGACAGTAAAGGCAGGCGTGCTCGGGCGAGTGCCCGGCACCCACGAGCACCTGCCAGTCGCGGCCGCCGATGGTGAGGACATCGCCATGCTGCAGCCGGTGATGGCCCAGCGGCAGGGGCGTGATGCTGGCACCGTAGCCACCACCGAAACTCTTGCGCATCGTAGCCAGATCGTCCGCCGTCAGGCCGGCGCCCCGGTAAAAGGCCTCACCTTCCCAGTTCATGTTGCCCATGCCGCCGCCCTGGGAGAAGGCACGTGCCTGATAATACTCACCGCGGGTCATGTGCAATGGCGCCTGCCAGCGCTCACTCAGATAGCCCGCCTGACCGACGTGATCCGGATGCATGTGGGTGGCCAGCAGCCTTTGCACCGGCCGCCCGGCAAGATCACCGCTGAACAGCTGCTCCCACAGATCCCGGGTGCGCTCGTCGCCGAGGCCCATGTCCACCAGCGTCCAGCCTGCGTCATCTTCGAGCGCATACAGGTTGATGTGGTTCAGCGACCCCGGCATGGGCATACGCAGCCAGCGCACGCCCGGAGCGATTTCCCTGGTCTCCCCGGGCTGTGGCCAGCCCTCGAATGGATACGTCAGCTCTCCCATTGACCCGTTTCCTCCTCAGATGAAGGCCGCATTGGATCGGTGTGCGAGCTCGGGTGCAAGCGGGCAGCTCACACGTGGCCATCGAGCATGGCCGATCGATCCTGTTCGGGCGCTTCCAAAGCCATTGGGGGTTGTTATAGTTGGCCTTCCTTTGGGTACGGGGGTACTCCGCGAGGGCATGCATGAACGACTCTGACCGCAAAGGCCCGGACGAACCGGAAGATCCGACCGGGTTTCGGGACCGGAATCCGTCGCGGACCGACGATGATCCCACTGAATTCCGCGATGGCCGCAAAGGCGATGAGGCGGACGAGCCGGATCGGACTGAGATGCGTCGGGGGGACGCCGAGCAGGCCGGCGCGGACGACGACGATCCCACCGAATTCCGGCCCCATGGCAGCGACGGGGATGGCCAGCCGCAGACCCGCCGCGCGCCTGGGGTAAAGGTCGGTTCCGATGCGCCCAAGGGCGATCGGGACGAAGGCGAGCGCACCGAAATCCGTGACACCAACGGGACGTCTGATCTCGACGAGGACGAGGACGAGGACCAGGACGAGGACGAAGAAACCACCCTCCTCAGAAAGCATGCCGCGCAGGGGCGCTCCGCTGACGCACCTCCTGGCGACGAACTTCCCGGCGACGACGACTCTACCGTCCAGGCGGTGGTTCGAGGGCCGCGCCGGGCCGGCGACAAAGATGCCACTGTGCCTGCGCCTGACGAGGACGACGCCACGGTACGTTCGCACACGGCAACGGCTTACGGCCGCGGCGTCGACGATGACATTACGGAGCGTGGGCCGGCGACGCTGACCGGCCACACGACCATCATCGACAGTGACGATGAAGCCACGGTCCAGAGCACGGTCAGCGCGACGGGAGCGAAGACCGCCGCCAAGCCGACCGCTGCTTCCCTCGGTAGTGGAACCGTCCTGAAGGGTCGGTTCGTTCTCGAGGACAAGCTCGGTGAAGGTGGCATGGGAGGCGTCTACAAGGCCGTCGACCTGGTGAAGCAGGAAGCCCGCGACCGCAATCCCCATGTGGCGGTCAAGGTCCTGAACGAGAATTTCGCTGAGCATCCGGATGCCTTCATAGCCCTGCAGCGGGAGTCGAGCCGGACCCAGCGTCTGTCGCACCCGAATATCGCCTCGGTGTATGACTTCGACCGCGACGGCCAGACGGCCTATATGGTCATGGAACTGATGCAGGGGGATCCCCTCGACAAGTTCCTCAAGCAGCACAAGCAGGGCGTCCCCAAGGAACAGGCATTCCGAATCATCAAGGACATCGCCTCGGCGCTGGCCTATGCCCATGCCCAGAACCTGATCCACTCGGATTTCAAGCCGGGCAATATCTTCCTGACCTCCACCGGTGCGGCGAAGGTTTTCGACTTCGGTATCGCCCGCGCCGCAGCGGCACCCGGTGAGGAGGTCGCCAAGCAGGGTCCGGTCCTGGCGGCGACCATGGGCAAGGATGATGGGACGGACAAGACCCTGTTCGATGCCGGTGCCCTCGGAGCCCTGACCCCAGCCTATGCCGCCTGCGAGATGTTCGAGGGCAAGGACCCGGCACCCCAGGACGACGTTTACGCCCTGGGCATCGTCGCCTACCTGCTGCTGACCGGCAGGCATCCCTACGACCGCAAGAAGGCCCCGATCGCCGAGGCCCAGAACATGACCCTGCTGCGGCCGGAGGGGCTGACGCGGCGGGAGTGGAACGCCCTGAAGCATTCGCTGGCCTTCCGGCGGGAGAACCGCACGCCGGACGCACAGGTGTTTCTGGATGAGTTCTTCGGGGTTGCCGGAACCGGCCTGAAGTACGCGCTGGTCACCGCTGTCGGCATGGCTGCGGTGGTCGCCGGCCTTTATTTCGGTGGCATCATCGGCCCCGGCGAAGCACCCATCGAGATCCCGCGGGAGTGGGTGGAACTCGACACCCGTATCGAGAATGCCCGCAGCGGGGTCGAGGAGCAGCTGGCGACGCCGGTATTCAGCCCGGTCTGGGAAGAGTTCGTGCAGCGGGACATCCGGCGCTGGGAGGAGTCGGCGACGCCGGTGATCGTGGCGAGCTCCCACAGCAGCGAGAGCGACGCCGAGGCCGTGCGCAGGCAGGTTTTCGAGCAGTTGGGCATACCGCTGCGGGTGCAGGTTCCAGAGCGCAGCGGCGCCGGCTATCGCCTGCTCGCGGGGCCTTTCGGCGGCGAGGGTGCGGATCGTGAGCGCGCGGACGTCCTGCGGCGGCTCCGGGCGTTTGGTCTCGATGCGGTGGAGGAAAGCGACACGCAGGCCATTGCCGCCGCCCGGGATCAGGCGCTTGGCATCTATCTCGCTGAGATTCGGCGACTCACCCCCGCGGATGAATTGCCTCGCATTCCGACGATTCGGGACGGGGAACGCTTCGTGGCCGATCCGGAACGGCTGGAATCTGCCCGCAATCAGGTGAACAACATTCGCGAAGCCCAGGATCTGCTGGGCCGCGCCATCCAGCGCTATCCGACACGGCCGGACGAACTCAACGAGCTGTCCGCCACCCTGCAGGAGATGCGCACCCGCTGGCAGGATCATATCGACGGTGCCATCGCCACGGCCAGCAGCCGGCAGGCGGAGGAGGACCGTGCAGAGCTGATGGCGCAGCAGCGTGCCCAGGCCGAGGCCGAGCGCAGGCGGGCCTACGAGGACATGCGTGACGACCGAGTGTTCCCCATTTTCGCCGGCCGCTGTCATCAGCCCGACGAGATCCAGGGCGTACTGGAGGCCTTTCAACAGCTCGAAGAGGCGGATCGTCGCGAGGCGCTCGACTACGCCGCCGATTGCGCCAGCAGTCGGGTCACCCGCAGCCCGGTGGAGGTGCTGCAGTCCAGGGGACTGATACTCGCCGTCGCCAATCACGAGAGGCTGGCCGCCGTCGAGGCACCGGATCCGTGTGCGAACCGGACCTACATCGGTAACGGTCGCACCAGTTTCTGCATGGATGAGCTGGCCGTTGGCGGCAATGCGCCCGCCGTGGTGGTGGTCCCCGGCAGGAACGGAGGGCCCTACGCTATCGGCAAGTACGAGGTCTCGGTGGGTGAATTCAACACCTACTGCGAAGCCACCGACTGCGGGACACCGGCAACAGGCGGTATCCGCATGCCGGCGACGGGCATTTCTGCCGACGCCGCGAGGAGCTATACCGAGTGGCTCAGTGCCCAGACCGGCTATACCTATCGCCTGCCCACGGAGCGGGAGTGGCTGCACGCGGCCGATGCGAACGGCTCGCCTCTGGACAGCAGCCGCAACTGCTATTCCAGCGTCCGTGGCGTCGTCCGCGGTGAGAGTCTGGTGGCCGTGACCCAGGGAGCGCCCAATGCCTGGGGCCTGATCAACCATGTCGGCAATGCCCAGGAATGGGTTACCGGACCCGACGGCAATCTGCTGGCCGTCGGCGGTAAGCACTCCGATCCGCTGACCGAGTGCACGCTGGAGACGCAGGTCACTCACTCCGGCAGTGGTGATGCCGTTACCGGATTCCGGGTTCTGCGAGAGGTTCGCTGAGCCGGCGTGCCTGAAGCGGCGTCTGCAGGTCGGCGATGTCGCCCAACCCGCAGTGAAACCGGCCTTTTGCTTCACAGCACAGCACCCGTGGAGTAGGCTCTGGCTTGTAATGGGGGTGCCGGAGAAGGGACTGCCACTGAGTGGACCGAGGGGCCGGTGTGGGATCCGCCAACCACCTGCGGATGTGATACCAGCCCCTGTGGTCTCGCGCGTGGGCCCGGACTTCGACGGCACGATGACCGGCCCATCTCGTGGGCCGTCCGGTTCGGGGTGAAGAAGGTGCTATCACTGTTCAATTCGGCGGCGGGTGCCCAAGCGGTGGTCCGTCTTTCGGTGCTCGGGTTTGTCCTCATTGCTTCCCCGACGTTGGCCCAGACCGCAGGGGACTTCCCCCAGACAGGCACGACTCGCGCCGCCGATCTCGACGCGGATCGCCTCGACCCCATCGAGATTCCCGATGCCCGGGCGCGTCCCATGACGCCCATCGCGGGTCCCTTCTTCAATGTCAGTGACGTCCGCATTACCGGCATCAGCGATGACCCGGAGCGGGGCATCGATCTGGAAGCCCTGCATGAACTGGCCATGGCCGGCATCGCCCGGCAAGCCGCCGAGCAGGAGATCGAGGAGCAGGGCTTCTCCAACGAGGAACTGCGCGAGATCGCCCGCTTCCTGGAGCGGGTTCGCGGCCGGGACGACGAGACCCAGGTCACCAAGGTGGCGCTGTTCGATGAACTGGTGGACCTGATCGACGAGCTGGACGCTCGGCGCGGCATTTCAGTTTTCGATCTCGAGGCGGTTGCGCGCGAGCTGCAGGATGAGATCCGTGCCACCGGCATGCTCCTCGCTCAGGTGGTGGTGCCGCCCCAGACCGTTCGCGAAGGGGTGGTGGAGCTGCGTGTGTACCCCGGCGTGCTCGGCCAGGTGGCCGTGGTCAACAATCGGATCTACCAGTCGCTGGGCCTGCGCCAGGCGTTCACGGACGTGGCCGGCAAGACTGTGCAGGTGGACGAGATCGAGGAGCGGCTGCGGCTGGTCAATGACCAGGGCGGCCTGGACATCAGTGGGGTGTTCGTTCCGGGTCGCAATCCCGGCGAGACCCAGCTCGAACTGAACGTGTCCAACGAGCGTCGCTGGAGCGCATTCACGCGACTGGACAACCACGGCGCCGACATCACCGGCCGTACCCGGGGACTGATCGGAGCGACCATCTACGACCCCAGTGGTGCTGCTGACCAGCTGGCGTTCCAGTTCCTGCGCTCGGAAGGCCCGAACGAGGTGACGCTTTACAACGCCCGCTACCGGCGCCCGGTGATGGGTCTGCGCCAATTCGTGGAGGTGGGGGCAAGCCGCAACGAGTTTGCCATCGGCGATGGCCTGCAGCGCATCGAGGGCGACACCCGCAATTACGATCTCCTGTACGGGACCCACCTGCTGCGGAGCCGGGAGCGGAACCTCACCCATACCGTGCACTTGAGCTACAAGGATTCCGCTCTGGATCTCGGCGGTGCGGTGGATCGGGATCAGAGGATCCTGGAGGCCGGCACCACGCTGCGCTACGACATGCTGATTCCGGACTGGAGGATGATCATCGATGGCAGCACGGGGGTCCGTGCCGGGTCGATCACGTCAGGTCGAATCGAAGGCCAGGCGCGACCAGCGCAGGAAACGGGTACGTTCCCGGGCCAGGACAAGCACTTCTATCTGTTCACGCAGACGGCACGGATGTACAAGCTGTTCGAGTTGCCGATCCCGTACTCGCCGGGCTGGGAGACGCGCCACTCGCTGCTGTTCCGTTTCAACAGCCAGTACACCGAGCAGTTCCTGCCGGCCGTGAACCGATTCTCGGTGGGCGGCGCGGAAGCGGTACGCAACCTGCTGGCGGACGATCTGTCGGTGGACAAGGGTGCGTTTGCGAGCCTGCAGCTGTACTGGGAACTGCCTGAGTCGCTGGACTTCGAGATGGGTTTCGCGAACCAGCGCTTCAGCGAGTTCTTCCGGCCCTACGTGTTCTATGACTACGCCTACGGCGTGACCAATGCCCAGCAGATCAACCTGGCGACCCTCGACGACACCTGGTTCGAGTTCCGGGGCTACGGCCTCGGCTTCGAGTACAACCTGTTCAAGAACCCGCGCGGAAACTACCTGCTGCGGGGCAGCGTGAACGTGGCCTGGCCAGAGAATCTCAGATTCCAGGATCCGCAGTTCGCGACCTTCATCGACGACACGCGACGGGTGTACATGGACCTCACGTTCGACTTCGACCTGTCCACGTTCCGTTCGCGCACCAGCCGTTGAACCAGGGGAGCCTGAAGAAATGAACGCCGAGCTTCGCGATTTCTTTACCCGCCGCTCCCCGGGCACCGGCAAGGCCATCCTCGGTATCTGGCTGGCCTGCTGGCTGGCGCCGGCCTACGCATCGGGACTGCCCCAGGGCGGGACCATCACCCACGGCCAGGGCAGCATCAGCAAGCCGTCCGCCACTCAGATGCAGATCGACCAGTTCAGTCAGCGCATGGCCGCGGACTTCTACAGCTTCGACATTGCCAAGGACCATGGCGTCAACATCAGCCAGCCTGGGATGGAGTCCCTGTTCGTAGGCCGCATCACCGGCGAATCCGCCACCCAGATCTTCGGAACCCTGACCGCCGACGGCCAGGTCATGCTGCTCAATCCACGGGGCGTGGTGTTCGGCGAAGGCTCACGGGTGGATACCGCGAGCCTCATGGCGTCCACCTTGAACGTGGACGTCGACCGCGTCATGGAAGGCATGCTGGAACTCGAGTTCTCAGCCGACATCGCCGGCAAGATCATCAACCGCGGCACCCTGACCGCCGCCACCGGCGGCAGCGTCACCCTGCTCGGCGACGAGGTCATCAACGAGGGCCTGATCGTGGCCGACATGGGCCGCGTCAATCTGGCCAGCGGCTCCAAGGCCTTCGTCACCTTCGATGCGGAGCGCCTGATCGGCGTGCAGATCACCGAGGGCGCACTCGGTGGCACCGGCGGCGACTCTGCCGTGGCCAACTTAGGCGAGATCCAGGCCCACGGTGGCCAGATTCTGCTCACCGCCAAGGCGGCCCGGGACCTGTTCTCCATGGCGGTCAACAACGAAGGCATCCTGCGCGCCAACCACGCCCAGGAGGTGGACGGCGAGATCCGCCTCTTCGCAAGCGAAGGGGACACCTTCACCAGCGGCACCATCGAAGCCACCTCGGAGAGCGGGCGCGGTGGCAGCATCGAAGTGCTCGGCGAGCGCGTCGCCGTCACCGGCGGGCGCATCGATGCCTCCGGTGCCACCGGCGGTGGTGACATCAAGATCGGCGGCGCCTTCCAGGGCAGGGGCGACACGCCCACTGCCAGCCATACCTACGTCGGGCCCGACGCGCAGATCGCAGCGGATGCCACCGTGGCCGGCGACGGTGGCGAGGTCATCGTCTGGGCGGATGACACCACGCGCTTCCATGGCGAGATCAG